>NZ_CP083440.1 GCF_021919125.1 Clavibacter sp. A6099 | reverse complement strand
TCGCCTGTCGCTTACGTGCCTCCGACGCGAGCATCTCGATCGCCGTGCGGGTGTCCCCGAGCTCGCCAGACACCAACCGCCTATACGGATACGGATTGACGCGCCGTACCGTGAAGGGGCTAATGCTGGGAAGAACGTGGGACCGCGGATTCGCGGTCAGGCTCATGTGCTTTCGCCGGCCTGTCGTCGAGGCGGACCGAAGCTGCGGGCCGCACGAGGACGGGGTTCGCGCTCAGCGGCCCAGCGGAACCAGCGCCCGGCAATGAGGACGCCGACAACGGTCCATGCGCCGAGGACGCCGACATCTCCCCAGCTCCACGTGGTGTCGCCCTCGGCGAGGCTGCCGAGCACGAGCTCGAGCACCGGGCGGACGGGGAGCACGTTGACCACGTTCTGTAGAGCCGCACCCAGCGGGACGTCGAAGAACGCACCTGAGAGGAACGCAAGTGGGAAGTAGATCACGTTCACGATCGGCACTGCTGCTTCACCTGAACGCGGAAGAAGCGACAGGGCGACACCGAGGGCCATGAAGCAGCAGGCCCCGAGCGCCAGAGCCGCGATGAGGGAGCCGACCTTGCTGGCATCGAGGCGCACACCGAAGAGCGTCGTGCCTATGAGTGTGACGATCAGGACCATGAGCACGCTCACGATGACCACGTTGACGAGGAAGGCGCCGATCACGACCACTGGCTGCGCCGCAGTCGTGCGCAGTCGTCGATACATGCCGGAGCCTCGTCGCATGGCGAGGCCGATCGCGACGTTGGCGAACGAGACGGCCATGAGGCCGAAGACGAGCACTCCCCCGAACGTCCGGTTGGCGGCGAGGATGTCCCGGTCCTCGAAGAGCATGCGCGTGTCCGAGTTGCTCTTGAATGCGATGCCGAAGACGAGATAGAGGACTACCGGCATCAATACGATGAATCCGACGGTGACGGGCGTGGACCAGAAGGCACGGACCTCTGACCGCACATGGAGCCACGCCGTGCGGGCGACGGAAACCGGCGCATGGACGACCGTCAGCTCGACGGCGCTCACTGTCCGCCCCCCACGAGGCGGACGTACGCTTCGTCGAGCGTCGGCTGGGTGATGGTCAGATTGGTCATGTCGATGCCTGTGGTTCCGCTCCAGTCATGGAGCCTGCGGAGGAATTCGGAGGGGTCGTCGACGTCGAACGTCACTCGATCCCCGGAGATGACGGCGCCCTCGGGAAGAGTCAGCGCGGCGGCGGGGCGGTCGAACGCGACGATGGTCTTGATCCCGGAGTCGCGGATCAGCGTGCCGGGAGGCCCCGACATCATGATCGTTCCGTCGCGAAGGACGTGCACGGTGTCCGCGATCTCATGGACCTCATTGAGGTGGTGAGATGTCATGATGATCGCCATCCCCGACTGCCGGAGGCTTGTGAGCAGGCCCTGCACATCGCGGCGCGCAATTGGGTCGAGGCCCGCGGTGGGCTCATCAAGGAAGAGGACGTCGGGAGCACCGACGAGCGCGAAGAAGATGTCGGCGCGGCGTCGCGTGCCCTCGGACAGCGTGCCGATCCGCGATGTGAGCTTCGCGCCGAGCCCGAGGGCTTCGATGATGGGAGGTAGAGCGAAGCGCGAGGGGTAGTAGCTCGCCTGACGGTCGGCAATCTCCTGAACGGTCAGAGTCGGCTCATATCCGGTCCTCTGCAGAGCAACGCCGATGCGTCGGCGAAGCTGACGGAATTCCCCTCGGTTCGTGGGGTCGAGACCGAGGACACGGATCGATCCTGACGTAGGAGCACGATGCCCTTCGAACATCTCGATGGTTGTCGTCTTGCCCGCCCCATTAGGGCCAAGGACAGCGGCGAGCTCGCCCGCTTCGACCCGTAGGGAGACATCCTTGACGGCAACGACATCCTTGTAACTCTTGCAGACCGCGTCTGCAACCACTGCCGACATTCCATCCCCTTCAATGACCGAGGGGGGCCGACGTTGTCGCCGGCCCACCCTCGGTGGTTTCGATTGGCCCTACAGAAGAGCGATCAGGACGAGGAGCAGCACGAGCTGCTGCCGCAGCAAGAGCTCGAGTTGCTGCTGCTCGAGCCGCTGGTGGCGCCGGTCTCCGGCACCGCCACGGCCTCACGGACGGACATGATCTCGACGCTGTCGAAATCGAGGTCCGGAAGGCTGATCTTCATGCTCATTGTCTTTTCCATGCGGGTGTCCCATGTTCGTTGCTGTGTACCCGCCAGAGTGTCGGGTGAGGCGAAAGTAACACCGTACTGGACGCTCGTCCAGTGGTTTCGGAACGTCGACTTTCTTTTCCGAACTCCTTGACTCGCAAGCGCCTGGGAGGTATCTTGCGGCCCACTGTCGGCTCGGGTGCACCGCGGGGGGCTTGCCCCGTGCTTCCACTTCACACGAGCCTCGACCTTCTGGATTCGGACGCTAACCCAGGGACGCGGCTAGCGCACACAGCCCTCAACAGGCGCCTACCGAGGAGGCGCCAGCGGAGTACCTGCTCTCCACCGCGGGCAGAAGCGAGCGCGCGACCGGCACCACCGACCACCCGCTTCACGCCCCGAAACCAGCCCACTAGATTCCACCCCATCGGGCCGGTCGAGGAAGGACGCTGACGCATGGGAGCGCCGTTGCCAGCACGTCAGATGCACCTCGACGTTCCATATGCTGCCTCCGGGTCACGCTGGGGCGGCAAAAAAGTCTCGCCCGTGCGTGCGCTCATGAACGTCCTGGAACGTGGGCATCTCCGCTTCGCGGAGCCGCTGTTGTCACCCAAGGGCCCAAGACCTAGACGCCTTCGTCTGACACTCCCATGGCTAGGACTTATGCCGCGCCGGCGGGGTGCTTGCAGAGTGCTTGCAAAGTGCTTGCAGAGTGCAACTATCCCTGCGGTGGGCTTGGCTACTCCTTCGTGAGTTCCGCACGCATGATCTCCAGCCCACGCCGAAGTGCACGGAGACTGGTTGCGTGATGCGTGCGCTCCTCGAGAGCAGCGACCTCGGCGAGGAGCTTCGGCAGGTCCTCGTTCGGGTAGCGGATGAGCGCGTTCTTGGGCCAGGAGCGCTGCTCCCCCGCCGCCGGCGCGGGCTGACGGTCACCGGAGGGCAAGGCTGTAGGCACCGCGGGTTCCACGACAGGCGCGGGCTCATTGCTGCGCGCCTCGGCGGCGGCCCCGAATGCCTCGATGCGGGCCTCACGGTCGCGTTCTTGCTGGGTCCTCTTCTTGATGGCCATTACGCCGTCACCTCCGCTGCGAGTTCCTGGATCTCGGCACGTGCCTTGGGGTTGTTCCACTCGACGACGCCGCGTCCCTCGCCGATGACGTCCCGGTAGGCCTTGCGCTCGAAGACGACGGTCTGCAGGGGGCGCAGTTCCGGGTAGTCCGAGAGGTAGTCCTCGGAGTCGGCCCGCTCGGTGACACCGGGGTTGGTGGGGACCTGTGTCAGGAGGCTGCGGACGTCGAGCCCCGGATTGAGGTCCCGTGCCTGTTCGACGAGCTCGCTCATATGCGGAAGGGTGTCGAGGTCGAACTGGGACGGCCGAACCGTGACGATCATCTTGTGCGCCACGACCATGCCGGTACGCATCTCTTTGCTGTCCTTGCCGGCGACATCGACGATGACGACCCCATACCGACTGTCGAGGTCATTAAGGGTGCCGCTGATGTTGCCGAGCTTCTCGATGCAGGCAATGGCCGGTGTGAGGCCTGCCGCTTCCCGGTCGGCGTGCCAGCGAGCGGAGGAGCGCTGGACGTCGGCGTCGACGAGGACCACGTCACTCCCCTGTCGGGCGTACTCGGCCGCGAGGTTGGTCGCGATCGTCGACTTGCCTGCGCCGCCCTTTTGACTGCCGACCAGAAGAATCATGTCCAGGCGTTCCCATCTGTAGCCCTTGCATAGCGCTAGCAGACTGCTAGCAGTGTCATGGTACTAGCTCATCCCAGCATCGGAGGCGCCTGGAGGCGGTGTGTGCAGACGGCCCTGGGTCCAAGTCGCAATCTTCGCGATACTGCTATGCAAGTGCTAGCACTTGCATAGCGCTACCGATGAGAGGCGTGGGCAGGCGATTTAGCAGGTTGCATCCTTTCGCCGCAATCTGTTCGCCTCCGCCTGGGTCTCCCAGAACCGCCACCCCTTGGAGCAGCCCATGCACGCATCACCGCGGCATCTGAACTCGCGGTTTACAGCTGGCTTGCACACAGCTAGCACCTGCATAGCGCAATGCTTCGGTGATGATCTCGTCTGTCTGGGTGTCGATCAGCAGCAGAGTCCTCGTAGGTGGATTCACCGCTCAATGGCCCGGACGTCCGTTGCCGTCGGCACACTGGGGGAGTGGCAGTCCAGCCCGTCGAACGTCGTCGCTACCGACTGCCAACGCGGCCGTACAGGGCGGTACCCGACCTCGAGCACCTCATCCTGCTGCCTCAGCGTGGCCTCCGCTAGCTGTATGCAAGCATTGTGCAAGTTACGGATCTGAACATGGAACCTATGGCTGCGCACGATGGTCAATGCAGTGATTGCATACTGCAAGCACTTCACTAGTGCTAGCACGAGGCGTCGCACGCACGGTCTTGACCATCGAACCCCCGTGGCCATAGCCGTCCCGCCGCAGGTACATCATGAGTGCTGCTGTGCGACACCCGAGCTCGATGAGCGTCGCTGGTGTGCCTCAGGCCGCCTCACCGAGATATTGCCATCGCGCCTCGGGGTTGAGGGCGCCGTCGAGTACAAGACGTCGGGCAGATCGGTGATCGGCGAGGGTGCGAGTCCGGGGATAGCGGGGCCAAACGCGTTCACCGGAGGAGGGGGCAGCGAAAAGCGGGCGGCTGGATGCTGCCGGCCGCCGGGGTCGGAATCGGGGGTTGGTGTGCATGGTGATGAGTTCCGCGTTCCACCAGGCCCAGACCTCGCGCTCCGCCTGGTAACGGCGAGCACGGTCATCTAGGTAGCCGAGGATGCCTAAAGTTCGTGCGGCCGCATCCCGGAGATCTCGTACGCCTCGTGCCCACCCGTTGTCATAGGTCTTGATGAGGCGGTGTCGTCGTAGGCGGCTGAGGATCGTGGCGGTGTGGCGCGTGCTCACTCCCAGGAGGCGTGCTGCGCTGTCGACACTGAGCGCCTCGTGTTGCCCGAGGGTGGCATAGAGCCGACCGGCGAGGTGTCCGAGGCCGTTGCGTGTGAACAGGTCGTGTCTCTGGTCAGTGAGTTCGTGCTCGAGAACGCTCACGAGTTCGGCGCGACGGGCGAAGAGTTCCGCGGGGGCGGCGGGGTTATGTAGTGGTTGTGACCGGAGTGCTCCTTCTACTGTGGAAAATCGCCAGGTCACTCGCCATTCGGCGGCATTGCCGCCGTCGGTGGGGGAGACGCGGGTGATGAAGCCGGCGTCTGCGAGGACGCGGAGGGCGTCAGCTGCGGTGGTGCGGCCGAGGCCGGTCATGAGGGCGAGGTCGCGGATGGAGGCGGCGATGGTGCGCTTGCCGGTCTGGAGGGTGAGGTAGGTGAGGGCGGTGAGGATCGAGCGGCGGGAGGCGTCGGCTTCGCTACGACCCCAGCGGCCGGGGGTGACGCGGAAGGAGGTGAGGATGGCGTCGACGTCGGCGACGATGGCCTGCAGCTCGGTGAGGTCCTGGGGTTCGCGGCGGGGGAGCGGGCGCTGGACGGCGGCGTACTGCTGAGCCTTGGCCCACTGCCGCTCGAGGCGTTCGGTGGCTTCCTGGGTGCTGCGGGCCTTGCGGGTGCCGCGGCCGGTGTTCTTGGTGCGGTAGTGCTCCATGCCGGGGGCGGTGCGGGCGGCGTGCTGGACGTCGGTGAGGGTCCAGCCGGCGTTGGCGGCGGCGAGGAGGCACATGAAGCCGGTCCAGGAGGGGTTGCCGCCTCCGCCGATGGTGGCCATGTGGGCGGTGCCGGCCTTGCTGAGGGGCCGGTGCGCCTGGTGCCGGGTGTCGACGGGTCCTGAGGGGGTGCTGTCGGCGGCGCGGGTGGCGGGCATGCGGTCGGTGAGGAGCGCGGTGAGCGCGTCGAGGTCGGCTGTCGTCGTCGACGGGGCCAGGAGTGCGGTGATGTCGCCGGTGAGGACGCGCGAGCTGGTGCCGTCGCGGTGGGGAGAGAGTGGGGGCCGGGCGGCGCCTTCCGCGGGGTTGCGGAGCATGCCGTGGTCGAGGGTGGAGAAGTTCGCGCGCGCGGCCGTGGCCAGGGCGCCGACCTGGGCCGCCTCGGCGCCGCCGTCGACGGCGATCCAGACGTGGCGGCCGCCGGCGCCGGAGGAGCGGCAGAGGACGTGGGGGATCGCGAGCTCGTCGAGGGTGCGGGAGAGCACGGCCGCCTGGTCCTGGGCCTGTTCCATGAGCTCGGGGACGACGCCGGTGCTGTCCTTGCCGTCGAAGTCGAAGCAGAGGAGCCGGTACCGGCCGCTGGTATCAGCGAGACGGATCGCCCAGGGCGTCGTGGGCGCGTCCGGCCCGAGCGGGTGCAGGCGCGGGTAGCTGTTGCTGTCCAGCCGGCCGTAGGCGTCGCGGATCATCGCGCGCACCTGGTCGCGTGGACTCAGGCGGCGCGTCAACCCCCACGCCGAGTCGACGGACGGCGACACGCCGATGGTCTTCTCAGGTCGTGGTTCTGGCGCTTGCGGGCGCGATGAAGCTACTATGGCGACATCTCCTCTGGAGGTATGGCAAAGCCCCGGTTGGTAGCCGTAGGTATGTGCTGGAGCTCGGACCCGTGGTTGGTAGCCGGTAGGTGGGTCAGAGCTACGAATCTTCAAGAGCCCGTCGTTGGTAGCGACGGGCTCTTATTCGTTAAGTCGTCGTCGTGTCGGCCTCCTCGGAAGCGGTCGCGGGGGAGAGCACGGGCAATGCTCCCAAGTCGGTGCGCAGCTGTGCTGCGAGTCGCTCGAGGTAGAGCGACATCGAGAGGTTGCCGGAGGCTTCGGCGGCGGCCTGGAAGGCGGCCTCGGTCTCGGGAGCCAGTCGGATCTTGCGGGGGACGGCGATCTCGCCGGTGGGACGTCGATTGCGTCGGGTGCCGGCGTGGATGCTCGTCATGTCGCAAGCCTGGCGATTAAGGGGTCCACTAAGTCGGAGGCGGGTGGCCGTGTCGCCGAATCCGTAGACAGATTCCGTGGCGTGTTCGGCGACAACCCGAAGTTCGTGGGTTATGCTCGCGGACATAGAAAGACCTCCTGTGAAGGCTGGTTGATCTGGATTAGCTCTAACCTCGGCGCCGGCAAGCAGTGAGGGTGAGAGCTACAACACGTGCAGGAGCTCGTCGCGGAAGCGGCGGGCTCCTTCGTTTTAGGCGACGTCCGCGATGGGCAGCTCCTGACGTGTGGGGATGACTGCGGGAGGGTTGGCGACGAGCTCGGGCATGCCGAGGTTCTGGGCGAGCAGTGCAGCGATGTAGTCGCTGACGCTCATGCCGCGCATGTCGGCTTGGGCCTTGACGGCCTCGCCGAGGGGCGCGGGGACCCGGGAGAGGAGCGCCTGACGGTCGCCCTTCGCGGGTCGTCCTCCGTGGTGTCGCTGTGCAGCCATGTCTCGGACAGTAGTGGCGGCCTGATTCAGAAACAGGTCACTTCGACGGCGTGTCCGATCCGAGTCGCGCGACACGCGGCATCGCCGATGAGACGCTGCGCGCATCGACCGTGGCGAGCACGAGATCCTCATCCTCCCCGGTGCGCAGCGGACGGTGCAGCCGGAGCTCGCCGTCGATGCGGACGTCGGCGCCGGCGCGGAGGTCGAGCAGGACGGCCACGGCGAGGGAGCCGCGGCAGACCACCTCGCAGCAGGCCCGGGGGAATGGCACGACAGTGCGGCCAGCGGTGTCGGCGTAGGTGAACGTGGCCGCGAGCTCCCCGCCGTCCGTGTCCGCGAGCACGGGCCCGTCGATGATCGTCCCGCGCATCCGAACCTGCATGGCCCCTCCTCCTCTATTGGTACTTTATATACCAGTAGATGCTACGAGCGCACGACTTGGCCACACTCGCGAGGTGCCCAAACGCGTCAACCCACCACTGCCCGCCGAAGTCGGCATCAGCGTCGACGCCCTCGGCAGCCGGGTGCGCGTGGGCCTGATCCGGCACTTGCTGGCGCACGGGCCGAAGACGCGTCCGGAGCTCGCGCGCGAGATGGACCTGTCGAGCTCGATGGTCGCGAAGAACCTCGACATGCTCGAAGAGCTCGGGGTCGTGACCCTAGACCCGCCGCGGTCGGAGCCGGACCGCAAGCCGCGGCGCTACGTCGTGCAGCAGAAGCGGGTCGACGGAATGCTGAAGGCCCTGTCCATGGCACTCACGGGGGCGCTCTAGGAAGCGCTTCGCCAGCCCAATCGCAGGGGGCCGCGAGTATCTAGATGGACGACTGGGCGGCCCGGCGCTTCCGCACGATGCGCGAGAAGAAGGCCGTGGCCAGCCCTAGCGCAACGAAGACGGCCGCGAACGCACTAACCGCCTGCCCTGCGTAGTAGGCCGCGGGCACTGCCAACGTGACGAGCCCGAAGCCGAAGCGGACGATGGCCAGGCCGAATCCGACGAAGAGGAACGTCGCCGTGGCGCGGCCCGTCCTGTTCGTCGACATCAATGTTGCGCGAAGGTGCGGGAGGAGCAAAGCGGCGATGTAAGCGGGGTATGCCGTCGCGATCGTCGAGTACGCACGGCTCGTCACATCTGATAGCTGATCGACGAGATCCGGTGCGTGAGCCCCGTCGTGGACCAGGGCGAAGAAGATGACCTCGAGCAGGAACACGGCGAGGAACACCAGGAGCCCCGGGCCTCCAGATACTAGGCGCTGGGTGGAGGGAGCGTCCCAAGCGCGTGCTACTTGCGTACCCGCCAGGAGGAGGCCCACGAACAGTGCCAGCTTGGCGACGAGGTCGACGAAGTTGGGGAAGGGCGCGATCACATCGAGGGCGGAGTAGACAGGCGGCGTTATCAACGCGAACGCCACGGCCACAGCCGTAGCCGATGATGCGATGAGGACATTCTGACCCCGTATGGCAGATGGCAACCTGGTGAGCGCGAATGCCACGAGTACGACGGCAGCGAGGTACGTGATCAACATGTTCTCATCCCAGGTTCTCTTCTATCCGGCGGGCGCCGGCGTCGTCATCGGCACGGCGGCGTGCAACGCGATGCGCGATCGCGAGCTTCGCTTGCACTAGTTCGATGAGCTCGAGCTCGGGGAGGCGATCGATGGCCTGGTCGCGCGCGTCCACAGGCCACCCTGCCTCCTCAAGCGTAACCATCCCCACCACTGCGAGACCGCTGGTCAACGAGGTGTTGGCAAGTCGCGCGACCTCAATGAGATGACGCGGCCTCAGGCCGTTGCCGGTGATGTCGCGAGACAGCTGCTGCGGCGACATGCCGAGACGTTCGACGAGCTGCATCCGAATGGATCCGGGGTCGACGGCATCCACCCAGGATTTGAGGCCATCGGGATGAGGCGGGTCCTGCCAGATCCACCCGCCGCTGAGACGTGCCGCATGGAGGCCACCTCGACGACGCAGCAGCGCGGCCGTCGCGTCTTCGAGGGTGACCTGCGACAGTACCTCCCCCAAAGACGGTGGCTTCACGCCGCGCGAGAGGTCCTCGTACTCAGAAAAGACAGACAGCGCCTGCACCGGGTCCAAGCCGACGGAGCGGGCCGAAGCGATGACGGTCTCCTCGCGGACCCGCCCGCTCACCAGCTGTCGCTGCAGGCTCATGCGCCCCACGCCGATCGCCTGCGCGAGCGGCGACGTCGCCGACGGCAGGGGGGTGTCGCTCGCCCAGCGCTTGAATGCGGCAGCGGACACGGACACCCTGCGATCCCTTCGTGGGTAGCGTCGATGGCGTAGTGCACACTGTTGTTTACAACGTGCACTTTTTGCCTAGTATGTGCAGCCAGTCGGTCCCGGTGCTCTCTGCAGCCTGACAGACCGGAGTCCCCGAGCAGCTGGGGTGCCCGGCCCGGCGCCCCCTGGGGTCGTAGTCCTGGGGATCAATGAACACCCTCATCCCGGCAATCGAAAGAGATGGAGTCCCATGAACGAAGTGCGGCCGCCTGCCGAGGGGTCGGTCTCTCGCCCTCTCCGGCAGCTCGTCCAACTTCCATCCATGCGACGGCATGCGGCCTCGTCAGTGGTCTGCGCCGTCCACGCGAGCGGTCCGCTCTGGGCGGTCGACGGCGCTCCTCTCATCGTGCCTCCAGGTCAGGACGCACGCCGCGCGGTCCTCGAAGCGGCCAGCCGGGCAGCGGGTGATCTTGCGCCGTACCGCGTCACGGTGATCGACGGAGATCGCGTCACCCGTGTCGCGGTGGGAGCGGATGGTCGGTCGGTCGCTGACGGCGCTGACGCTCCATTGTGGGCCGGTCCGGGAGAGGTCGATACGTCGGGGTGGACGGAGGCGGTCGGATCTCTCGTCGCACTCGGGTGCCATCCAGCGGCCGGGACCACATCCTGGGCTCAGCTCCTCGGACTCCGGGAGGCGATGGCCGACACGCCCGTGAATCCCGAGGACCGAGTGCTACTGGTCTGCCGTTCGGTTCCGGCCGGCCTTGCTCAAGCCAAGTACGCGATCTGGGATCTCGGGCGTCGTCGCGTGGCTGCGGTCCTCGTGGTGGCGGATGCACCAGGTCGCCCGGTTCCGGCAGCGCGACGCGAGCTGAAGGTGGTGGCGGGGGCGGCCCCGGTCATCTTCGCGCCCTGGGTGCCTGCGCTCCGTGGGGAGACAGAGATCTCGCCGGAGGTAGAGGCGAGAGTCGCCCGCGTGACACGTCAGGTGAGCAGGGCCCTGATCGAGGTCGGGGGCGCGGAGGGAACCGAGAGGTGATGTGGGACATGGTCCTGTACAGAGAAATAGCCCGGTCACCTCGGTTCGCACTCGCGCTGGACAAGACCGGGATCGTCGTGGCGCAGGCTTACTGCCTGCCAGGCCAGGCGCAGGACGGCATGGACACCATGAAGCTCTGGTTGATGATCGCCGCGGGGTTCGCCGCCGGCATCTCCCTCGTGATGCTCGGCGTGGGCCTCCTCTTCCAGCACCAGCACCACGACGGCGGTCAGATGATGACGAAGCTCTCGCGGTGGGTGCTCGGCTCGATCTTCATCTCGGCGGCCTCCGGGATCGCCTCCGTATTCATCGGCCACCTCTCCGGCGCTTGCACGCCGATCCCGACGTGAGCGGGCGCGAGCCGGATACGCACGGGCGGGTGTCCCGGGCGTGGCACTCGAAGCAGGCGAAGTGGGGCGCGGTCGGGGTGCTCGGCGCCGCGCTCCTCGTCGTGATCGCCGTCACTGTCATGGGCATCGTGGCGCCCGAGGACGCGTCCTCGGGCGGCTCCGACCGCTCAAGTGCCGACGTGGGCATCGAGGCGACGCCCACGACGGCTGCGGTCGACGATTTCAAGTGCTCCGACGTGACGGCGAACACGACGCCCATTCCGGCCGTTCCGTCGGACCTGCGATACCAGCCTGGCGTAGACGGACTGTCATGGCCGGTCTCGCCGACCGTCGGACCGACGAGGGACGTCGACGGGTTCGACGCCTGCTTCGCGCACTCGCGAATCGGCGCGGCTCTAGCCGCGGTGACCGCCGTGTACAGCCAGTTCGACACGCGCCACCCGATCGGTGACGCGCTGGCCTTCTACATCGCGGACGGGCCGGGCAAGCAGATGGCGATCTCCGAGACGGCCGCCAAGTCCGATCCTGAGTCGATGCTGTCGAACGGTATGACCTCGGCGGGCTTCATCGTCGACTCGTTCTCACCGGATCAGGCGCAGATCACGCTCGTCTACACGTTCCCCAGCTCGCCGACCGGGTACGCCGGCATCCCGGCGACGATGGTCTGGGTCGGCGGCGACTGGAAGATCCGAGTGCTGGACGACGGGGAACTGTCCGCGGGCGGCGGCACGACGCCGAGCAAGGGGGACTTCATCCCCTGGTTGGGTGGCGGCTCGTGATCGCCCATTCGCTCGATGCGGCAGGGGAGGCCACGTGTGCGCTCGTCGCTCCGTGCGGGGTGGCGAAGACAGCGATCCACAGCGCCGCGAATGGCGCCTTCGAGGACACCGCGGCGCAGATGTACCAGGGCTTCGACTCGATCACGAAGGACTTCCTGACGTCGTGGACCGGCAACTCCTTCATCGTCGACATCCAGGGGGCGGCCAGTCAGTGGTTCCGGGAGAGCAACCTCCCGGTGGATGTGGGGCTGTTCACCCTCGGGCTGATGGTCGCCGGCATCCGGACGATGTACATGGTGCGCAGTGAGCCCATCAAGGACGCGGTGAGCGGCGCCGCCCGAGTGCTGGCCGTCACGGCAGCGGGGGCCGGTGCGCTGAAGGTGCTCGCGTGGGCGTCCGATTCCTACTCGCAGTACATCCTCCGCGTGTCGGGCACGAGCGCGAACGGCGCCGAGATCGTGTCGACCTTCGCCACGCAGTTCCCGGCGCTCGCGCTCATCTTCGGCTTGGTCGGCGTCCTGGCCGTCGGGTGCCAGTGGATCATCATGATCGCGCGGGACGCGACGTTGCCGCTGCTCACGGCGTTCTGGCCGTCGGCCGCTGCGGCGTCGCTCTTCCGGCGCGGCCAGCAGGCCTTCGAGAAGGTGACCTCCTGGCTCATCGCCTTCCTCTTCTACAGCCCGATCGCCGCCGCGATCTACGCCTACGCGTGGCGGCTCAAGAACGGCGACGATGGACCGGGGGGAGTCCTGACCGGCCTGACGCTGATCGGGTTGGCCGTCCTGACGCTCCCGGCCCTGATGCGGCTCGTCGCCCCGGCGGTCGAGGCCGTGGGGAGAGCCTCGGGCGGGGCGATGGCCTTGGAGGGCGTCGCCGCGGCGGTCTCCGCAGGAGTCGCCATAGGTGCTGCCGTGGCCACAGGTGGAGGGTCGGCCGCAGCGAGCACCATCGCGACGACCGGAACGGTCGGAGGAGGGACGGCGGCCGCCGCGGAGGGCGGCTGGGCCGCGACGACGACTGCGAGCAGCAGCCCGAGCGGCCTCGACGTTGCGGTCGGAGGAGACGGTGCGCCGGGCGCCGACGCACCCGATAGCGGCTCACCAGCGTCGTCCCCCGAAGGGGCTGGCGCCCAGGGGTCGGAGGCCTCCGCCGACTCGTCCACAAGGGCACGAGCGGGATGGGCCGCAGCGCAGGATCTCGCAGCCAGTGCGAAGGCCTCGAACACGACGGCGGAGGGGATGATCGGTGACTGACCGGGCCCACACGACGGAGCGCATCAAGTTCGGCAACTGGCTCCCGACCACGAAGGCGACGGTCGGCGGCCTGACCATGGTCGGCGGGTGGGGCGCGCTGCTCACGTCGGTGCTGGTGCTCGTGGTGTCCATCGGGTTCGACATATGGCCGTTCGGGCTGAGCGTGCTCGCCCTCGTCCTGCTCTGGGAACTCCTCTTCATCGTGCGATGGGGGCCGCCGAACAGCGGACGCACCATCGCCGCACGATGGGCGGACCAGCTGGCGCATCGTTCGCGGAGGGCCGCCGGCAGCACGGTCTACCGGACGGGCGTCTTCTCCGCGCTGCCCGATGACGCGCTCCTGGCGCTTCCGGGGCCGCTCGCCGAGCTGGAGGAGATCGAGGGCGAGGACGGCGAAGGAGCCCCGTTCGTCCTGCTGCATCACCGCCGGAGATCATCGGATCCCACGCTCTCCGCGACGATCGTCTGCAACCCCGACGGGACGAAGATGCTGCCGCAGGAGACGATCGACGCCCGCGTCTCCGCCCTGGGCGGATGGATCGCGTCGCTGTCCAAGGACTCCGCCGTCGAAGGTGCTGTCATCGTCGTGGACTCAGCTCTCACGTCGTCGGCGCCGCTCGTGGAGAAGATCGCGGCCGAGGTGTCCCGGACGGCTCCGGAGTTCGCCCGGCAGGCGCTCCTCGAGGGGGCCTGTCGGCTCCCGGCGCGCTGCTCATCCGTCGAGGTCTTCGCCACGCTCGCCTGGTCCCGGAAGGAGCTCGGCGACACCGTGGAGGACGCGGCCGCGGAGGTGGCCGCGCGGCTGCCGGAGCATCGGGCGATGCTCGCCAACGCCGGGGCGGGCCGCCCCATCGTCGTCACAAGCGAGGATCTCGCACGATCGGTGCGCATCGCCTACCGGCCCGAGCGGGAGCAGGAGATCGCGCTCGACGAGCTCGCCGGCCGTCCCTTCCGGCTCCGCGTCACCGAGGCCGGCCCCGACGAGTTCGATGACACGGCCCGCCGCATCTGCCTCCATGACGGCGTCGCCTCGGTCACGGTGATGATGCTGGCGCCGCCGCAGGCTCACATCACCGAGGACAGCATGGACGCCCTGTTCGCGCCGCAAGACAAGTTCCTGCGCAAGCGGGTCGCGGTCTTCTACAGGCCGCTGACGCCGGGGGAGTCGCTCCGTCGCGCCACCGAGCTACGCCGCAGCGCCGGCGTCGCCGCGACGGCCAAGGCCCGCGCATCCATGTTCGATACCTACAAGGTGCAGCTGGCCGACAAGACGGAGACCGATCTGGTGTCCGGTGCGTCGATGACCCGCTTCGCGATGGAGGTGACGGTGACCTTCGAGCCCACTCCGCGTTCTCAGCGCGACGCGCTCCAGAAGCTCAAGGGCTTGCTCGAGGGGACCGGTCTGACGTGGCGGTTCGTCGAGACCGACACCGCTGCGGCGTTCCACTCGACGCTGCCGCTGGGGCTGCTGCCGTGGCACTACGAGACGCCGGTGCAGCGCCTCGCCGAGGGCGGCAACTGATGGCTGGCGCGACGCACCTGCAGCGCACGCCCTTGGGATTCCGAGGACGCGGGGGAGGACTGTGGCCCCGCGTCCCGCAGCCGCCCATGTGGTTCTCGACCTCCGTGCAGGTGTGCGGGATCTACCCGTTCGGCGTCGGCACCGGTCGCCCGACCGACGGGGCGCCGCTCGGCCGCGACGTCGACACGGGCACCGCGGTGTGCACGGATCACGAAGCCCTGTACCGGGCCGACGTGATCTCGTCCCCATCCGCTTTCCTCCTCGGGATCAACGGGGTGGGGAAGTCGAGCACGGCGCAGACGATCCTCTTGGGCCAGATGGGGCGGGGACTGACACCGGCCGTCTACGACCCGATCAAGGGCGAGCACGTGCCGATGATCCGCGCGGCCGGCGGGAGGGTCTTCTCGATCGGTCCCGGATCCGGTCGCGACAAGCTGAACCTCGTCTCGCCAGGACCGCTGGGCGTAGCGGCCGCGCGCATCGGCGGTCGCGTCGGCGCCGAACTGTCGCAGCTGGCGCGCGACAAGGCGGTCGCGCTCGTGCAGCTCAACGCCCGGGTCAGTCGTGGAGCGCCCCTCGACGACATCGAGGACGCCGCACTCGAAGCGATCGTCGACACCCTGCGCGAGCGGGAGCCCCGGCCGGTGACGCAGGACCTCGTCACTGTCTTCGACGCCGTCTCCGACCGCATGCTCCACGTGACCGGCCGACGAGACGCCGATGCCTTCCGCGCCCGGTTCGCGCGCCTCGGGGAGACGCTGCGCGCCATGCTCGCAGGGGAGATGGGCCAGATGCTCAGCGGCAGGGACTCCGTCGAGTTCGACCCCGGCAACCCGGGCGGCTTTTGCTTCGACACGTCGAGCATCGACCCGTCGAACACGCGCCTGCTGTCGGCGGCGATGCTCTCGACGTGGTCGCTCGGCAGCGATGCGATCGACGCGCACTGGGAGCTCGCGCAGCACGAGCATCGCCTGGCGGAGGAGGCCGCTCTCGCCGGGGACGCGTACGAGCCGCAGGTCACCTGGAACGGGTACACGTCGCTGAAGGACGAGTTCTGGTACCCGCTGCGCGCATGCGAGGGGATCGTCGATCGCGCCGACGCGGCATCCCGCACGAACCGCAGCAAGGGGGAGGCCGACCTCAAGGTCACCCACTCGCCGAAGGACCTGCTGTCGCTCTCGAACCCCGCCGACCGCGAGAAGGCGCGCGGGCTCATCGAGCGCTCCGGGCTCCTGATGCTCATGGCCCTGACCCGGGACGACCTGGAGTCGCTCAGCGGCACGCGCCGACTCACCGCCAAGGAGATCGACCGGGTCGCGAGCTTCAACGCCGCGCCGTCGTGGCGGTCTCCGCGACGCAGCAAGGGCGCGAAGGGGGCCCCGCCCGGGGCCGGCCGCGTGATGTTGAAGCTCCCCGAGAGGGCGGGGATCACAGTCCAGATGCTCCAGACCGACGTGCAGCAGCGGCTCCACGTCACCGACGACCGGTATCGACGCTAGGAGGCCCGCATGACCACGATTCCCTGCGATGAGCTCGACCTGATCGCGACGGGCGACGTCCTCCGCCTCGGCGACATCGCCTTCTCCGGCGCCAGCTCGTACGCCGATGCCATCGAGTGGCTGACCCGCCAAGCACTAGAACATGGCCGTCCGGTACGGGTGCACAGCATGGATCTGGTCTCCGGCAGGGAGGGCTGGTTCGCCGTCGACGCGGACGGCACCATCCAGGCATCCGCGCCCACTGGATTGTCCGCCGTTGTCGACGCCTCGACCCGCCGAGCGGACGTGCGATTCGTGAAGACGACGAAGCCACGGCCGCGGACCGGACTCCGCGGCGCGGTGTACGCGGCGACCCGGGGCGCGGTAAACCTCGGCCAGTCCGCGCTCGAGCGGGAGACGGACGAGCTCGCGCGGCGGATCAGCCGGAAGCTGACCGGAAGCCACTCCACTGCGATCCTCTCCCTGAAGGGCGGCGTCGGGAAGACATCGACGACCGGTGGCGTCGGGATGATGCTCGCGGAGCACCGCGGTGACCCGCCGTGTGCGGTCGACATGAACCCGGACTCCGGCGATCTCGCCGAGCGCGTCGTGGGCGAGGCGGCCTACGACGTGGAGACGGCGCCGACCGTGACCGACGTCGTCCGGGAGGCGGAAACGATCGGCTCGCTCACCGAGCTCGCCGGTTACATGCACCATGCAAACCGGCTTCATGTCATCGCGGGGGAGCAGGACCCCGAGGTGTCCGACGCGCTCACCGCCGACGACCACGCCCGGGTCCAGGCACTGGTGGCGCGGTACTACAGCGTGGTGCTCACCGACTGCGGCACGGGCGTCTCGCACCCGGCGATGGCGGGCATCCTCCGCAGCGTCTCCAACGTCGTGATCGTGACCGACTGGGCGGTTTCGGCGGCCGACCGTGTCGCCCGCGCCATCGGCTGGCTGCGCGAGCACGGGTACGCGCACCTCGCCGACGGCGCGATTGTCGTCGTCACCGACATGGCGGACGTGCCGGATGAGGTCGACCGTTCGGCGATCGCGCGGTTCCTCGAGGTGTCATCGGCGCAGCTCATCCAGATCCCGCGCGACCGGGCCGCGGCCGGGGGAGTGCAGATCGTGCCGGAGCGCGTGTCGCCGGCCACGCGCCTGGCGTGGATGCGCATCGCGGCCGCGATCGTTGACAGGTACCGGTAGGTCTCATGTCGAGGAAGGCCGTGGTCACGGCTGTCGGAGCGGTGGGCGCTAGCACTCTGCTAGTCGCCGTGATGCTGGTGGCGTGTTCGGTGCCCGGCTCAGGGGTTGAAGAACCGGGCGTCTTCAAGGCTGACGCGACGCAGACGGAGACACCCGAACCGGAGGATCGCGCGTTGGCGTTCGAGGCCGCGACCGACTTCTGCAGACCCGACGTCGACTCGGGGACGTGGCAGCGCGCACTCGACCCGTTGCTCACGGGGGAGGCCCGCACACTCTACGCGGCGACGGATCCGGCGAACGTGCCGTGCGCGGGCGTGATGGACGCCGGCGGGTCAGTCGGCGATCAGCGGACAGCGACGGATGCGGCATGGCAGTTGGACGCCGCGGTCGGCGGACCGGTGACCGTCACGCTGCACCGCGACGGACCGGCCGCACCATGGGAGGTCTCGTACATCGACCCGGCCGGCGGCGCGCCGTGAGCAAGGGCGGTGTGATCGCCATGGTGGTCGCCGCCCCGGTCGTCGGCCTCGCGGCGCTGGTCGTAGTCGTCTTCAGCGTCGTTATTGACGGAGGGAGCGATAGGGCCTCGGCTTCCGCCTGTGCCGCCGCTGGGCCAGCAGTCGCCGTGCAGACGGGCCAGCTCCCTGACCGCATCGGCGCGTACTCGGGCGAGCAGATCCAGAACGCGGTATCGATCCTCTCAATCGGCCGGCAACGCGGTCTCGACCGGCACGCGCAGCAGGTCGCCCTCATCGCGGCGATGACCGAGTCGGGCCTCCGGGATCTCGAGGGCGGCGATCGCGACTCCGCCGGCCTCTTCCAGATGCGGCCGTCGCAGGGGTGGGGCACGCACGACCAGATCACGGATCCGCGCTACGCCGTCGGGCTCTTCTACGACCGCCTTGCCGCTGTCCCCGGCTGGGAGGCGAAGGCGCCGGGCGAGGCGGCTCAGGCGGTGGAGCGGTCGGCGTTCCCCGACCGCTACGCGACGCACCTGCCGGAGGCGGCGCAGCTCATGGACGGCCTCTCTGTGAGTGACGTCGCGCGTGTATCGACCACGGATCGGGGACTCGCCTGCTCGCGCAGCGGAACCACGACGAACGGCGGGCTCGATCCGGGGGAGCGTCCGCCGACGGGGCCGCATGCCGAGCAGGTCGCTAAGGTCATCGCGTTCGCCAAGGAGCAGCTCGGCAAGTCGTATCGACTCGGCGGCGCCGGTCCTGACAGCTGGGACTGCTCCGGCCTGACCAAGCTCGCGTACGCCGGCATCGGGATCGACATCGACGACGGGCACTCCGCGACAACGCAGTGGCGTAACGGCGTCGCGCGCGGGCAGATGCATCCGCTGTCCGAGCTCCAGCCCGGCGACCTCATCTTCTGGGGCGGCGACGACGCCTGGCACGTCGGCATCAGCCTCGGCGGCGAGCTGATGATCGCCGCCCCGAAGGTCGGCGACGTCGTCAAGATCCAGAAGGTCTGGGGGCAGCCGAACGGCCAGGTCTGGCGGCCCGTCGATGGGCTCGAGTAGCGCCGCACGACATCAGCCGATCGCACACATGACGAGGAAGAGGACAACTCGATGAGCACGACCGCCCTGGACACGCTGGCCACTCCTTTCGGTCCGATGCCCTGGCCGTGGTGGGCGCCCGCGCTCGTCATCGCCGCGGTGGCGCTCGCTCTCGCGGGCGGCCTGTTCTCCGTGACCCGGCGGTACGGCTCGCATCCTGTGGACCGAATGCAGCGTCATCTCCGGGCCGGCAACAAGCTCGATCCGGTGCTGTACGCGGCTCGCCTGAAGTCCACGCGAGGGGAGCTGCACCCTCGCGCCGAGCGTCTCCCGCCCGGGCAGAGGGTCGGCACGCTCGTCGGCGCAGGATCGACGTGGATCTGGCAGGGCTGGCGCGATATCGCGATCTACGTCTTCGGTCCGGGCCGAGGTAAGACGACGGGCACCGTCGTGCGCCACATGCTCGAAGCGCCCGGGCCGGCGGTGATGACGTCGAACAAGGTCGACGGGGTGAAGGACGTCCTCGCGGGACGGAAGCGCAAGGGGCGGCAGTGGGTCTATGACCCCATGCAGGTCTACCGGCGGGACGCGCGCCCGGACTTCGTCTACGACCCGTTGGACGACGTCACCGACCTCATCAGCGCCCAGGAGATCGCGGCGATCTTCGAGGCCAGCACGAAGGACGCGGACAGCAAGAGGGACGCCCAGTTCGATTCACAGGGCCTGGACCTGTTCGCATACGCGCTCCTCGCGGCGAAGCTCGAGGGCGTCGGGCTCATCCAGGTCTACGCGTGGATCACGCAGCAGGAGCACGCCGAGTTGCGCGCGATCATGCAGAAGCACGACCAGCCAGGACCGGCGGCGGCACTGCTCGGCTTGCAGGGCCAGCCGGAAAAGACCCGCGGCAGCGTCTACGCGACCGCGCAGCGGATGGCGTCCGCCCTCGCCAACGACAAGCTGCTCCTGTGGAGCCATGCACCTGGTGTGCGCCAGTTCGACGCGGAGGCCTTCGTGGGGAGCGACGACACGGCCGTGCTGATCTCCCGTAACGGCGCGGGATCCGGTGGCGCATTCGTCGCCGCGCTCGTGCGGTCGATCGCCCGCGCAGGTGAGAGGGCGGCGGCCGCGGACGGCGGCCGGATCACCGTGCCCCTCGTGTTCGAGCTCGACGAGGTCGCCAACATCGTCCGCTGGCCGGAGCTCCCTGACCTCGTCTCGTTCTACGGGTCGATGGGGCTGAGCCTCAGCATGTACTTCCAGTCCTGGGGGCAGATCGTCCGCACCTTCGGCAACGACGGCGCCGACACCCTCTGGAGCGCGTCGTCGATCCGCGTCTACGGCGGCGGCGAGTCCACCCAGTCGCCCTTCCTCAGGCGGTTCAGCGAGAGCATCGGCACCTACGAGCAGTGGTCGACGAACACCTCCTCCGGCCGGAACGGCTCGACGAAGTCCCGGACGTCGAAATCGACGCAGATCCTTCCCGCGGACGTCCTGGCGCACCTGCCGAAGTGGCGAGCGGTGTTCGACGCTTCCGACGTCGGACCGGTCCTCATCCGAATCCGGCCCTGGTTCGAGGACAAGGTACTTAGGGCCATGGTCGACGGGCAGGAAGTGGTCAACGGCGAGATCGTGAAGCCGAAGAAGCCGGCGGCCAATCCTGAGGCGAACACGGACAGGGCCGCGCATGTCGACGCCGTTTGACGCGAGCAGCTGGCCCGTCGTTCCGCCGCCCAACTGGGGCGACGACGAGATCCCGCCGCCATCCGATCGCGACGCGCCCCCACCGCCGGAGGACGAGCGCATGCCACCGGCCAACCCCGGCACAGGCGAGGTCGTCGACGAGCGCGGAGCGACAGCCACGCCCCGCCCGACGAAGCCGAAGCCGGACGAGCGGAAGCTCTTCCTCGACTGGGTCTCGCTGCAGCTGAGCCGCGTCGAGGCGTTCGGCGTCCCGGTCAGGCAGAGGCCGGGGTGGTGCCCGGAGTGGTGGAAGCACCCCGAGGTCGTCGAGCGGTTCTACGTGTCCTGGAAGGGCTACCTCGAAGCGACGAAGCGCATGCCGGACGACCGGCTCGCGCAGTCGGCATGGTGGGTGCAGCACTGGGACCACCACGCTCGAATCATCTTCGACAAGACGCACGGCCCCTTCCGAGCCTGCAACGCGGCCGGGCACCTGGCCGACAACGATGGGGAGCCGCTGCCGATAATGCCGCAGATGCCACCGGATGGCTTCCCGCTCGTCTAGGGCTCCCACCCCCAAAGAGGGATGAGCGGCGGGACAGACGGCACTCGTACGTTTACCCCATGAGCGCTTATGTCACTGAATTCTTCGCGGCGGCAGCCGCGGCCACAGGTGGAGTCATACGTCGAAAGGAGAGCGACGTGGACCGCGTCGGCGCGCTCCCCGAGATCCTCCAGGAGGCCCGAGACAGAGGATGGCACGTGATACGAACGGGTGATCAGATCGTGGTGCTCTGCCATCCCGGAGAAGTGAACATCCTCTGCTGAGCGGATGTGCGGACAAGGGCGGACGCCGATGGGGCGCCTGCCCTTTCCGTTAGCGCTCCGAGTCGCGATCGCCGTGTGAGCTGTCACGTACCAGTGCCGGAGTTCCCCACAACGTGCTCGTCATCCCTGATCTCCCCGGGAAGGTGCGAAGGGGTGCCACCTGATTGACGACGCCGGCGGCGCATGTCCGACGGCGCGGCCGAAGGACCGGCTCGGCTGGGAACAGGCGTCGTCTGCGTTCGTGAGCAGACGATCTGCGGCCCAGATGTTGGTTGCGCCTACGAAGTGCACACCCACGTCGCTACATGGGCGGAAGAAGGCCTGAGCCGAGCTGCTCCACCCAAGTTCGTGCCATGTCTCGCGCGCCGTCACCGACCCCGCCCTGTAGCTGGAGGGCGATGGGAGCGATAGCGCCCTTCAGCGCCATGAGGCCCCGGCCCAGCCGGCTGACGTCGGGCTCGGACTTGGACACCTCGGCGAGCAGGTCCGTTGCCTCGTCCGCGATGTTGGCCTGATCTGCAGCATCGACGCCGAGGCCCTCGACGTTCTCCAGGATGTTCGCGACCGTCTCTGCCAGGCGCTCGAACCCCGGTGCGACCGTCGTAGGAGTGTTGTGCTGCTCGACCCGCATGTTGTCCCACGCGATCTGCGTCGCACCGCTACCGGTCACATTGATGATCGGTCCGTGCACGACCGTGGACGTGCCGGACGAGGAAGGAGCCGGCGGGTCGCCCCACTTCGCAGCGATGTGGCTCATGCCCTCGAGGGCGGGTGAGTTGTTGACCTTGACTTGGCTGGCGTACCGCCGTTCAGTACCTCCACGCGGATCTGGTAGGGCCACCGTGTCGCCCTTGTAGATCGGTGTCGACACCTCGAAGAAGCCCGTGGTGGCTTGAACAAGGCACCTTGTCTCGAACGGGCTCGTCTGCGTGCTCGCCGGGCCCGGCTCGACGCTCACGGTGACCAGGTCACCCATTGACGCCATCGTGTCCAGGAACGATCCGCTCATGTCTCAACACCCTATTTCTGTCGGTCGACAGATACACATTAGCGCGAGCGGCGCAGAGTCAGAAAAATAGACTGCCTGCGTATGCGTCGGACCTCCTCTCGAGCCAGGCCCTTTCGGGCGGCTGCACCTATGACGGTCCTGGATGTCGGCCCACCTTTCCTGACCTGGGCGCGCGCGCGAATCTCGACGACCTCGGCACCGACATTCTCGGGTTCGACTTCCGCGGCGGTCATCTGCACACCGTGCGGCGAGATGCACGACTCCCGATGGCACGCGTGCACTCCAGCGCACCGCTGTGGAGCTCAAAAGCCTCGAATCGAGTGCTGTTCTTCGATGAGGTACGCCCAGCGTGCTGGACTGACCTCGACAGGTCGAAGCCTCCAGAGCGCATGCTGGTGGTGCGCCGCCTCGATGACGAGATGCTCCAACATGTCCCAGTCCGCTACGTGAGCGCATCGCGGACACCGGTTGGGGTTGTACGACGCCCCACGCAGTCCCGGTGGCCGATCTACGAGCTGCCGGGCCCGACTGTCGAGGTTCAGCTCCCGGAGGAGCGTGCGCGCGGTCTCCGTAGCGCCCGACTGCTCGATGACGACCGGCATCGCGAAGTCCTTGCCTGACTCGAAATACTCCTCGGTGTCGCCGTGCCACGCGTTTACCCAGTCGGCGGGCTCGGGGGAGATGGCTCGCATCCAGAGCACCCACCACATCTCCACAGAGCAGCCCGCGCAGGAATACTTCCCGAGAGAGAGCTGCACCGAGACCTTCACGTGGAGACCCCACCGAACCGCATCATCGTCACCGCTCGATGCCGTCGTCAGCCCGCAAGATCTCCGGAGCCGCCGGCTGGTTTGACCATGACGTGCCGCTGACGGTGCCGCTAGGTTGTTCGGCAGGGTCGATGCCGGCAACGCGCAGCATCTCGCGCTCCTCGAGCTCACGCCCCGTAAACGCGGCGTCCTCACTCTGTGCGTGGGAATCGATCACCTCTGCCTCTGCATGCAAGCCGTCGCGGGCATCGGATGTGAGTGCCGTTGGGTCGTCCTCGAGCGTGGGGCCTTCAACAGGAGCGGCGTCCTCACGCTGCTGCTCTGTCTCAGGGCGGCCATAGCGGGAGGCGAGCCGGTCAGCCCGCTCCTGTTCCCGCGCGACGGCCTGCTCGGCCTTCTTCCGATCGCGGTCTGCCTGCCGCAGCGCCTCTCGGACTGCCTGATCGCGCTCACGCTCAGCCCTGCGCTGGATCTCCTGCTGCTCGCGGCGCCGCTCGTCAGCGACGCGCTGGATCTGTCGGGTGACCTCCGAGGTAATGGTCTGCCCAACGCGGCCCGCGTGCCGGCCAACGTGCTCGAGCGCCTCGTCAATGGGATCGCTCATGGTGGTTCCTTCCTGCTCGGTTGTGCGGGAGGCCGTGGCCACGGGGGTGGTCTCGGTGCTTGTCGCGGACGCGGCTACGGTCTCGGCGATGGACGCCTGCGGAGTCGCCGCCGAGGCGAGATCGGTGGACACCGTAGCCGTAGCCGTGGCCACGACCGCCGGACCCTGCTGCGCGGCCGCCATCGCCGGCACGGCGACCGGCCGGCCGAGGGTGGCGCGGGCGGCCTCGACGCGGGCGGTGAAGTGGGCGGCGTACCGCTGGCGGGTGTCGAGGGCGATTGGTTCGGCGCTGAGGAGCAGGGACGCCTTGTACATGGCGGTCACACGCTGCTGCAGGCGGTCGGCGATCTCTTTCCCGCGCAACGTCGCCGGTATGGCGGCCGGCTCGGCGGGGTCGACGCGGTACTTCGCGCGAAGGACGTCGACCTCGGCGGCGAGCTGATGCCAGGGGAACATGCGCGTGGGGTGCGACGGGACGGCGCCGAGCGCATCCGTCCACGCGGGGCGCTCGACGGCGAGGGTCGCGCCGCGCTCCTTGAGGCGGACGCCGATGTAGTGGTGGCGCTCCTGCAGGTGCTCGCGCCAGTCCTCGGGCACCAGGTCGTTGTCCTGGAGGCGGGCGTCGGCGATCCACGCGGCGACACCGTCGACGTCGGGCAGGTCCATGACGGAGCGCCTCGGGGCGTCGATCTTCTCGAGGGCGCGCTCGATGCGCCAGGACAGCACCGCCGGCACATCGTCCGCCGTACCGATCTCGCGCTGCTCGTACGCGACGCGGAGCGTGTCTACGGGGCTGAACCCGTAGTCCTCGGCGTGCCGGAGCGCGGCCGCGACGGCGCCCCAGCTCTCCTGCGACTGCAGGGTGGTGGCGAGGCTGGTCCCGAGGGCGACCTCGGCGATCCGGCCGTAGCGGATCTCGCCGGCGCGATCGGCGACGTCGGCGTGCTGGTCGATGAGGGTTACCAGGTCGTCGACGCGGTCCTGCTCTGCGCGGATGGTCTCGTGTGCGGAGAGCATCGCGTCGGAGCGGGCGGCGATCTGCTCGAGCGCGTCGTCGACGGCGGCGCCGTCGGCGACGTCGAGGTAGAGCCGGTTGGACTGCTTGCCGCGGGTGAGGCCGGTGTAGGCGGTCTCGCGGGTCATGCTCTCATCGCCCAGGACGTGACTGGTGTCGGCGGTGAGGCCCTGCGAGCGGCTGATGGTGCGGGCATAGCCGAGCTCGACGTGCTCGCGCACGTACCCGGCGGGGAGCGTGACGGGTGCGGCGTGGTCGCGGTGGACGACGTCGAGGGATCCGTCGGCCCCGATGCGGGCGACCTGCCACAGGTCGCCGTTCTTGACCCGGTCGCGGCCGTTCTGGATCCGCAGCAGCGACTCATTGCGGCGAGTGGCGATGACGTCGCCGACGTGCGCGGAGAGGTCGTCGCGGAGCTTCACCGAGCGGGTGCCGGTGACAGCGCCGGCCGCGATGCGGTGGGCCTGCGCACGGGCGTTGAGCTCGGTGACGGTGGCACCGGTCGGCGCGAGCATGAGCGAGCGGAGACCCGCATCGGTGTCGGTCTGCCAGCCGGCGAACACGGCGTCGGTCATCCGGTCGACGTCGCCCCCGACGACCCGATCGTTCGCCTGGTACCAGGCGAACGGGTCCCCGGGCCGCAGCGGGTCGCGCAGGTGCAGCGAGGCTTCGGCTTCGTCGGCGTCCTGGAACCGGTGGACGTGCTCGAGGCGCACGGACCCCACCTCGCGGTCGATCAGGCGCAGCGCACCGCCGGCCTCGACCGCGGAGAGCTGCCGGTCGTCGCCGATGAGGCGCACGTACGCGCCGTACTCGCGGGCGATGGTGTGCAAGGCGGCGAGGCGCTGAGTGCCGGCCATGCCGGCCTCGTCGACGACCAGGACGTCACCGGCGCGGATCTCGTACTTGGCAGGCAGCTCCGCCTGCGCGTGGGCGGTCAGGAACCCGTGGATGGTGGTCGCCTCGATGCCCACTGCTTCGGCAATCACGGACGCGGCCGGGGCGGAGGGGGCGAGGCCGATCATGCGGCGGCCGCCGTCCTCGAGCGCGGTCGCGGCCAGGCGCAGCGCGGTCGTCTTGCCGGCGCCGGCGGGCCCGATGCCGACCACGAGCTCACGGTCCGAGGTCGCGAACTCGCGGGCGAGATCCCGTTGGCCGGCGTCGAGCGGGCCGGAGTGCTGGGCGGCAGTGCGCTCGAACGTGTCCCGGCTGACGGGGGACACGGTGCGGGTGCGGGCGGCGTCGAGGAGCTGGTCCTCGGCGTCGAGGATCCGCGTCGACGTGAACAGGGTCTTGCCCTTGTGGTCGTAGATGCTCGACCCGTCCGACCGCGTGAGCGGCGTGAACGCGCCATGCGGGGACGGGGGAGTGAGCGTCACCGATCCGCCCAGGGCGGCACGGGTGACCTTCTGCACGAGGGGTTCCGCGACGCTCTGGTCGGGGATCAGGGCGGCGAGGTGCCGGCGTGCTTCGGCCTCGATGACGTGCGCGCCCCACACCGCGTGATGCTCTTCCACCGTGCGGAGCACCTGCGCGGTGATCTCGTCGACGTCGACGCTCGCGGCCTCCTTGTTCGTGCGCGCGAGGGCGCGCGCGGCGTCGACGAGGCCGGCGGCGCGGTCGGCGCCGACGCGGGCGACGGCGGCCTCGTGGATGGCCTGCGGGGAGCGGACGTCGTCCTTCTGCGGGCGCGTCTCCAACGTCGCCTGCTGCGCGATCGCGATGAGGGTCTTCGCGTCCGGGGCACGGCCGTGGTCGCGCTGGTACTCCTCCGTCAGCCGGGTGGTCGTCGCCCGGATGGACGCGGAGCGGGAGGAGAACGTGTCGATCAGGTCCGGGTCGACGCCCGCGATTTCCATCACCGGACGCTTGCCGGGGGAGGGGACCCGGGCGGTCGTGGTGACGCCGAGGCGGCGGCACACCTCGGACATGACGGCGGCGTTGTAGAACTCCGAGGCCGGCACGTTCATGCGGTGCAGGAGCTTGGAGTCGATGGTGCGCCACTTGCCGTCGACGCCCTTGACCTTGTTCGCGACCACGACGTGGTCGTGCAGCTGCGGGTCCCCGTTCCGGGAGTCGTAGTGACGGAACACGGTCGCCGCGATGCCGCCCTCGACCTCGATCTGCGCGACCCCGTTGGTACCGGCACGGGTGGCGATCGCCTCGCGCTCGAGGTAGCCGATGGTGTCACGCACGGCTTGCTCTTGGGCCGCCTCGATGACCTTCCGGGTGTCCCTGTCGCCGAGCGCCCAGAGAACGGAGACGCTCTTCGACGGGGAGCAGACGAGGTCGAACCCGGCGACCGCGGTCTGGTCGGGACGGGTGGCGGCGGTGATGAACTTGCCGAGCTCCTCCTTGTCCGCCGGCTCCCGTCCCTTGGCGTCGCGGAACGCCCGCGCACCCTCGCGGGCGCGGATGATGCGGCGTTCCTCGGCGTCGGGCTCGTGGCCGTTGAGGCGCTGGAACGCGTCGTAACCAGCCTGGATCCGCCCTTGCAGCGTGGTGGGTCCGGCGCGGTAGGCGTAGGAGGCGCGGCCGAGCTTGGCGCGCTGCTGCGCCTCCTTAGCGGACACCCCCTCGGCGAGAGCCTCGGCGATGATGCGGTCCGCGTCCGGATGCAGCCCTTCACCGTAGAGGGCTTTCATCTGCTCCTCGGTGACCGTCCCGGACACGCCGAGGAGCGCCGCGCCGCCGCCCATCCAGCGGCCGGGAGGGTTGCCGTCGACGGTGTAGTAGTCGCCGAGCTCACGATCCCGATCGCGCTTCGCATCACCCGTAGCGACCTCGCTCGTGTAGTACGCATACCCGTCCCCCGCGGAGAGGATGTGCATCGTCATCACGGCGGGGACGGTACCTCGTTCATTGCTAATGCCTGAGGTGTGACGAATCAGGCTGTGGAGAGACGAGTGAGGAACGAGCGAGGAGCGCAGCAGGATGAGGCGGCCGCAAACGTAGACGGAGCTCTGCGGAGTCGGAGTGAGCGCGGTGGACGGGCGAAGACCGCGAGGCGGGCATGGAAGCGACGAGGAACGAGGAGCGACTTGCCCCGCCGCAGGGGTCGCCGCGCGTCGCCGGGACCGAGGGGGCAGGGCGACGCCAGGAGCGCCGCTGGCCGCGCATGCATGCACTCACCACCGGAATGGCCGCGCGGCTCGACGAGGCGAGAACGAGGAGAGAGAGGAACGCACGATGACCGAGGTCCGGAAGGCCGGTAGGCAGTCCACCGCACGACGGGTGGCACGAGAGCGCGCCACGGAACGAGCAGCCGAGTTCCGTCGTCGCGAGAACGCGCTCGAGGAGCTCGCCGTCGACTACTTCGTCGCCGTGGCCACGCTGGAGGACATTGAAGCGGAGGCGGCTCGCCAGATCGTGGAGATTCGAGCTCGGGCCGATGACGCCATCACGAAGGTCCGCCGAGATGCTGCGGGCATCACGGGCCGCATGCTCGATCAAGGCATCGCGCGGAGCGAAGTCGCCACCCGGCTGGGGATCGCCGTGCGAGATGTGCCCAAGACCGCGGCTGACGAGTAGACGGGTTGAGCGGGCATGCCGGTGCTCCGCGACGTAGTGGGCGTTAGGTTCCGGACGATCACCAGAGAGGCGGCTGGTCCAGACCGATGCCGTTGAGGGCATCGCGGATGCGATCCGGGTCCCACCCATGGTCGCGAACGACATCGCGCAGCTGTCGTGATCGCCGCGCGCGCTCAGCACGAGGGAGCCCTCGGTACCGCGCGACGGTCCACCGGTTGACGTGCCGCCCCTTGCTCGACCTGTCGAGCATGTTCTCCCGGTGCGTGCCGGGCGTGATGTGGGACCGCAGCGGATCAGGATCCACGTGGACACACAACGGGACGTCACAGCCGTGCAGCAGCAGCGTCGATTCGGGCAGCGTCTCACCGGTCATCTCTTGGTACGCGTACCGTGTCGGCCGCACCGCGCGCTGGCCTCCGCCGCCCATGGAAATCCAGAAGCGGCCGTACCCGTCGTCCGACACGGCACCGGTCCACAGCCAGCAGTCCTCCGGATCCGGACCTTTGACGACATACCGCCAGAAGCGCTCGTGCTCGGAGATCCGCATGCAGCCTCCCCTCCTGTCGCAACGGGTGGGGTCAGCATCGCCCATCCCCACCGCGCGAGGTCCGCGACCGGCCGGAGGCTCGTGCACCCGCACGACGCACGCAGCATCCCCAGAAGGGCAAGACCGCGCGAAGCGCGGGCGCGGCAGCCCGATGCGCTAGACGACCGGCTGCTCGACGGTCCGATGACTTAAACTCCACGGCCACGGTGCCGCGGACGCTTGGAATGTATCTGCTCGAGAGTTACAATCCTCACATGAAGTCCCTCGACGCGCTCCCCAGGCTGGCGCAGCTGACGGCAAGTCAGTGGGGGATGGTCACGACCGCGCAGGCTGAGTCGGCCGGGGTCTCGCGCATGCAGCTGTCTCGGCTCACCCAGCGCGGCCTGCTCGAGCGGCTGGTCCACGGCGTGTATCGCGACGCTGGCAGCACCCCAGGGGAGTGGGACGACATCCGAGCCGCGTGGATCAGCGCCGAGCCGAAGCGGACCGCCGAGGAGCGCCTCCGGGCTGCCACCCCTGATGTCGTGGTCAGCGGCAGCACCGCGGCCCACCTCCACGGCTACGGCGACCTGCAGCCGGAGCCGTACGAGCTCATCACCTCCAAGCGTCGCCAATCTCAGCGGACCGATGTGCGCTACCGCCAGCGGAGCGTGCCCCCGCGCGACGTGACGGTCGTGTCCGGCCTGCCGACGACGACAATCGAGCGCACCATCGCCGACCTAGTGCGCGACCACCACGACCTCAGCCTCGTGGCGGACGTCCTCGCCGGCGCGGTGCGTGCGGACGCCGTCGACACCGATCGACTCGTCGAGCTCCTGGACGCCGATGCGGGGCGCACCGGAGAGCCCCCCCACGACGGCGCCGCGCTCGTTCAGAAGCTGCTCGAGCTCGGGGGAGTGGATGCAGCGTCGCAGCTCGAGCGGGTGCTTCGGCAGGACACTGCCGTGCTGGCGGACCTCGGTCAGCGGATCGGCGAGGGGATCCTGGCCTCTCTGGCAGAGCATCGCGCGGAGATGACGGGCCTTCTGCCGGACATCGCAGGGAGCCTGGGCGACGCGATGGGGCACTCCCTTCTCGCCGCAGCCGTCCGCGAGTCCGTCCTAACGTCACTCCTCCCGTCGACCAGCTACATCACAGACGGGCTCCTTGAACACGTCCGCAAGTCCATGACGCCGGTTCTTCCCGCCTCTCAACACGTCACGGTTTCCCCCCTAGGCGACGCCCTGGTTCCCATCACGTCGCTGCTAGGGGAACCCAAATCCACAAAGCCCCACAAGCGCACCAAGAGGGATAGCGATGCCTGAGCAGCCGGACTACGTCAGCGGCGCGGCCGCGGGCGCCGCGATCAACTCCGCCGCTCGAAGTGCGGCCCGTAGCGGGTCGACATCCGCTCATGACCTCGTCACGCAGACGACGTTCGACCGGTTCCTCTGTCGTGTGTTCGCGGATGACAAGCCGGCCTTTGTCCTTAAGGGCGGCCTGGGCATGCTGGCTCGCATGCCGCAGAGTCGGGCGACGCGCGACATAGATCTGGCAGCTTCCGAAGGCGATGTCGCTGCTGCCGTCGAGGAGCTGATCGCGCGCGTCTCTGTCGACCTGGGAGATCACTTCCGCTTCGCCTACCGGTCACAGACAGATCTGCTCACCGGAGACAATCAGCCCTACACGGGCGGTTGCCGAGTCACGTTCGACGCATATCTGGGTGTCGCATCCCGCGGCAAGGTCGACATCGACCTCGCCGTCGGACACATGCCGACGGCCCAACCCGAGCGCCACGTCCCCGCGAACCGGCTCACGCGGCTCAACTTCCGCACCCACGACTACTTCCTCTACCCGCTGGTCGACCAGATCAGCGACAAGCTGTGCGCGACACTGCAGCCCTACGGTCCCAGCGGGCTGCCGTCGTCGCGCGAGAAGGACCTGGTCGACCTGGCCATGATCGCGATGTTCCAGGCGGTCGACGCCGCCGAGCTCCGCATGGCCATCGCACAGGAGTTCCGCCTCCGCGGGCTCGAACCGACCCCACGCTTCACCGTGCCTCCCGAGTGGGGTGTCGCATTTCGGGCCATGGCCGCCCGGACTCCGCTTGCGCCCTCCCGCTCACAGCTCGAGGACGCGGTGGCTCTGGTCCGCGCGCTGCTTGATCCCGTGCTCGACGGGTCGGTAACTGAGGGGCAGTGGAATCCGACGACTTCGTCCTGGTAAGAGTCGTCACGGCATGACCGCAAGGGTGCGGCCACTCACCGCCGAGACCAGGCCCGCTCTCGCGCGTCGACGTCGACGCTCGCCCAGTCGATCGGGTGGCCGGCCCGCTGCGCGAGCGCGGCCACGTACATCGACTGGCTGCGGGTGTTGCCGTCGCGCCAGGGGTGGATCGCGGAGAGCTCGCCCCAGCGGTCGGCCAGCCACTCGGTGAAGGTGTCGGCGTTGAGGCCGGTGAGGTAGTCCTCGCGCTCGAGCTTGCGGAACAGCGTGTCGAGGTTGGCTTCGATGAAGTCGGGCCGGCAGTACGGGATCCCGGTCCCCGTCGCCTGGACGTCGACGTCGCGGATCCGGCCGGCGATCCCTGGAAGGAGATCCCCGAACATGCGCACGTGGATGCCGCGGAGGTACTCGAGGTCCAGGCGCTCTGGGGCGGGCTCGGTGTAGATCTTCGCGAGCACGATCGACGCGACGTCGTTCATGGCCTCGTCGAGCTGCGCGTGGCTGCGGATGCCCGCTGCGTTGACGAGGACGCCGCCGCTGCCGGGGTAGGTGTACTTGTCGTCGACGCTCATGTGGTCGTCAGGGCGACGCCGGCGCTCAGCGCTGGCGGAGGGGAAACCCGTACTTCGCTGCGATCTCCGCGCGAGCCTCGTCCTCGGTCATCGTCCCCTCGAGGACGCTCCGGGCGCGGCCGAGTGCCTCGGCGTTCGGGAAGTGACCGGCGAACTGCTGTGCCTTCTCGACCAGCGCCATGCCCTGCTCGACGTCGGCCGTCGGTTCACTGCGCTGCGTGATCTTGGTGCTCATGGGAGCCCCCCTGCTCTCCTGCAATTGTACGTGCTTCAAGCGATACGCGCCTGGGAACTACGACCCCAAGGACACGCAGTTACAACGCGGCGAGCTGCCGCAACCCCGCACTACCAGAGCGCTGGCGCCAGCGTGCTGTAGAGAGCCGGGGTGAAGGGCTCGGACTGATCAACTCGAAGGTGACGCATGTCTAGACGCCCCTCAAACGCCGCGAGCACGAATCCGACCTCAGATGCCGACGGCGCGAGTACCCCTTGAAAGCCGAGAAACCATGCTGCGTGCCCAACCGCCCGACAAGCGGTGTGATCATTGTCTGCAATATCTTCGCGGCTCAACCCAACGTGTTCCAACGCTTCGTCAGTCGTCAAATTAAGGACACTAACTTCGTTCACTTCAATCGTGTGGAGCATAAAGGGCGCCTCCAGCATCACCTCAGCACTTGTACCGAGGGCCTCTGCGGCTCGCCGAGCCTCTCCCGCGCACGATTCCTTGGGTTCGGCCAAGTAGATGGCCGGGAACAGGCCACGGGGGTTCCACCTACCCCCGAACGCCCTTGCACCTGCACCAGATAGGGGCTCTCGTCGCGCGCTTGAATAACGGTAGTACGTTCCACTCACGATGCGTGGCGTTAATTCATTGAGCCGTTCTACTAGATCTTCGTCGAGTTGATCGCTCACACAAACGCCCCATCCGCAATAGCCTCGATCAAGTCAAGTACATCTCGGTATTGACCTTTGTGTATACGTTCTGCGGGGGTGTCGTGATCAAGTAATCGACTGGGTGAGAACATCCACACGTTGGCCTGGCTGGCTGGAAGAACCTCTGCGACCGCGTCCGCCACGTAGGCCAGCTCGAGGAGCCGAGCCTTGTTGAGCCTCTGGGGCACGACCTGCCCCGTGACCCATCGGCTGACGGATCGAGCCGATGCGTCGACGATGCCGCCGATCTCCTCCTGAGTAAGCCCAAGGCGGTCGTAGATGCCGACCACCTTGCTCGCTAGGGCTGTCGCTGATACTGCGCTCATGATGTCCACTCTTCCGACGTAGGTGTGTCGCCTGGTCTGTCATGTAGTCTGTCACACCTGAGGCGGTTCGACTGGAGGTTTGCACATGGGTATCGAGTTCCTGGTGGGTCACGCTGACCACCACAAGATGCAGGACTTCCTGGCCCGCGATCACGACGGCGTGAGTGCCGTCATCCTGGACGCAAAAGCTGGCTCTCATCAGGAAGAACTGGCGGACTTCGCAGCCGCTGAAGGGCTCGCCGTGCTGCGGGATCCGCGCACCGATCGCCTCGAGCATCCGGGACTGCACCTGGAGCAGCTTCCCGGCTACCGCCCGGAGGGGTACGACCTCAAGCAGCTGGCAGCCAACCCCAGCGCACGCGCGGAGCTGACTGAACGGGTTCTCGCGACTCAAGTGGGGCTCGTGACCGCCATGACGCCGGCCTACTTCTTCGGCATCGACAAGCGCGCTCTCCACCTGAACTTCACCCTGGCAGAGGCCGCACAGGCGCAGTCAGATGAGCCCGTACGGCCGATCGTGACCCTTCGGAGTCGGACGCCGATCGAGCTCGTGGAGGAGCTGGCATCCGAGTACATGCACGCCGGTTTCGAGGACATTGACCTTCGCATTTCTCCTCTCGGAGGCGAGAAGGACAGCCTCGTTAAGGTTCGATTTGCGTTTGCCGCAGCGGACGCCTTCACAACGAATGGACTCCGGGTGACGCTGGGCCACTCCGGCAACATCGGCCAGGTTGGCTACGCACTTGGGCACGTGGATGCCTTTTCTGTGGGTATCGGCATGCGCGAAAAGATGAATCTCGCTGCCGATTACTCTCGCCAGGCTCTCGAACCCAAGCTCGACGAGAACGGCAAGAAGATCGGTGGCGGGGATTGGGAGGGCGTCTACATCCCCGCACTGGCGATGACGCTGTCCAAGACACGGGCCGAGGTACTGCTGGGCCACAGCGACCTTCGTACACGCATCGGACGGTGCCGCATCGGAGCCTGTGCCGCATCGCTGACCGGCCCGCTAGAGGACCACCGCACTCACTACATGCACGCGAAGGCTGCCGAGGTCGCCCTACTGCAGAACACGCCTGCCCCTTGGCAGGCCGAGGCGGAGGCGAAGCGCCTGGGCCGCGCGCTGGAGCTACGCGAGCTCGTCAATAAGGAGTACAAGCGCCGCGGCGAGAAGATCCTCGCGACTCGCACGCTCGAGAGCCTCGTCGATGACATAGGAGAGGCGAAGGTGGCCGCCGTCGCCTAGGCATGCGATGACCTGGCGCCTCTCTTCCTTGTGAACGCACAACGCAAGCGCAACCACCATTACCTTTCCGCGTTCCTCCTGAGACACTTCGAGGAAGACCATCAATTTACGGTGGTGCCCCTCAACGGTTCTCCTGCCCATATTGGGAGCAGCTCGAGCGTCGGGTGGCTTAAGGACAGCCATCGGGCAGACCCGCTGGAGACTGATCCCAACGCCTACGAAGATGCCCAGAGTAAGCACGTAGAGAACAGGGCAGCGCCTCTCGTACAACGGATGATCGCCGGCGACTGTAGTCCTCTTGAGGGCCCAGAGCGCGAGGTGCTCGAAAGGCTGCTTATTTTGCATCACCAGCGGCACCCAGCCATGATGGAGCAGGTCAGTAGAGCAGTAGATCCTGAATTCCAGAGAATTAAAGGCATTCCGGGCATGGAGGGCCTTCGGCGCGCCCTGCTCGCACAGGCTGTGACATTTACGGCAGACTTGGATGCGAAGTTCATACCCGAGATACGCCGAGAGGTCGAAGCCCGGTGGGCTCAGTATCGTGGGGTTTTTGACGCTTTCACATGGAACCTTGTCACATTCCCGGAGCCCTCACTTGTCCTGGGCGACATGCTCGTTTGCCCTTCGAGGCTTGCGAGAACGAGCAGGACAGACGAACGCCAATATGGGAGTGGCGTTGGCCTGCAGACCGCGGAGCGAGTGACAGTCGCATTGTCACCCACGACGGGACTACTCCTGTCTCGGGGCGATCGAGTGCGCAGGCTCGTGCCGGAGGCGTTTAATCGGTCGACCATCGGGTCTGCGACGAGCTACGTCATATTTCCTCGGAGCTGGCCGTCCCGAAACCCGGTAATATTTAAGAGCGCCGGTGATCTCATGCAACGCCGCGGCGCGGCGCCAGTTGTAGGGCACCGAAAATGACTGGAGCGTTCGACCTGGTGATGACGCCCGGGGTCATGCCCGCGCAAGGCCACTGAGGGTAATCCAGATTCCACGGTCACGGAACGGTCGCGGGCTCTCAACGAGGGCAATGTCCCGGTAAATGCTCGGCGTCGACGCCCACCACTCCGCCGGAGCGACCGAGCGCCACGTGTCGGAGGTCCATGCCGGGGGAGTCCACCCGTCCCGCTCGGCAAGGTACTCGGCCAGCGCAGCGAAAGCCGCGTCGAGTTCGATCGAAGCGGTCGGCGCCGGCGGATCCGTGAACACGGCGGCGCCGAGCTCCGTGCCGCCGCGGCGGCACGTCGATGTGTAGTCGTCGAGGGTCTGCAGGACGCCGAACCGCCATCCGGCCGTCGGAAGCTCGCCGTCGGCGACGAGCTCGGCCGCGTCGCGGGCGTTGCCGGCGGCCGTGTGCAGGACTCCGGCGGAGCTCGCCGAGTCGGCCGGTGCTTCGTCGGCAAGACGGATCATCTCCATCACCGACAGCACCTCACCCTTGAACGCCACGACCGCCTCCATCCCTGCCCTCATTGTCCCCTCAAGGGCTCAGACAGGCACGACGTCCAAGCTGTAGCGGCGCTCGTGGACCTTGTCGTACGGGGTGACCTTCGGCTTGTAGCCCATCTCCCCGATGCGGAACAGAACTTGCTCCAGTTGGGTGAAGCCGTCCTTACCGGACGCAGCAAATGGCTCCCCGGCGTGCGTCTGGCCGTCTGAGGTCGTGTGAGTGAGTTCCCACATCTCGCCTTGCTGCGCGAACAGCATGTGCACTACGTCTTGTCGCTTCTCAACCATGACTCAACCTACCCACGTCTCGATCACATGGAAGCCGATAATAATCCTTATGTCCGGTTTGGGCTCTCAGGTCGCGTCCGAGCGGCCGCAGAAAGCGTCCGGCTCGCCCTCCCCTGGCGTGGTCCTGACTCAGCCCAGCTTGGCGAGTCGTTGCCCGATCCGGGTACCGTAGCGGTGCTCCGGCGGGCAGAGCGCAAGCCATCGCTTCAGGACCAGAACTTCCTCGTCCTTGCGTCCGAGCTTGCGAAGGATGATTGCGGCGTGCTCCGTGTATGCCGGTGCCGGCTCCCGGCCGGCGCGCCCGCCCTCGGCGCCTTCGATCGCGGCGTAGCAGAGCACCAGCGCCTCCTCGAGGCGGCCTTCGCGCTTCAACTGCTTGATCGGTTCAACGAGTTCGAGGAAGTGCACGCCGTTGACCATGCCCGCCCGGAGCTCGCCAGCGCGCTCATCGCCACCATTCAGTCCCTCGCGGATCGAGTTCCGCCGTTCAGCATGCTCGGCCTCAGCCTTCGCTTTCGACGACATGGGCGGGCGCTTCGACTCCGACCAGTCCCACTGAGGGCTGCGGGTGCCGATCCACACCCATGCCTCGGCGCGAAGACCCTTCGGGAGTACCTCCGTGAAGATCTGCACGCGGGCGGGCCGTGAACCGACCGTTGAGAGTTGGGCAGCCGGCGTCGAGAATCCGGGGAGGTACCCCACGCGCTCCCCCTCGACCATGACGGCCACCGCGTTGCGGTCGACAGGGTTGTTCGGCTCACGCTGGAGCGACGCCGGTAGCTCGAGATACCCACCGTCCGCCACGCCGTGCCGCTCCGCGAGCGCAGTGATGGCGGCCCGGCAGGTCGTCGTTGTTCCGCTCAGCTTCGCCAGGCCTTCCACGCCATCGTCGACTCCAGATCGCCCACTGGAACGGCCGAACACACGAGCAAGGAATCCCATTTCCTCATCATGACAGCGTCCGCAACGGACGCACCATCACCACGCGAACTGACCTCCTCAGAGTCATATCGCGAGGCATCGGTCCGTGTGCTGTGGGTCAGGTGTCCAGGAAGTCCCACTCGCTGCCGAGTACCCAGCGCAGGGCGCTGAGCTTGCCGTTGAGCATGCCGAGTTCGAAGTCCGTGTAAGGACCGAGTTGCCCGGGCTCCGTGTAGGCGGCCTCGGCGCGCGCGCGGGCGGGGCCGGCGATGGCTTGGTGGCGTTGGAGCTCCGCCGCGTCGCCATCCCGTTCGGCCCGGTAGTCGTGCTGCAACGACCGGTGGTACCAGATGCGGTCGAACATCTCTGTCTCGGCGGCGACGATCTCGTCCAGGCGGCGGGGCTCTTCTTGGAAGTCGGTCTCCTTAAGGAGCTCATCCAACTCTTGACCGAAGTGGTCGCGCAGGACCGAGTCGAGGCCGTCTACCCCGAGTGCGTAGCGGCTACCTTCTTCGTCGAACGCATCGGCAATGTCGTTGTGCGGCTCTCGCCGATCACCATTCGCCTGAGAGAAGTCGGTGTGGTTGGTGGTGACGAACGCGTGCGGGTGCAGCGCGAGGTCCGCTGCCTGCGTCGCCGTCCGGTAGAGCTCGAGGATGACGGCGTCCGCGACGCTGTTCTTCCCGCTGTGGAAGGGCGCGGCCTTCTCCAATCCGCGCCCGACGACGCGGCTCATCTCGACCCTCGAAGGCTCAACGATCTGGCCGGCCATGAGGAGTTCCCGCAGCTCCTCGAAGTTCCTGGTCGTCATCGCGCCGACGAGTGGGAGGTGTCGACTGAGGTCCTCGATGACCTCGATGGCGTGAGCATCGTCGTCGCTGCCGTAGGTCACGAGATCGTGGCGAATCTCCTTGAACCGTGACGCGATGCTCGACGTCATCGCGGTCTGCACGCGAGCTTCGTTGCGGTCGTACTCCTCAATGACTACTCGCGGGACCAAGAGCTTCACTTTTCCTTGATGGATCAGTACCCGCAGCGCAACGATCCACCGCTGCCCGTCTCGGCGCTTGGCAAGGTCAAGGTACGTCGAGGTGTCAACAAGCAGGTGCAGCACGGCATCAGCCTACGGATTGAGGTGTCCGGCAGGGGATCCGTTGCGTGCACGCGTCATGCCGACCAACTGGATACCGGCTCGCGAACATGGCGCACGCACGCTTCCCGAACTAGGCCGATCACAGCGAACGCAGGTACACTGGGGGTGGCCAAGCGAACCGACACGGGACGCAGAAGCCAGTCGCCCTCACGGGCACGTCCGCCACGGACACCGGTGAACGCCGTGCGTTTGCCATCCGGGTTTATGAGCGCCATGACGCCCCCGGAGTTCTACGCCGATTACGGAGCCTGCCATGCAGGAACCGGACCCCCTCGGTACCGCTTCGAGCTCACTAGCCGAGAGCGGAAGGCCAGGACCTCCCGTCGCAGGCCAAGCATGGAACCTGCGTTCCCTGCCTGCCCCTCGACATCAACAGGTCGTCCTCGCGCCAGCACCACCAGATGAGTTCGCAACGCTGACCTGATCGGCGCCGACACGCAGGGGTCAGCGTCTGGTTCTGGAGGCGAAAATGAACTTCTGGTCGATGCTCACGGCAGCCATGCCCTACGCCCCGGGGACGATCATTTTCATCGTCCTCTTGCTCTCTCGACAGACGGTCGTCATAGCTCTCTTCGGGCTGGTCGCAATCTGCTTCGCCTCCGGCCGCCCCGCGCGGGCGGAGGCAGCCCGTCACATCGTGGACCGACTCACAGCGAGTAAAAGCACAAGCAGCGGCAAGGGAGGGTAAGTGTGTCGGAGGCTCTTCGTACCCTGCTGACACGAGAGTTGAGGTGCAACGTGTCTGATGCCTACGAATACCCGGTCGCGTTGTCGAGGCTGGGAGACGGCGACTCACGCGATGCGCAAACCACCAGAGCGCTGGCTTGGATCGCTGCCCAGGGCCGAGCACCGCTGGTCATCGTCACACCGCGCCGGGATGTTCCTGCTGGGTGGTTGAAGCGCGCGGTCACCACCCCCGGAACGACGCACCTCACCTGGCGCGGCCTCTCGGTGGGCACACTGGCCGGCCGCCGAGTCGTTCATGCGTGGCCCGACCGTCAGCACCTGAACGATCTGTGGGACGCCGACGCTGCGGCGTTGGTCGTCATCGAATGGGGTGAACCCTCCACGGCCGACTGGGTCATCGAGGCATCGCCCGATCTACTTCAACCGAACCAGACCGTTCTCTCCGGATCGACACCTACGGTCGAGCCAGTCGACCTTCCCGACGATGTCGACGCCATCTTGCAGAGCGTCGCGGGCTGGTCGGCCGGCTACTCGAGCGGCCTGAAGTGGAACGAAGAAGACAAGCTCAAGGCCGACATGATGAACCGACCCACTCGATGGCAAGGCGTCACGGTCGAACAGCTGCGCGCAAGATGCCGTGAACTGGGTATGAAGCCGAACGACATCGACGCGATCGCCGGCTTCATGCAACGCCGAAAGGACGGCCGTCGCTTCAACGTACGAAGTACGTACCGCGGCTTCCACTGGTGAGAGTAACTCCCGCTTGGGATCGAGCGGCTGGCCGCCACTTTCATCACGTCAGTTGTCTCGATAGCCGATCGGCCACCGGACGCTCCTAGTAGCTGCGCCGACGGCGTTCTGCCAAGCTCGCAGCATGGGACTTTCCGGAGCACGCGTCACGCTCGACCGGATCACGCCGGAGCTAGCCCGACGCATCGTCGACCGCGCCGAGGAGCCGGGAGACAACTGGGACGCGGAGTACCCACTCACTGACGAGCTCGACCCCCTGCGCGGACTGGCGCAGTCGACGGATCCCGACCCGATCTTCACCATGTACGTCATCAGGCGCTCATCCGACGGCCGCGCAGTAGGAGGCTTCGGCTTCTTCGGACCGCCCGGCGAAGAGGGACGGATCGAGTTCGGCTACGGCCTCGTCCCCAGCGCCCGAAACCAGGGGCTGGCGACCGAAGCTGTGCAACTCGCTCTGACCTTCGCAGCAGAGCACGGAGCGAAGATCGCGGCCGCAGACACAGAGGTGTCCAACATGCCGTCCCAGCGGGTGCTCACACGGGCCGGCCTTCTCGAGACCGGTCGCGACGGATCGCTCATCCTGTACATGCGCACCCTCTCGGCGGACAGCTGAGCGCCCGCGCACCGGCGAGTCAGCGCGAGTCCCAGTGAGCGACGAGACGCATCACCTTCTCCGACCAGAGGAGTGGGACGCTCAACCATCCTGGGATGACGGCTGGCAGATGTCTCCCGACCCCGAGACGCTTCGCGGCGTGCTGTGGTGCCGCCGTGGGCTGGCAGGCGCACAACACCGTGCCCGGAACGCAGGCTCGGTCGCATTCGACCACTGGGCCGCCGCCGTCGAGGCCGTGTGGTGGGCAGTTGCACTCGATGAGGCGCTGAACTCGCTACACGACCAGCGCTATCGGACAGCGCGCGCAGCAAACGCAGACGGTGAGACAGTCGTCGGCCTGCGATGGCTCCGACATCAACATGCGCACCGCATCGTCGTCACCGGCCATGGGGGGCCGAAGCGCGACTTTTTCGGACCGACCGGGTTCGGTCCGCCCTTCTACCTCAGCCCGAGCAATAGGTGGATGCAGCGCTCAGACATCCCCGCGGACGGGCGCAGGCAGGACCACGTGGCGGAGGCGGCCTATGATGCGCGTGTCGCCGGCTACTCGCTCGACGACCCCATCGCCGAGGCCCTCAAGTGGTTCGACACCGTAATCATCGCTGCCGGAATCGACCCTCACCAAGACGCCGACGGCGAAGACCCAACGGTTCTCTAGAGCCTCAGCGCTCAAAATTGGTCGTCCAGGTGCGCACCCACCGCATGCGCTCAACTTGTCCGATAGAGGATCCCCTACCGGACCACCGCGACGCCGGGCACCGTCCTCGGCTCCATGGGTCTCAGGAAGGTGGTCCGGCGACTGCTCCGGTGAGGGGACCTCGACTGGGACAAGCCGAGCACCGTGAAGCGCCACCTATGGCGTTTCTTATGTCACGTACGGTCCGCTTCCGTGATCGGATGGGATACGACGGGGCCCTCGCCGGGCCTGGATTCGTCACCGGACGAAACAAGGTCCGTGCCCTGCTCGGGCTCCCCCGGGGCCACTGTGTATTGAAGCGTCATGTACTTAATTTCTCGGGCGCTAACAATAGCAATAGGATCAGGAAGCAGTTCCGGCTCCTTGTTAGGCTTGAGAAGAAACACCTTCCCCTGAAGGACTATATCGCGGTCAGCCGTATCGTCGGCATCCATATTGTAGGAATACAAGTCGCCAACTACAGTATTTCCATCATGCAAAGTGATTGAAACCACAGTTGTCCTATCGGGCCCGGATTCAAGCATCGACCACCAGGCCGAACCCATTTGCATGCGCGAAGCCCGTATGTGCGTGAATAGCTTCTTCGATGCTACGGTTCCGTGGTTCGCAAGCCACTTCAGAGTCCTCCCAGGAAGAAGCCCCCCACAGAGCACACAGAGCGAGGTGGCGAGGATGACGAGAGCCACTCCGCCGGCGAGGAAGCGGAGTGGGTGAGCATCCTGGTACCGGTAGGGAGACTGAAGGGCTCCTAGCACCTCCACCCAAGCCGAGGGGGTCCAAAGGCCTACGAACCAGCTTCCGACCAGCACTAACGTGCCCGAAACGAAGTACGCAGAGGCGCTGGCTACGATGACCCGCATCGTCTCCCTGAAGGCAGAGAACTTGCGAGACGGGGTGTGGGGCTCCCTCCGAAGGACGTAGAAAAAGCCTGGGAACAGCACGACTAGAAGGAGTATGATGCCGTTTACTGTTGTTGGGACCACTGGCCCTCCTGGGTCAAGGGACTGACAAATTAGCGTGTTAGGAGTATTCTATGACTGACCAGCAGAATTCGAATAGAAGCACAGCACAAAGCCCGACTCCTTCGCAGGGAAACGTGAGGTTCAAGGAGGGTCAGAGAGTCGTGCCGTCCGCTCGCCCTATTCCCGTTTCACCTGCGCGGCCTCAGAACTGGACTCCCGCTCCTAGGGGATAGATTTCCGTAAATAGGAGCCGCGAGTCGTCGCGGCTCCTATACCAATTACAGCCTACTTACGCTTAGCCTGCGCGAGAGCGCTAGCAGCGACTCGCTTTGTTCGCTCTGACGAGTGACCATCGCGCAAAACCGCTGATGCGTCACGCGCAACGCTTGGACTTGTCACTCGATTTGGTGCCTTCTTGGGCATTTGCTTACCTCACTTCCTACCCGCGTTACGTGTACGCTCGGGGGGCCTCGCTGCAATGAGAGCCAACCGAACTCCCCTCCGTCGACTTCGGAGGGGTTTTCGCTGTCTGGTGCCGATCCTGCGCGGGTGGCAGGGACCGGGTGCCGGGGCTTCCCGACTGGTGAGTGCGCTGGCAACTCGACGTTGCCCTCCGTAGGGACGCGACCAAGGGCAGGTGCCCCCGGCCAGCGAGACCTAGCCCTTGCTCGAGCGCGGGTCGTTGCCCTTCGGGATCGTGTCCTTCGCGCGGATCTTGCTCTCGCGATTGTGTGTGACGAGCTCGCCGCCGCCGGCGTTGCCGATGATCTCGCGCGCCCGGTTGATCGCATCCGCCTGCCTGTCATGGTGCGAGGAAGCTCGCCCCGCGCCAGGCGCCTGGACGTTCCATCCCCCGTTCTCGCTGGGGACGACGTGTCGGTCGTTGTTGTTGTTGGTCATGTTCACCTCCTTTGATTCATTTCGGTTCGCCGTGCTACCGCCAGGCTATTTCTCGATCCGGCGACGCTCGCCCAGTCCGGGCGACCTCACGGCCTGAGGCCACTATATATGCGGTCGCTGGCCCTAGTCCACCACCACATCTAGTGGGCGTGTCCTCCACAGGTGGTGGATAACTTTCTCAAGTTATGCACAATTTCCACAGGTTCGTGTGGTGCGCGTTCCCCCATTCGTAGGGGAACATCGGAGTGCGATCCCCAGCGTTTGGCGGGCAGTAGGGGCCATTACCAGCGGATTACGAGTCCGTCGATGTGGCCGCGTTGACCATCTACGGGTAGGTGGTTCTTCGCACGGAGTTGTGGAGAGCGGCATGGTTGCAGACGTGCTCACGAGGGTCAGACTGATCCCATGTGTGGACGATTCGTCGTAACCCGAGCCTCCGGGGACCTCCTGCCTGACCTGCTGGACGCGTTCGATCCGCTGCGGGACGACTTCAACGTCGCGCCCACCCGCGACGTGTCCCTCGTGCGCGAGCGCGAAGGTGAACGCTTCCTGCCTTCCGTGCACTGGGGCTACGTGCCGGGGTGGGCCAAGGACTTCAAGAAGCAGCGGCCGCAGCCGATCAACGCACGCATCGAGACCGTCTCGACGTCGCCCATGTTCCGCAAGTCGTTCGCCACGGCCCGGGCGATCATCCCCGCGGCCGGTTACTACGAGTGGGTCGTCACTGAGACGGGCAAGCAACCGCACTTCATCCACCAGCCGGACGCCGCGATCGCGATGGCGGGCATCGTCTCCGCCTGGCCGGACCCGACCAAGGAGGAAGACGCCCCGGACAAGTGGCGCCTCTCGATGGCGATCATCACCCGCGACGCCCACGTGGCGCCGGGCGAGGTCCACGACCGGATGCCGGCCTGCCCGACGCCGGACGCGTACGACGACTGGCTCGGCGACCACCTGCCGGCGGAGGACCTGCTCAAGCTCCTCGACCGGGAGTCGCTCCAGGTCGCGCATGACCTGGAGCACTACGAGGTGTCCCGCGACGTCAACCGCGTGCAGAACAACCGCGTGGATCTCATTGACCCTATATAGGCCGGACCGAGGTCTCGCGGCGGCAGATCAGGCTAGGTGACCGGCCTCACGGTCGGTTGCTGCCCTCGCGTAGGAGCTCCAGAACAGCACCCTTCTCAACGGACCAGCGCCGCCCGTCGAACCGCCCGCCGAGTACACCGTCGCGGAGCCAGCCAGTAATGGTCTGACGGCTCATCCGGAACAGCCCGGCGACTTCGCTGACCGTGAGGACGTCGCCGTAGGCGTCGAGCGGATCAGGGTCCGGCTCGCGCGGCGGCACCGGTCCGTCCGCCGTCGACTCCAGCCACTCCCTCACCTCCGACCGGAACGCAATCCACGAGTGCCCTATCAGGTATCCGGGGATCTTCCCTTGCCAGAGCCAGAGACTCACCGTCGTTTGACGGATACGTAGAAGGTCACGGAGATCGTCGGATCGCAAGGTGCTGGGCATGGCAGCCCAGACGTCGAGATCGGCCATACCTGCATGATAGAAGAACTGCGTGCGTCGTTCTCGCGAATTGCGACTCACCGGGTTATGGTGGAATCACTCGCGTCAACAGGCGCTGAATCCGCTTGGGGAGGAAAATAGATGGCCCGCAAAGTAGTTACCACGCTCGTTGACGACATCGACGGCACGCAGATCGACGAGGGCCAGGGCGAGACCGTCCCCTTCGCGCTCGATGGCGTGAACTACGAGATCGACCTCAGCGACGACAACGCCGCCAAGCTGCGAACCGCGCTCGATGACTACATCGAGAAGGGCCGCCGCGTCGGCCGCGCCACCTCCGGGAAGGCACCCCGCCGCTCGGCCGGCTCGAGCCCGAAGCAGGACCTCAGCGCCGCCCGCGAGTGGCTGCGCGAGCACGGCCACAAGGTCTCCGAGCGCGGACGCATCTCCGCGGATCTGCTCGAGGAGTACCGCGCCGCGACAAACTAGCTCGACCAGCACACACGAGAGGGCCGACCCGTAGACGGGTCGGCCCTCTCGTTGTTGATGCCTCAGACGGCGATTGATCCATGGTGGCAGGAACCCGCCGGCGAGGGTCACGACCGCCGATGTCGCACGAGCTCACCGGTAGGCGGGTGGAGCTCGAGGCCGAAATGTCGGCCCCTCTCAACGAGCGCAACGCGCTCATCGGCGCCGCCTCGGCAACTAAGGACGGTCCGACGTGGGCAGAGATCTCTAAGAGTGCGGGAATCACTGTTGCTCGGGTGTCCCAGCTGGACCGGCGCCCGTCTGTATAAGGACGAGGACCCCAGCCTCTGCGGGCCCGGCCTCGTCCTAGGTGCCTCGCTAGGCGGGCGTGCCGCCCGAGGTTACTTCTCGCACTGCTTCGCCGTAGTGATGGGGTGTCACCGAGCGAACGAGACAGTGACGAACTTCCCCGACTTGGCGGAGCGGGCGATCACGCCGTGGTCCTCTGAGGCGCTTGGTCATCTTCGACTAGAGCAACCGTGCGTAGTGCAGCGCATGTTCGGTGTCCTACCGGACACCGACGCGCCCGGCCGTCGCGCCGTCACGGCACGGCCAGCGCGTCGCTGGCGACGACCTGCCGGCGCTCAGCGTGATCCATCAGCGCTAGTCGGTAGAGACCGCCGAGGTCGTTCGCGCAGACGCTCCTGTTTCGTCGCACCCCGCCACCATGTCGAGCGACCCAGGTGTTGCGAGTGACAGCAGTACCGTACGGTGCGATGGTGACCGACACCCAGCCACCGCATGCCGAACCTCGACGAGCACCGAAGCCCCGGCGCGGTTCGAGACACATCTCTCCTGGTGCGGAGTCACCGGTCATCAAGGACTCAGCATCTTCCGATGAGGATTACGTGTCCGCCAGCCAAGCAGCACCATCCGCGCGCTCACGTCGAAGGTGGGCCCGCATCATCGCTCCTGCAGCCGTTCTACTTCTGCTAGGGGCGGGCGTGGGCTGGGCCGGAGCCACCGTCCTTGCTCCCTCTCCGCAGGCTCTACAGCCAGTCCCGTATACGAGCGTCAATGTCCGCCAAGGCGACATAGGCGCAACCCTGTCACTTAACACTTCCGCCGAATGGACTCTTCAACCGCTAGCAGCAAACCAGGCTGCAGGTACGGTTACTAGTGTGCGCGTCGGAGCTGGACAAGAACTCCAGGCAGGCGATGTCCTTTATGCCGTTGACCTTCGCCCTGTTGTTGTCGCTCAGGGCGACGTGCCCATGTTCAGGCCTCTATCAGAGGGTACGACCGGAGACGACGTAGCTCAACTACAGACATTTCTCAGAGGGCTCGGCTTGTATAAGGCAGGCAACACAGGCACGTACAATTCCGTGACAACGGCGGCGGTAAAAGCGTGGCAGAAATCGTTGCAATTGCCCCAAGACGGCTCCGTGCAACGGGGTGACCTTCTGTTTGTTCCAAACCTCCCTCTCCGCGCCTCGCTCGACGAGGCAATAGTTAAACGTGGCGCAAACCTCGCGGGGGGAGAGCCCGTGCTGTCGGGACTGTCCAGCTCTCCTAACTTCAAAATTGCGATAACCGACTCTCAGTCGTCGCTCCTGGCGACTGGGAAACGAGTAGAGGTCACAAGCCCGTCCGGAGCGCTGTGGGAAGCATTCATTACAGATCGCACAAAGTCGGACGCAGGGCTATTTGTCAACCTCAGCGGCAAAGATGGTACCAGCATTTGTGCCGATGCCTGCTCTGAGGTCCCAGTTGAAGGAGAAGCCCTTTTTAGCTCCAAAGTCGTCATTGTTGAGCAAACAACTGGCTTAATAGTTCCCAGCTCGGCCTTGGTGACAGGCAACGACGGATCCATTGCAGTGGTGTCCCTTGACGGCACTCGCTACCCCGTACAAGTAACCGCTAGCGCGCAAGGTATGTCTGTCATTAATGGCGTAGATGAAGGACTTGAAGTGCGTATACCATCAAAAGGTAACTAACCATGACCATCAGTGCACCGGAGTTCCAGCGCCGACCCCACCGTGGCGAAGTTCTCTTTGCCGCTCAAGGCGTTACCTTCGGCTATGACACCGACAATCCAATCCTCTCCGAGTGGTCTGCTCAGTTTGCATCGGGAGAAGTTGTTGCCATCACCGGACGATCGGGTCGCGGAAAGTCAACCCTACTCTACATTCTCGGACTCATGCTTAAACCGACAAAAGGGGCGCTTCTTGTCCGCGGTCAAAACGCGATCAAGTTCAACGACGCGCAGAAATCAGCCCTTCGAGCGCAGACGTTCGGTTTCGTTTTTCAGGACGCAGCCTTGGACCCGACGAGGACAGTGCTCGATAACGTCACGGAAACGACTCTGTATCGTGGCACCTCGCGCAAGAGTGACCGATTAAAAGCATTACATCTCATGGAGCAGTTTGGCGTGAATCTTCGAGCCAATGGCAAACCCGGGCAGGTCTCCGGCGGTCAAGCCCAACGAATAGCTCTTTGTCGGGCGCTTCTGAACGACCCTCTGATTCTTCTCGCGGACGAGCCGACTGGCAATCTTGACGCGGACTCCTCAGCGCTAGTAGTCAAAGCGTTTCATGAACAAGCCGCGGCAGGCTCGGCCGTCGTCGTTGTAACTCACGACCCTGCCCTCGTCAGCCAATGCCACCGAACCATAAGACTATGAAATATCTGCACAGATGGATGGCCGTCGTTCGGGAAGCAGCGTCATCGGCCTGGACGCAGCCGGTCGCATCCGTAGTCACGGTAATCATGATCGCCGGCATGTGTGCGGCCGTTCTCCTGACGACCGGACGCACGGTAGGCGCGCAACAGTCGGTCCTGGATTCAATCGACGCCGAAGGTACGCGTTCAATAGTAGTCCGTGCTCAACCTGAAGCTGAACTTGATGCGAGTGTCCTGACACGCCTCTCAGGCATCCATGGCATTCAATGGGCAGGCGGCTTCGGTCCAGCCATAGATGCCACGAACGCCCAGATCGCGGATGGTAACCGAGTACCCGTACGCCTCGCCTATGGCACACAACTGCCGTATTTAGGCATCAGCGGGGGGCAGCTCACCAATAGCACGAGTCTTTGGGCGTCCCCAGAGGCTATCCGCTCATTCGGGATGGAAGAAGTGGCCGGCGGCGTCGTGACCAGTAGCGGCGAGTCATTCGATATCGTAGGCACGGTGACACCACCCGACTATCTGTCGTTCATGGAGCCCCTCGCTATAGCCCCGCAGGCTTCCCCATCAGGCGATTTGGCAGTATTGGTGGTGGTTGCTTCCGAACCTAACGAAGTTGCCGCTGTAACGGATGCTGTGGTATCAGTACTTGCGGTAAGTGACCCCACAAAAGTGTCCATCAGCACAAGCGAATCACTAGCGGACTTACGGGGCTTGATTCAAGGACAGTTAGGATTTTTTTCTCAGAACCTCGTAGTTCTTATATTCAGCTTGACCGCAACGCTTGTAGCAGCCATACTCTATGGGCTGGTGATGCTTCGACGTAAGGACTTTGGTCGACGCCGCGCTTTAGGGGCATCGCGTGGTCTCATAATTGCACTGCTCTTAATTCAAATAGGCTTGCTTTCGGCAGTTGGTGGAGCCTTGGGTTCGGGAGTAGCTTCCCTTAGCATGGTCGTATCCGCGGATCCGCTACCGTCCTTTGCTTATTTCCTAGCCGTTGCCATACTTGCTACAGCTGTCGGCGTGATTGCGGCGGTTGTACCAGCAATTGCGGCCGCACGCCGTGACCCACTAAAGGAACTCCGGGTTCCATAGCTCTACCTGCCGCCTCAGGGACCGGCGGGGGTCTGGAGAGTCGGCCGACCCTCGCCGCTCCAGCAGGTGCCGGCGAGGGCTCGGCCGGTCGTGGGCCTCTGGGTGACACCAGCACAGGCAGGCGCGACACCCTCTGCCGACATCGTTTTCACACAGGTACTTGACAGCTGTCCACCGCTGCCCTTTACTGATCCCAATCAGCCACTAGGGCTGCTGAGGGGGGAATCACATGCATTCGTCAACAAGGCGAGCTTCAGTAACGGGAGCTGGGCTGCTCATGGTCGCGGCGTTGGTCGGCGGGGTTGCCGCCCCGGCGTCCGCCCAGAACGCCACGGTCCAGGGAAGGTCGTGCTCGTCGGTCGCTTTCGCGGGCGTTGAGGCCTCCGCTGCTGGGACCGTCACGTTCACGCTTTACAACCGGAACCAGTCACCGAACAGCTATGTGCGCTCGTCGACTGGAAGCTCCGCGAACAAGTACGTGTACGCATACACGAAGTGGACCAGCCACGAGGGTGGTACAGCCAGGAGTAGCGCTACGATCAGCGGCATCAACCCCCGCTGCATCGACACTTGACCAATTCGGGTCAGCATGTCAATGGCCGTGGGCGTACATCGCTCGCGGCCATTGGCCTTGCCATTCTGACCTTGACCGGATGTGCCTCAACTCCGGCACCGACTATCCCCGAAACATCACAAGGCGCTCTTGACCCTACAAATCCTGCAGACCGAAACATGATGCTAGGTCAGTGCCTTCAGGCCAAGGGCTGGGATGTAGAGATTGACTCGGAGGGGGCAGGCATGGAACTTCCCAAGGAGCAGGTGGATCAATACCAGGCGTCGGTCGACGAATGCGATTCTGAGTTAGGGTTTGAAGTACGTCAACTCACCCCGGATGAGTACGCAAGTCTTTATCAGGAATCTGTAGACATGAACACGTGTCTTAGCGAAAGGGGATATCCGACGCAACCTGCGCCTTCGGAGCAGGTGTTCGCGGACACGTATACGAATGCTCCTTGGCTTCCCTGGTCCGGGCTACCAGAAGGTGCAACCGAGGCTGCCCTAGCAGCATGCCCCCCGCCGGCGCCTATCTACTAAGTTCTGTTCTCAAGCACGGAATCTCCGCGTGTACGCTTGTCCTTCGTCGCCTTTCTTGCGTCCGCTGGCTCTATGTCATGTTGCCTGTTGTCGGCCTGCGGCTCTCGCCTTCCGCTGCTTCCGCGTGTCGGTGCTCTAACGCCAGTTCACTCGTCCGACACAACCTAATCGCCGTTTGGGCAAGCATGGCGAATGGTGACTCGGCGTCCAGGGGAGATCCGCTATATTCCCGCGGCGCAGTAGTGGCTATCGAGGTCGTTCGTCACGGCTGTGGCCGTCACCGTGCTGAACATGAGGCGTGGTCGCCAGGAGCTGGGCCTCCGTTCCAGAGGAGGGCGGGACAGGACGCTTCCTGCGGCCGCTCACGAGCGGCCGCAGTGCCGCCATCGGATGAAATAGTTACCACCAGCGGGCTACCGGATCAGCAGAGAGAGCAGCGCGCGCACCTAAAAAGCCGTCCATTGTGACGTGCAGGCTGCCAGCGGCGGACCGCCGGTGCTGCCAAGGAGCATCGCGACCCTGGCGCCCGTCGGTCGCGTCGATTCTTGACGCCGGTCCGCATGCTGCAGTGCCCAGGCAACGAGGAGGACGTCCACCCCAAGCGGCGCCTCTAGGTCCCGCAGCCGGGCGCGCCCCGGTATTCCGAACCACGTCCTACGAGGACGAGGACGAGGACGAGGACGAACCTCGCGCTCGAGAGCGCGGCCCCCTCCGTCCCGTCCCGCGTCCAGGGATCCGCCGCCGGACCACAGCGCCGCACCTCTCGAGCCCACGAGGAGCGCACGGCCCGCGACCCCCGTGGCTGCACCACGACCAGTGCCGGTCTCGCAAGCGCCGTGCCAGAAGGTCGTTCCCGCGCAAAGGCCCGTATCGTGCTCGTGTGACCGATGATTCCGTGACCGCCGACGTCTCCCCGAGGAACTGGACGCGGAAGCGGGGGTGGAAGTGGTTCCTCCGAGACGTGATGGTGATCGTCGTAGTCGCACTGCTTGCGTCCGTGCTCATCAAGACGTTCCTCGTCCGGTCGTTCTACATCCCCTCCGGATCGATGGAGAACACGCTCCAGATCGACGACCGCATCCTTGTCAACGAGCTCGTCCCCGACCTCGTGCCGCTTCAGCACGGCGACGTCGTCGTGTTCCACGACCCGGGCAACTGGCTCACACCGGCCCCCGCGGTGGCAAGCACGAACCCCGTCTCCTGGTTCCTCAGCGCTACCGGCCTTGCGCCCACCGATGACGGCGACCATCTCATCAAGCGGGTCATCGGCCTCCCCGGCGACACTGTCGCTTGCTGCAACAAGCTCGGCCAGCTCACCGTGAATGACACCCCGATCGTGGAGCCTTACGCGCTCCTCTCCCCGGGCGCCCCCGCGTCCGACCTTCCCTTCAGCGTCACCGTTCCAGACAACTCGCTCTGGGTCATGGGCGACAACCGCGGCGACTCCGCCGACTCCCGTGCACACACCAGCACACCAAGCCGCGGCTTCGTGCCTTACTCCGACGTCGTTGGACGTGCCGTCCTCACCACGTGGCCCCTCAACAGATGGGCCTGGCTCGACGACTACTCGAGCGAGTTCGCAGGAGTGAACCGGTAACAGCCCCGAACCCGGCACGAGTGCGTTCGATCGCGAGACGCTTTCGGTGAGCGCTGGACACCTACCCGAGCCCCGCACTCTCCAGCCTCGGATCCCGAGCTCCGCCCGCGTCCCACAGCGCTTATGACGACGGTCCACCATCCCCCTCGTCCCTGCCGTCGGCGCCCCCCGCCCGTGAACAGCACCCGCGACGATTCCGCGACCACACATGGCCCAGGACATCGACCAACCAACCGAGCCGCGGCGTACAGCACCAGGAGCCGCCCTCGAGCACCCGGCCGCGAAGGCCGACCCGGCGGCAGCCGATAGTACGAGTGAGCCCGGAACCGCGCTCGCCCGCGCCAACCAGAAGGAGTCCCCATGACGATGAAGCCCACCGAAGACCGCCTCTACATCGCCGCGCCCCTCCCCGGCATGAACGACGTCGCCCATGTCCTCCGCCGCGACAACGGCAACGCCTACGCCCGCGTCGCAACGCTTACCCAGCAGATGCACGGCACCTGGATCACCACGCTCGACGAGCCCTCGTGGTTCCTCGGACGCCTCCCCCACGACTTCGACCCGACCACGACGTGGACGGAAGCCGCCGAACAGCTCGCTGCGTGGGGACACCACAAGGTTGACACCGACAGCGAGTACCCGACCCACGTCAGCACCATCTCCGAGTAGACCTCGAAGCCGGCGGCACCCGCCCACCACCGGTATCCCGCACGAGGCCATGCGACACCGCCACCCGAGGACCAGGAACCGGGCATGGTCCAGCACCCCGAAAAACCCCGAGAGCACACCACCCGAGAGCCCAAGCTTCGCCTGCGCCCCGCAGCAGCTGGCCCGACGTCAATCCCGGCCAGCGCGCCCGCGACCACACACGACTAACTCGACTGAACCCATGCCACTAATAGAGGACCGGAATTAAAAGAATTAGATGAAACCCGTGTCGTTCGTGTTTTTTAGGCTCTTAATGTGCTAAGATGTTACCACACAGCTCGTCGACGTCCAATACCGGAAGGAGACCACTGAAATCAAATAACTAACATTAGGAGCACTACAAGATGAACGTTTTTTCTCGTAAGCGTCGCACGCCCGCTGAACCGAACACCAGGACTAAGCACAAAGCGGGCGTTCTGTCAACGCTCACCCTCCTGGCCTCCAGCCTGGCCTTGTCTGTAGCCGGAGCCGCAACACCACAATCAGACGTGAACCTCGACGTGGACATCACAGTCATCACCACTGATTCAGGTAACACCATTACCAACAACTACTAAGGCCGCAGCACACGCGAGGTGTCGACAGGCAGCGGCCAACGTCGTTGACACTGCCGAGAAGGACACCGCGGACCCTGCCACACGGCGGTGGCGTAGCGATACCCACGGCCGAGCAGAGCGCACCCACCGCCCCACACCAATCCCCCCCCCTTCGCGGGCCATTTGCCACGAATTGGCACCTCACGCATCGAGGTACGGCATCTTGGCTGTCATGATGCGTTCACCCATTTATACCAGTGAGCCAATGGCGACCCGAGCGTTGGCGGCTGAGATCCGACAGGATCCTCAGCAACTTCTACAGCTGATCCGCAACCGATCTGGGCACGCACTTCCGGGAACTCTCCGGCACGTGCAATGCGAAGCCGATGCGAATGTTGACGTCCTCATAGAGCTCGTAGACGCACATGGCGTTGCCTACCGGATCGGCATCGAGGCGAAGTTCAACCACGAGCTATCCCGGAAGCAAATCGCCAGCGAGGCCAGCAAGCTCAAGCCCCTCGTCGTGCTGGTTTCGCAATCCGAATCCGTCCCTCGGTGGCTGCATGAGGACCACCCGGAGGTTCCTGTCATCACGTGGACAGAGGCACTCGAATGCTTCCGCAACCCGCGCATCACGGCTGAAGATATCGCCTCGATCAAAATTCCGAAAGCAACGATCGAAGCACGACTCAACGCACTGTCTTTTGATGGACACCTAGAGGGTTGGACTATTGAACACCGGCGTAACGGCAACGGCAATCCATCCGTCGTCATCACATCGCCGGAGTTCGCTCCGAAACGTGTGCTCTGTGGCCAGATTCAGGTGGTCGGGCGAGGTGTCCCCGCTTCCATCGATGACGTTTACTTCGAGAGCCATGTCGGCGTAGAGGTTCCCGAAAAGCGGCACAACTACTTCAACCCCAAGAAATCCGATTCAGTCCCCGAATGGGTTGAGAACCTTCGAACGCTTCAGCGTGAGGTGCTCGCCGGCGCAGAAGACCGATTCATGATCAGTCGACATGCGCCCGGCACAAGCTCTCGACCGCTTGGAAAATGGAAGACGCCGCTGGCGCTGAAGCATCTCGGCGAACACGCTTACCTCGCGAAGGGCTACACGAACGGATGGGCCATCGGCCCGAAGACCCGCAAGGTCCGCCTGGCAGGGCTCGACGAGCTCGCTATCATCACTGCAGACCTTTTCGAGCGCTGGTACGCGGCGGAGGTTGGCGCAAGAGGCGAGGCCCGGTAGCCGCCATCCGGTATTCTCCTGAGCCCAACGACAGGTTTAGGACCGCGTCTGGCTGCCGCCTGCCGTTCGGGCCGGCGCATTCCGCACGTGCGTTGCGGGCTAAGTGGGGCGCACCTGTTCGATACGGATCACGGAGAGCGCCAGCACCGCTCCTGAGGACGCCTTCTCCCGGGCGGCGGCGCTTGAGCCTGGAGTCGGTGTCCGAGCTCAGCGCATGCACCCGCGGCGAGCGTCCGGCCATCACCGCGAGCTCCCGTCGACTCGGACCGCCGGGATCCCGCCCGACGCGGGCGCCACGTACCGAGCCCTCGTCGACGTCACCCGCAACGGGCGACGCAGGCTAAGCAGCCCGATCAGGAGCTGGAGCAGCCCCCCATCTCGCGCCGACCGCCGCGCTCACGCCCGATCGACGCGGACCATGTACGAGGCAGCCTCGTCAGCGGCGGAGTGTCCTCGATCGCTGGTGACTCAGCAGTCTCCAACCACGAGTCCGGACGCTCACCAAGCACGAGGTCATCGGCGAAGCGCCCAACGATGGCACTCCCCCAGCCTTGGTCCACCTGGCGCTCCAGGATGACCGGGCCGATGGACCAGTACAGCTCGATGAGCTGCGTGTTCAAGCGGCGTTGGGCGGTGACCTGGGCTGTGCGGAGCTGCTGCTTCAGTGCCTTAACGACGCCGGCATAGTCGGTCGGCAGAGAAGCATGTCGGACGCTGGTTCACGATAGGCATCCGCCCCCGAGCGGGCTCTGGGTTAGAACATCCTGCTTCCGCTCGCAGAATACTAGTGATCTGCTATCAAGTCGTGAGTAGAGACTCTGCTACTGGCACTGCTCCCGCACCGGGAATGAGGGTGCGCCACCGAGCGAAGGAGCCCTGCGCCCTCGCGAGGAGAGCATCACTGTCACGTGTAGTCAGCCCAGGAAGCGTGAGACGCCAGTAATCCAGCACCCTGTCCGCGATCTCCCCATCGCCGCCGAGGCGGGCGTGCACCATGGTGACGCCCGCGAGCGAAGCCACGATCGCCTGAGCCATCGCGGCTCGTGAGGACCACCCCGCCAGCAAGATCGCGTCGGACTCCTCCGTCAGCATGGATTCGTAAAGGCGGATCCGGCCTGCGTAGGGCGAGGGCAGGTCGATCCCGATCTGGCTCGACTCACGCTGTAGACGGATGGCAGCTCGGGTCGACGTGTCGGTCTCGAATTGATGCGCGGCCACCATGGACACCACGATGAGGGCCTCGAGCCCGGAGAGGTCCAACCCGCGGACGACGTCTGCGAAGTCGCCGTATCGCTGGGAGACGACTGCCTGAGCCAGCTCCGCCTTGCTGGGGAAGTGGTACGAGATGACGCTCTTCGTCACGCCCAGGCGCGATGCGATTGCCCCGATGGTTGCACCGGAATAACCTGCTCGCTCGAACTCCTCAGCGGCCACCCGCAGGATCGCCTGCTTGGTGTCCCCACTCTGTTCGAGCTCCGGCATCGCTCTTCCTCACCTGTCGGACGTCAATGACTAATGTAAGGCACTCAATCAGGGCGGATGCTGTGTTCTCCTCTCAGCGGATCGCGCTTCCCGATGACGAGCATCTCGGAGACGAAGCTGTCGACGCCGTCGAGATGGAGGGCAGCGTTCAGGGCGTCATCGGCATAGCCGGAGACCACCAGGGACCCGAGCGCGAGCGCCGATGCGACGAGGCATAGTGCCTGCGAAAGGTGTCCTGCTTCAAGGAGAGCCAGTCGCAACGACCGCGGACCGTACTTCGGCTCGAGGGCTTCGAGCCGCGTGACCAGGAAGAGGACGACTTGAGCACCGCTGAGGTCCAGCTCGCCGCCGTCTTGAGATTCTCCGAGGTAGGGGCTCATCCCATTGAGCGCGTCGAGCGGCAGATTCCCGGCGACGGGACGGTGCCCGCGCGACACAGGATCGAAGTGATGGAGACCGTCATCGAGTCCGACGACGCCCGTGACATGGAAGTAGAGCTCGGTCGCGAAGGCACCACCCGGGCTCGGGTACGGCCGGCTCGGACGCGTGGCCTCCGGCTTCTGACCGGCGGCGCCGAGGAGCAGGTCTCCGACATCCTGTGCAGTGAGCCCGGACACGAAGCCATCGCGGACGCTACGTCGGTTATCCAGCGCGCGTTGCATAGTCGCCAGGAGAGGTCGCGGCGGGGGGAACGGCGCGGCGCGGTCCGGTGACGGCCCCTCTTCCCGCTTAACGGGCGGAAGGGCTTCAAGCGAGGCCGGAGCGTCGTTGCGTGTGTACTTGCTCCACTCGAGGTAGCGACGATCGGGACGGCCGAGCGCTTCATCGTGACTCGTGGTTCCACCGGCAGACGCCAACGCAGCCATGGAGACGAGCCACGCCAAGATCCTCTCCTCGTCGATCGTGAGGCCGAGCCTGTTGTGCAGCATGTGCACCTGTGACCAGATGATGCGCGAGTGGGAGTTGGTCATGGACTCACCTGATAGCTCATGTAGAGCGCGCGAGTAGCGCCGAACGGCGCCGGACCACTGGCTGTACGTGTCTTCGCCGTCGGCGGTCGCGTAGGGTCCGAGGACCCGAGATCGACCGATCCACCGGTCTGGTGAGGCCGTGAACGCCCTCTCGGCGGCTTGACGTAGCGGCTCCGAGGGTACGGGCAGTGTCTCATCGGAGTAATCCCACGACGAGAAGTAACCGCGAGCTTGCCTGACGGTCTCGAGCGTCGTCCAACCCACGGCTGTGACGGTGAGGAAGAGCAAATCCGCGGCGACCGCGAATCGCTTGCCCCGATCCTCCGTCGCAGCGATGACGGAGAGCGCCACTCGACCGCTCTCAATGAACAGCCGTTCGGCGTCGCGGATCGCTGCGGCTCCCCCATACCGCTCGACCTCTGGCTCGTAGCCGGCGATGCGGATCTCGCCGTCCGCGCTCCACCGCCGTTCTCCAGGGGACGGAGCGAACCCGGCGTAGAAGTCCGCGGGCGAGAAGGCCGGGGATGCGGTGTCGCCTGGGGTGATGCGAGAGGACAGGGTCGCACGGATGCCCTCCACCAGCAAGGCGTTCAGCACGCGGACCCGGAGATGTGGACCGTCGTGCCAGTAGCGGAGGAAGTACCACTCGTCGATCGCCCCCGCGTCTCTGAGCTCATCGAGCAGCGGCTGGACTACGTCGACGAGGACCCGGTCGACCTCCTCGCGGGTTCGGTGCAAGTAGATCTCCAGCGTCTGCCAGCGGGGGGATGCGGTCATCTCAGGATCCTCTCGAGAGGGGAGCTCACGCGGCGCTCGACGCGGAGCACGTAGAGGGGTTGCTCGTCAGACCCCAGATGGAGCAGCGAGGAGAGATCGGACTCGTCGAACGCCTTCATCGGCCGGATGGCCAGGTCTCGGGATGCCGCGGCCATGCAGAGCCACTGCGACAACCACCCGACGGCGATGTAGAGCGTGTTGACGGACATCCCGCGACTCACCCACGTACGCACGTCAGCCACCCAGATGAGGTCGAGGGAAGTGCCCTCCGATCTTGGCCTCCGCGCGAGCCGCAAGGAGGAGACTGCTGCTACCGGCCACTGCTCCGCTAGAGCAAGGAGCGCGAGCTGCCCGACGCCTCGGAGTTCCATCGCCTCGGCACTGAGGTCAGCGTGGTCGATATGAGCAGCCGGCGTGGGGTTGCTGGTGCGGCGATCGAAGAGTACGGACACGGGAAGTTCGGTACCGGTGGCCGCTTCGTGGAGCTGCTGCCCGGCCGTGCTCGGGCGAGGTCCCCGGAAGCGCACGTGGGCCGGTGTCAGCGGGCGCTTCGATGAGTCCTCAACCGGCGGAAGCAGAGCCGGCGAGAGGTCCGCGATGGTTCCCACGAGCTGCAGATTGGCCGCCTGGTGTCCCATCTCCAAGAGTGCGAGCGGCTCTCGGAGGCTTCCATATGCGGACGGGACTCTTGCCGGCACAGGATGCAAGACGACCGACGGCCCTGGGTATCCGTCTTCAAGCAGCGTCGCCGTGGTCGCGCCGATTCCGCGCGCGGACGGGTACGAGCGGTGGCCGACGTACGCCTCCGCGGGGGTGAGCCGGCGGATACGGGTGACCTCGTGGAGGCACGCCGCGGCGCGTTCCACAGGTGCCCCGATTCGGACCACGTCCGCTGGTCGAGCATTCTGGATGGCCTTGAGGACGCTCGTGTCGGGAGAGGCGGCACGGTATTCGGGAGCCTCGTCACGTCGACGGTCCGTCAGCATTGTGCCGACGGGGCGAACGGACTTGCCCCATGACTGGTCCCAGAAGCCTTCGAGTTCGCGACCATCGCTACCGACTCCGGTCATGGGAACGGGTGCGGGATGTTGTCAGACAGCACGCCGGCGCTACCGAGAGACGATTGAAGGAGCGTCGCTCCGCGAGCCACACGAGCGTTACCTCTCGTCCGGTCGTTGAGGTGGCCGAAGGTCATGGGGGCGGTCCCGGGCACGATGACCTTGACGGTATGGACTCCGACGGAGCTCGCATATGCGGGGCTGGTCTGGTCGACGACGATGACGTCGAGGCCGTTGGCGTGGAACACGGCGATGAGCTCGTCCAGGTATTCCCCGAGGACGAAGCGCTCGGTCGGGAGGCGGAGCGTGGCCCGCACGTCACGTGACGGATCCGGGTTCTCGAGTTCGTGCGGTCGGGTGTCCTTCGTGATTCCGTGCCCGTCCAGGAACGACCAGAGGGGACGCGCCTCGTTCAGGCCGAAAAGTCCGGTGTGGTCGTCGAGGTTCCTCACCCTGGTGAAGTCGTTCACCATGGGCAGGAACTGCGCCGCGTCGTACTTGCCCGGGGCTGTCTTCGCCCAATGCGGGAACATGAGGGCATTCGTCGCGGCTTCTTCGATGGCGGTCGCGATGGACCGGTCACGGACCGGATGGGCGCCTGCGGCGAGATTGAGGGCACGAGCATCTCCCCGCTCGACGGCGTCATGACTGGCGTCGATGACGGCCATTGATGCCGGGACGGCGAGTTCCGAGGTCATGTCGAAGACGCGCAGACGCATGTCCTGGTCGTGAAGCCGGTCGGAGATGTGCGCGGCAATCGGGAGGTGCTGCCAGTCGACCTCACGGAGCTGCGTGCGTGAGTGCCAGGCGAGGAGGAAGGCGTCGCGCTCGATGACCTCGAAGAGGCCGTAGAGGATAGCTTCCTGCAGCGACCCGCCGAGCGCGCATCCGTTTGAGGACTCGTAGAGGAACCGAGGTTGTCCGTCGTGAGCGTCCCAGTAGGCGACGTGAGCGGGTATGAGCACTTCCCGTCGCTGAAGGGTTGACCAGGCCCACACCCAGGTGGTCGAGAGGTCGGGTGCGTAGCGGTCGAGCGCGAATGCCTCATGGGCTTGCCGTCGCGGGTCGTGGAGTCCGAGATCCGCTGGGTCGACGGCTACGTCGCGGAGCTCTGCGAACGAGCCGTGGACCTTCACTCGCCTGCCGAGGGGCGCCGCGCTCATCGTTCGCTCCAGTCCTTCCAGGACCGCCGGCACCTCGCTGGTCTGGAAGTCGAGGGATCGTCCGTAGCCTCCCTCGGCGCGATGCCCTCCCGGGTGCAGCGCCTCGCTCGTGGACAAGGCCATCGGCGACTTCTCATCGCGGGAGAGATGAACGAGGGGACCCCACTTATAGTCCACGAGGGCATCGCGGAGCACTTGGCGGTCGAAGGACCGGACACGCCACGAGCGGGCGTCCACGGTCTCCGTGCGGTCGAGCTCGTCCGGGAGGGACCGAGGGAGGTCGTCCGACACCCAGCCGCAGTTCGAGCAGAGCGGGTGCGAGTGCACATGGTGCCAGGTGAGGGTGCCGTTGGTGATGTCCAGGCACGCCGTTCGTGCGACGAAGCGCTCGGGTTCGGCGACCAACAACGCGGTGAGCCCATCAGCTACTGCGCGGAGGTGGTCGGGTACACCGGGGGACTCCGCGAAGTGGGAATCAAAGGCGTTGTTCCGGTCTGCGTGCCAGAGCGTGACGCATTTACCGCACGCTGTTCGGGAGGCACCGCGGCCACTGGCTACGGGGCCGATGACGAGCGTGGTGTCCAGCAATGCGATCTGCCCGATGCCTGAGCTCGTTGGCAGGTGGATCGACCGGAAGGAAGTGAGATCTGTGGGCCAGCTGTCGACCCCGGGCGTCGTCAATGTCATGACTCGACCACCGCCGCGTGGAGCGCCGCCTGCCCGCTATCCACATCGCGCACGCGCAGACCCATGGCCTTGGCCCAATCGGATAGACCCGGCCCGACGCTGATCGCTGGTGCCGCGCTCCCCTGGCCACCCGAGCCGCCCTGCCCGGGCCCCTGGCCGGCGGTCGCATTCGCCTGCAGGAGCCCGCCGAGGCGGACGAGCGCTCCGGTGAGGGCCTGGTCCTGATCCTGGGAATACACGTCCACGCGGTGTACGCCGGTGGTCGCGCGAACACGGTGAAGGGACAGGGAGCCAACGCGGGTGAGCTCCGCGTGCACGCCGACTGTCGCCCCGAGACGCAGGGTGGCCGTGGACCAGGCGCGGCGAGCCGCCGGAGACCGGTCAGTGGTGATCTCGGTCGAGGCGTCCCACCGAACGCGGGCCGACGGCGAAGAGATCCACTGCAGGATTGCGTCGTCCCGAGCCTCCGCTCCGCTCCTACCTAGTCCGAGGCGGACGCTCCACTCGGGTGGGATAGACGCTCGCAGTGCGTGACGGAGGGCGTCCCATCTAGCGACGTCAAGCTGGCTGCCGATGCCCAGGGCGACATAGTCCGTGTCCAGATCTCGGCAGGTCGCGAGGGCGTATGGGATCTGGGGGAGGTCCCGCGGGTGCGGCTCGCTGACGGCGCCACCGTGCCGGTCCCAGAGGGCCTTGAGCGACTCCATCTCGGCTGCGGGCGGCGTCTCGCCGTGCGTCTCCGAGCTGCTGAGCTGGTCGCCCTGCATGACGGAGACCGAGCCAATTGCACTGATCAGCGAATGGGGCCAGGCGATCGTGAGCGGATGGAGCTCGGAGACGGCGAACGCGTCGGTCACGTAGACCTGAGGCGTGTCGGCCACGCTCGAGCTCGCAGGTGGCGCCGATGACGAGTGAGCGGCCTCCTCAGCTGTCACCGCGGTGGAGAGGATGGCTAGAAGGGCCTGCGATGCGGCGAGCTCGGTCGTGACATCGTCGAGTCCCGTCAGGCGCACGCCGTCTGAGCGATGACGGTCCGCCAAGAGCAGCATGGCTGTAATTGAAGGTCCTGCGGGTACGGGACCGACGAGGGTGGTGCCGAGGGTCTGGATGACGACGACGGACCCAGACAGCGTGCCGGAGTCGATGTGTATCTCTGCATCGACCCTGCTGTCCGGCCGCAGCTCCAGGGACGCCGAGAGCCCTGCATCTTCGAGGCGAGCTTGGACGAGTCGCAGGAGGTGAGCATCGGTGCCGGACACCGTCAGTGCCATCACGGACAGTCGACGCGTCACGGCGGCGGCACGGACGGTCTTCGACCCGATCCAGCGCTTGATGTCCTCCGAGAGCCTCGTGCCGGCTGCTTTCTCATCGACGACCTCGAGGAGGTTGTTCGTCCCGAGGTCCGAGAGAAGGTCCGCCACGACGTGACGCACGTTCCCCTCAGGCAGGGCTTCGACGAGCGCCTCCTCGCTGATGCCCCCTGCCAGGCTGGGTCGGATCGCATGCCAGAGGGCAACGGAATTGGACCCTCGAAGATGCACAGTGGCGTTCCACGAGGAGAACGCGATCGCTTCTTCCTTCTCCGCAATGATGATGGAGGGGCGGAGCCTGACCACTTCGTCCGGCATGACGGCGCTCATCGGCCGCGCCAGGGCAGCGTCGGATGCGCGTCCGGATCGAGGGCCTGTCGGGCCACTCCCCTGGCGACGATGTCCGACCACGTCGTCTCGGTCTGATCCTCTACCGCCCGCGTCAAGAAGTACGCGAGCGCGTACCGCTCGAGCGGGCTCACATCCATGAGCGTGACGAGATCGAAGAAGCAGTTGATGGTGAAGCGGTAGGCGCTGAACGCGTCGGAGTCACCCAGGCGCGTGAAGTCGAGCTTACGGAACTGCACGTGGAAGTCGCTGTAGCTCCGGTCGTCGTCCCCTCCCCAACGGCGTCCGAGGTCGTCGCCCATCCCCTTCGCGAGGTCGAACCGATCGGCGTGTGGATACGGCAGGACGAGGCCGCGCCGGGCCAGATCACGGGCGGGATCGTGGGCCTCCTGGGCCCAGCCACGCCACTGCTGCGCCTCTGCTCCGGGCCGGTCGTCGGGCGTGGCGACATCCCGGAGAAGAGCGTCGAGGAAGTCCTTTTGCTCGTCGTACGCCGCAGCCCAAGAGGACTCGATGTCGGCGCCTGCGGGAAGCCAGTGGAGGAACTCCTTCCAGTGCGAGAGGAAGGCCAGGTATCCGCGCGTCATGCCTCCGTCGGGGTAGGCGGTGGCGAGCGTCATCATCCCGATGAGCGCCGATGTGCGCGCGTCTTCACCACGGGCGGAGGCGTCCGCGAGCACGGGCAGGCCGGCGGCGGTGAGGCGACCCTTGACCTCGAGGGCCGCTTCATCGCGGATGAACGTGTCGAGCGCACCATCCGTCACCCAGCTGATGGTGTTGTCGGGGCGCACTGGTCCATATGGGCCCTCGACGAGCTCGGCGCGACCGAGGGCGACGGACGTCAAGATCCACTGCTCGGGATCGACGGGGTTGTCGCTAGGGCATGCGCGGACGGCGGCGCCCGCAGCCCGCTCGATCAGGGAAACCGTATCCGGCAGCGGGTCAGATACTGTCTCCACCAGCACGAGCAGATGGGGTCCCAGCTTCCAGTGCCGATGCAGCCACCAGGTGCGTACGTCTGGCTGATCGGAGAGCGGCGCGAGGGCAGTGATGAGGACGCGGATGAGGTCGGCCTTGTGCGGCGCATGATGGTCGATGCGGAGTGTCGAGATCATCGGTGGTCCTGGTCCTTGATGTCGTTGACCTCGAAGTAGATCTCGGTCGCGTGGTGATGGGTGTCGGAAGAGGGCTCAGGCAGGAACTCCTCGAGGAGGAGCTCATCCCCGTGGTCCACCAGTCGCTTGGCCAGATGTTGGACGCCGAGCCGACTCATGAAGTCGACGAACGCCGGCTTGGGGGCGCGATCGGAGGAGAAGGGATCGTGCGACGGTGCGCGCAGTCGATGGACGTAGACCATCTCGGGGATCGCGTGCTCTACGCGCCACACGTTGACAGCACGGAAGGCCGCGGCCGAACCATCCAGCATCGAGAGCAGCTGGTCGGCTCGCAGAGCCCAGCGGCGTCGCAAGAGGACGATCGAACGGAAGACAACACGAGGCGTCCGGACGATGACCCTGGGGTCGCGTCGGATCCCGTCGACGAGGACGGACGTGGATTCAGCCCAGGACACGTGCGGGGTACTGCGGTATGAGGCGAGGAGGAGCTCCATCGACGGTAGCGCGTGGGGAACGAGGAAGCCCAGGTATGCGACGTCCACTTCGTTCCCTCTCTGGGCATCGATGAGGGCGAGCCCGCGTGACGTGAGGGTCAGATGCAGTGACGAGATGGGTGCGGCGTCGCCGTCGGCGGGCTCGTCGGGGATGGCGATGTCTCCATCGAGGAGGGCGGGTGCGAGGTTGGCATTGAAGCCGAGGGTGGGTCGGATCTGCAACGCCGGGGTGCTCGGGGCGTGGAAGGAGCGCGCGTACCGACGCGCGGCGTCGATGGTCTCGGGGTCGCTGTCTGCCAGGAAACGTCCGACGAACTTGGCCTCTCCCCCGTAGACGTGGTTGAGCACGAGGGTCTCACCCGTCGCCTGCCCGAAGACGGCGTAGGAGGCGGTGCGCATCCGGGGTGCGCCCTCGGCGAGCTCTCGCAGGTCGCGCAGATCCTGCACCGTGATCTCGACCTGATCCTCATCCTCGGCGATGAGACGACGGATGAGCGTTGCACCCGCGGCGCGCAGGAGCGGCAGCTCGGCCGAGGGTGACGCGGTGACGGCATCCGTCATGCGAGCCGGGAGCTCCTCGCGAAGACGGTCGGCGAACTCGTGCAGGTCGACGCACACGCCGTCCTCACCGTAGGCAGCGAGGAAGCAAGACCTCACGGCGGCTTCGATCAGACGCTGGTCGTCCGTGGCGTCGAGGAGGGGGAAGAGCGCGGAGAAGTCTTCGCTCCAGGTGGTGCGGTCAGGGACGGGGGTCGGGCCGGCGTCGGTGAAGGAATCCTCGAGGAACACATTCGCCACCCCAGCGCGCGGGTCGTCGAGGATGGCGTCGCCATCGTCGACCGTGGTGAGCGCAGCGCGCCACGCGGCCCGGAGCTTCAGGATCATGGCCGCACGCGTCGTGCCGTCAAGCGTGCGGAGCTGGATGCGCGTCGAGTCCGTCTCCGCGTGCAGACGGCGGAGCGCCTCCGCGGACGGCGGAAGCGCCGCGAGCAGGTCTTCCCATCGCGAGGAGAAGGTGTCGGACTGTTCGGACACCGGCATGACGGGAACCAGAACTCCGAGCCCGACAAGCTTCTCGGTGAGCTGCTCAGCGGCAGCCGGGTCATCCACAGCCGCTGCGAGGGTGCGGCGCACCGAGTCCAGACTCGTCGACGATCCTCCGGGAAGGAGCCCGAGTAGTAGGCGCCACATCGGGGCGTCGGGCAGCGTCACCACGTCCTCCGAGAAGGTGTCGAGGAGGCCGGCCCCATCGAGCCATCGTCGTCGGCTGATCTTTATCCCCCCGTGAGCAGGAGCATGGATCAGGTCGGAGCGTTTCCATCCCAGGTGCTCGCGGTACGTCGCGTCGGCTGCGAGGAGACGGAAAAGCCTGCGGTAGAGCAGCCGGGAGATCGTCGTCTCTGACCGCGTCACGTGGATGTCCGCTGCACGAGGACCGCGTATCGCGTCCACCCCATCAACATCGACGTGCACCGCGGTGTGGCGGCTGAATGGACTGACCTTGGTGGTGGATCGGGCGAAGTACGTGATGAGGCCGGGCAGGGACTTGGTCGTCCTCCCCGCAGGCTTCTCCGCCGCCAGCACCCTGTCGAGCGCCGTGATCATGCTGGGGGACGAGAGTGCGATGCTCTGCCGCACGACGGCGTCCTGCGCCCACGATCGGAGGACGGCGAACTCATCGAGCGCTGTGTCATTGGCGATGGCGTCGAGGTGGTCTGTGACTCGTGAAGTCGTTACCCAGGAAGCAGCGAAGCTGACCAAGAGGTCGAATTGACTGATGTCGGAAGGCAGCGATGCGCGAAGGGTCAGAGGCCGATCGTTGTGGATGTCTCTGCTGAGTTGGAGGCACTGGCGGCGGCGAACGGCGTCAGTCTCCCCCGCGACCATGCCTCGAAGCGCCTCCAGGATCGGGGTCTTCA
>NZ_CP083439.1:3000000-3260953 GCF_021919125.1 Clavibacter sp. A6099 | reverse complement strand
GTTTCCCCATCTGCCGTCACCAGGCTCGGTCCCGCGGCTGGTGCCGGGGCCGCCACGCGGTGCGCGGACTGCTGTCGACGCTGGAAGGGCGTCGCGGTCGTTCGTGCGGCGTCCGTCCCCGGAGGCTCCGAGGGTGCGGACCATCCGGGTACCGCGACCGCGGACAGCATAGTTACTCACAGGGTTATCCACCCTGTGTGCGAACGGGCCGTCAGCACCGCGCGGGCGATCCCCGACGCGTCGCGGCCACGCCACACGGTAGCCACTGTCGGAGATCAGGACAAATCGACCCTATCGACGGCGGCATGTCGATACCGGCCGATGGCCGGTCTGTGTGGATAATCACGATCCGGCTCCCGGGTTTGACCGCAGCCCGCCCGGCCCGTAGATTTAGGCAGTTGACCCAGCCCCTCGAGGCTGCCCCATCTTCCCAGCCGCACTCGTCGGCCCCGTGGACCAACCTGAGTGGAGACTCATCGTGAGCAAGCGCACCTTCCAGCCGAACAACCGCAAGAAGGCCAAGAAGCACGGCTTCCGCCTCCGCATGCGCACCCGTGCCGGCCGTGCCATCCTCGCCGCCCGTCGTGGCAAGGGACGCACCGAGCTCTCCGCGTAGCACGTGCTCGCTCGGCGGAATCGCGTGACGAGCGGTGCGGACTACCGCACCATCGTCAGGCGAGGACGCCGGACCACCACGGGGACCGCGGTCGTGTCCGCACTGGCCGGACCCCGTGATGCGCCTGCCCGCTTCGGGTTCATCGTCTCGAAGAAGGTCGGCAACGCCGTGACCCGAAACCTCGTCCGCAGGCGCCTCAAGGCCGTGTCGGCCGATGTGCTCCCCACGGTACCCGCGGGCACCTCCATCGTGATCCGAGTACTGCCAGGCATGGAGCAGACACCGTGGGATACCCTGCATGAGGAGATCGCGTCAGCCGTGACGCGGGTCGTGAGGACGATATGAAGAGGGCACTGACCTCCGTCGTCCTAGCGCCTCGGAACGCAACCATCGCCGTGATCGGCCTCTATCGGCGCGTCGTATCCCCTCTGTACGGGGACGTGTGCAGGTACTACCCGTCGTGCTCGGCCTACGGCCTCGAGGCCGTGCAGGAGCACGGGATCGTCCACGGCGGCCTCCTCGCCGCGTGGCGCGTGTGCCGGTGCCACCCTTGGGCGGCGGGCGGCATCGACGACGTCCCCGCTCGTCGGGTCCAGCAGTACCGGCGCACGAGGCTCGGATTCGTCGTCGCACCCAGCCACGGAAAGGGCTAACGACCACCTCATGGACTTCCTCGGAACGATCCTGTGGCCGATCAAGTGGGTCATCGAACTCATCCTGGTCGGCTTCCACACGCTGTGGACCACCCTCGGGCTGGATCCCGACAACGGCGCCACCTGGGTGCTCTCGATCGTGGGCCTCGTGCTCGTGGTCCGTGCTGCGCTCATCCCGATCTTCGTGCGCCAGATCAAGAACCAGCGCCGCATGATGGAGGTCGCGCCGCAGCTGAAGAAGATCCAGGACAAGTACAAGGGCAAGCGCGACCAGTTCTCCCGCGAGGCCATGTCCCGCGAGACCATGGCCCTGTACAAGGACACCGGCACCAACCCGCTGAGCAGCTGCCTCCCCCTGCTCCTGCAGATGCCGATCTTCTTCTCGCTCTACTCGGTGCTCCACCGTGCCGCGGTGGAGGAGCTGCCGGGCATCGGTCTCCTGAACGAGCAGCTCTCCCGTTCGTTCGGCGAGTCGTCGTTCCTCGGCGCTCCCCTGCAGTCGGCGATCTCGACGGCCAACGGCAACGTCACCGTCATCGTCATCGCGACCACGATGGTCATCCTCATGAGCGCGTCGCAGTTCATCACGCAGCTGCAGATCATGGCCAAGAACATGTCCGAGGAGACCAAGGCCAGCCCGATGTTCAAGCAGCAGCGCATCCTGCTGTACATCCTCCCGCTGGTGTTCGCCGTGTCCGGCATCGCCTTCCCCCTCGGCGTGATGTTCTACTGGCTGGTCTCGAACTTCTGGACGATGGGGCAGCAGTTCCTCGTCATCCGCAACATGCCGACTCCGGGTAGCGAGGCCGCGCGCGCCCGTGAGGCTCGGCTGGCGCGCAAGGGCAAGCTGGTCGCCCCTGAGACGGCGTCGGAGTCGTCGACCATCGTGGTGGAGGAGCGCAAGCCGGCACAGCGTCAGCAGCCGGTGAGTAAGAACCGCGCCAAGAAGCAGGCGGGATCCAAGAGCCGATGACCGACGTAGAGAGCGAGCCGGTGCTCGTGCCCACGGCACGTGGTCGTGGTGTTGACGGTGTGGCGGAGGACTCCGAGATCGAGCAGGCCGCGGTGGCCGTCGGCGCTGATGGCGTCGACGAGGGCGACATTGCGGCTGATTACATCGAGGAGCTCCTCGACATCTGCGACCTGGACGGCGACATCGACATCGATCAGCGCGGAGGGCGTGCATACGTCTCCGTCGACGCGGCGGACTCCCAGGACCTGCGCCTGCTGTCGAACCCGGAGACCGTCACGGCCCTCCAGGAGTTGACGCGGCTCGCGGTCCAGAACAGGACGGGCGTGTTCAGCCGTCTGATCCTCGATGTCGGCGGCTCTCGAGATGCGCGTCAGGTCGAGCTCGCCCAGCTCGTCGACCGCGCTATCGAGCGCATCTCCGCTGGATCTGCGACTGCGTCGCTCCCGCCCATGTCGTCGTATGAGCGGAAGCTCGTACACGACATCGTGGCCGAGCGGGGTTACACCTCGGAGTCCGAGGGTGAGGGGCGCGACCGTCACACGGTGATCACGAAGGCGTGAATCCCGCGGCGTGAATGGAGAGGCCCGGTCCGGCGGATCGGGCCTCTCTCGTCTTCGAACGCAGCCACGGGACGGCGCCTAAGTAGCACATACGTGTCACCAACGAGTGCTGGGATATGGGTGGCTGTGACGCGGAAGTCGTGGAGACGGGACTGAGCAGAGCTAGGCGTTTCGGATGATCGACGCTACTATTCCGAGGCCCGCAGAGTGATAGTCGATCCTTCGACTGTGAGCCCAGGCGTCGTGCGACGTGTTTCACGTGAAACGTGCGCCGACCCCGCAGAGGACGGTTGTTGCTCACTGCGCTTGGGTCCCTGGAGCGCGAGACCACCATACGCTGAGCCGGTAGTTTCACGTGAAACATGAGCGCAGGGCGAAGTGCGCGGATGACGGACCGAGCACCGGGTAGGGCCGGTCGTCGCTCAACATCACTGAACGCTAAACTCGCAGGACACGCCTCGCCACAGTCGTAACGAACGCGCGATGCTGAGACCGGTCGCGCACATGGTCGAGCTGACACAGCCGCCGAAAACAGGATGGATACGCGATGCCCGAGCAGATCATCATTGAGTCGGAGCCGACGGTGGCGGCGTCGCTATTCGGGGACCGCCTTGATGTTGCGCGCGAATTCGCGTCCCAGCTCGGTCAGCGGGGAGAGGAGCTCGGCCTCATCGGCCCGCTCGAGCCCCCACGACTCTGGTCACGACACATCATCAACTCCGTGCTGGTCGCGCCGCTTCTACGTCCTGGACTCGTCGGCGACATCGGAACCGGGGCGGGGCTGCCGGGACTGGTTCTCGCCATCGCCCGACCAGACGTCGAGTTCGTCCTCATCGAGCCCATGGAGCGCCGTGTCGCCTGGTTGGAAGAGCAGGTGGCACATCTGGCCATGGCCAACGTATCGGTACGACGAGCTCGTGCTGAAGAGGTGGCGCAGGAGTTCAGTCTCGACCAGGTGACCGCAAGGGCCGTGAGTGCATTCGCGAAGCTGATACCTCTCACCGTCCCGCTCGTGAAGACCGGGGGAGAGCTGGTGCTGATGAAGGGGTCAAACGCGGAGCGCGAGGTCGAGGCGGCGAGCAAAGCCATTCGGAAGTACCACTTGGAAGACGTCGAGGTGGTCGTGCTCGGCCATGGGCAGGTCGACGAGGTCACGAGAGTGATCCGGGCGCGAGTCGCATGAGCCACCATCGACGGTCGTTTCCGATAGAAGCCCTGATCCAGCAGGGATTACAGGGCAATCGCTGCGCCGACGCGGTCCGAATGTTGCACGTGAAACATGCCAATACACCCCATGTCCCCATCGCCCACTTCGACCGATCGGGAGCAGTCCATGGATGACGACCTGAGTCCAATAGCTCGCGAGCTCTCCGAGACGAGCCGACGACGCAAAGCTCTCGCCGGTCTCGTTCTGCCACGTCCGACACGCACTCGGGTCTTCACCATCGCCAATCAGAAGGGCGGGGTGGGGAAGACCACGTCCACCGTGAATCTCGCCGCGGCGCTCGCGAAGGCCGGCTCCCGGACGCTGGTCATAGACCTCGATCCGCAGGGCAACGCCTCGACGGCGCTCGGTGCAGACCGTGCCAGTGACCTCATGAGCGTCTACGACGTGCTCGTCAATGACGTCGCCGTGGAGAAGGCCGTGCAGAGGAGCCCGGAATTCGACACCCTCTTCTGCGTTCCTGCGACGATCCATCTCGCGGGGGCCGAGATCGAGCTCGTGAATCTGCCGCACCGTGAACGTCGGCTCCGGAAGGCCCTCGACGCCTTCTTGGCGTCGGACAGCGGGCGCGACTTCGACTATGTCCTGATCGACTGCCCACCGTCGCTCGGGCTGCTCACGATCAACGCGTTCAGCGCCGCCAGGGAGGTGCTGATCCCCATCCAGTGCGAGTACTACGCGCTCGAGGGCCTCAGCCAGCTGCTCTCGAACATCGAACTGATCGCGCAGCACCTCAACCCTGATCTGGCGATGTCCACCATCCTGCTGACCATGTACGACGGACGCACGAATCTGGCCCAACAGGTCGCGGCCGAGGTACGAGAGCACTTCCCTCAGCAGACGCTCACGACGCTTATCCCGCGGTCCGTCCGCATCAGCGAGGCGCCCAGCTACGGCCAGAGCGTCATCAGCTACGACCCCAATTCACCTGGCGCGCTCTCCTACCTGGAGGCGGCAGCCGAGATCGCACACCGAGGAGCCCAGAAGTAATGGCAACCAAGAGAACCGGCCTGGGTCGCGGCATCGGCGCGCTCATCCCCACCTCCGACGAGCGCAGCAGACCTGTCGACGTCTTCTTCCCGGACAGCATCGGCGCCGGTGCACCGAGCGGCGTTCAGGGGGAGTCGCGGGGGAAGGGGGAGCCGGAGCTCGTGGCCGTGCCAGGCGCGCGGCTGGCCAACCTCGATCCCGCGGACATCACCCCGAACGCGCAGCAGCCGCGCACTGACTTCCGCCAGGAAGAGCTCCAGGAGCTGATGGTGTCCATCCGGGAGTACGGGGTGCTCCAGCCGATCGTGGTGCGCCCGCTCGGTGCTGACGGGGATGGCCGCGCCCGCTACGAGCTCGTGATGGGGGAGCGTCGCCTGCGGGCCACCAAGGAGCTCGGCTTGGGCACCATCCCGGCCGTCATCAAGGACACCGCCGACGAGTCGATGCTCCGGGACGCGCTACTCGAGAATCTGCACCGGTCGGAGCTGAACCCCCTCGAGGAGGCGAGCGCCTATCAGCAGCTGCTGGCCGACTTCGCCATCACCCAGGACGAGCTCGCCCAGCGCCTCGGGCGGTCGCGGCCGCAGATCACCAACACGATCCGCCTGCTCCGTCTACCCGAGGACGTCCAGCATCGCGTCGCGGCCGGCGTCCTGTCCGCTGGGCACGCGCGCGCGATCCTGTCGTCCGGGGACGAGGACGCCATGCGCCACCTCGCCGAGAAGATCGTCAACGAGGATCTCTCCGTGCGGGCGGCGGAGGCTGCTGCGCAACGGGGGCAGCGGACCAACAAGCCGCGCAAGACCGCGAGCTCGGCGCGCAACGCGCATCTGGACGACACGGCCCAGCGCATCGGGGACCACCTCAACACGAGCGTGCGCGTGACCATGTCGGCCCAGAAGGGCCAGATCGTCATCGACTTCGCGACGGTGGGGGATCTGACCCGCATCGCCCAGGAGATGGGTGTCCCTGACGGCGACCCCAGCTGACACGACGGGAGGCGACCTCAGTGAGGTCGCCTCCCGTTCACGAACCTGCGGAGTCAGGGGGCGGAGGAGGCTCCCCGCGCGGCCTCGGCGAGGCGGCGGTAGAGATCGCCCACCTCGACCCCGGCAGCGGCGAGTCCCTGCGGGAGCAACGACGTCTCGGTGAGACCGGGGATGACGTTGACCTCGATGAACCAGGGCTCGCCCGCGGCGTCGATGATGATGTCCACTCGCGACATCTGTCCGATGCCGAGGGCGCGGTGGATCCCGATGGCAGCGGCGGACGCTGCGGCGGTCGCCTCGGGGGAGATGCGCGCGGGGGTGAAGAAGCGCGTGAGACCCGCGTTGTAGCGCGCCTCGTAGCCGTACACGCCGGACGTCGGCACGATCTCGGTCGCCGGCAGCGCTTCGGGACCGTCGCCGGTGTCGAGGACGCCGATCGCCACCTCGGTCCCCACGACGAGCTGCTCGATGAGGGCGACGTCGCCGTATGTGTAGGCGTCCACCATCGCACGCGGCAGGGCATCGGCATCGGTCACGATCGTGACCCCCTGCGCCGACCCGCCGCGGGCCGGCTTGACGGCATAGGGGGCGGGCACGGACTCGGTGACGAGGCGCAGGACGGCAGCCGCGCCGAGCTCACGGAACGTGTCCTTGGGGAGGGTCACGGATCGCGGCGTGCGGATGCCCGCGGACTCGGCGATCGCCTTCGCGGTCGGCTTGTCCCATGCGAGCCGCGCGGAACGTGCCGAGGAGCCCACATAGGGGACGCCCGCGAGCTCGAGCAGGCCGAGGAGCGCGCCGTCCTCACCGCTGGCCCCGTGGAGGACCGGCCAGACGACGGCGGGAGGCGTGTCCCGGAGGAAGTCGAGGAGGGTGGCGTCGGGATCGCGCAGGGACGCGTGGACACCGGCTGCGCGCAGGGCATCTGCCACGCGGCGACCGCTGCGGAGCGACACGTCGCGCTCATGGGAGATCCCGCCCGCGAGGACGAGGACGGAGAGGGGCTCGTGTGCGGTCATGATGCTCGATCCGGTTGCGGTCGGTGTTCGTGGACGCGGATGGTCAGTCGAGGTCCGGCGGGGGCGTGACGACGGACGTCGTGGGGCGTGACGAGAGCGCGCCCGTGCCGGAGAACGTGGTGAGCAGATCCAGCTCGTCGTCGATCACGCCCGCCATGCGGCGGATGCCTTCCCGGATGCGGTCAGGCGTCGGGTAGCAGAACGACAGTCGGATGGCGTCGCGTCCGCGGCCGTCGGCGTAGAACGCGGTGCCGGGCGTGTAGGCGACCAGGGCGGTCACGGCCCGGGGGAGCATCTGCTTGGAGTCGAGCTGCTCGGGGAGCTTCAGCCATACGTAGAAGCCGCCGTTGGGCACGGTCCAGGACAGGCCAGGCAGGTGCTCCTGGAGGGCGGACAGCGTGGCGTCGCGTCGCTCTCGGTACACGCCGCGGAAGGTGTCGATCTGGCCCTTCCAGTCCGAGGCGTGCAGGTACTCGGAGATGATCAGCTGGCTGAAGGAGCTGGGGGATAGCACCGCCGACTCCTGGGCGAGGATGAGCTTCTCGCGGATGGCGTGCGGCGCGAGCGCCCAGCCGACCCGGAAGCCGGGGGCGAGGGTCTTGGAGAACGAGCCGAGGTAGATGACCCCCTCGTCGTCGAGGCTGCGCATGGCGTCCGGCGCCGGTCGGTCGAACCAGAGGAGACCGTAGGGGTTGTCCTCGAGCACGAGGATGTCGTTCGAACGGCAGATCTCGAGGATCTCCGGTCGGCGGGCAGCCGACATGGTGACCCCGGCCGGGTTGTGGAAGTTGGGGACCGTGTAGAGGAACTTGATGGTGCGTCCCTCGCCGCGGATCCGGGCGATGGCCTCGCGCAGCGCCTCGGGGACGAGCCCGTCGTCGTCCATGACGACGTGCTCGACGACGGCCTGGTAGCTGCGGAAGACGCCGATCGCGCCGACGTAGCTGGGGGCCTCCGCGAGGATCACGTCGCCCGGGTCGATGAAGAGCTTCGTGACGAGATCCAGCGCCTGCTGCGAGCCCGTGGTGGTGACGATGTCGTCGACGCTGCCGCGGATGCCCTCGAGCGCCATGATCTCGAGGATGTCCTCGCGGAGCTCGGGCGTGCCCTGGCCGCCGCCGTACTGGAGCGCCACCGGCCCGCGCTCGCGCATGACCTTCTCCATCGCCGTGACGATGAGCTCCTGGGGGAGGGCGGAGACGAACGGCATGCCGCCGGCGAGCGAGACGACCTCGGGTCGGCTGGCCACGGCGAAGAGGGCGCGGACCTCGGAGGCGCTGAGGCCGGAGGTCCTCTCCGCGTAGTGGGGGAACCAGGGGTCGAGGTTGGTGCCCGCGGATTCGCGGGGGATGCCTGCAGGTGTCACGTCACGTCTCTCACTGTCCGATTGCCGTCCAGCCTAACGGGCGGCGGGCCGCGACCCCCGGTCCAGCGGCGGTGGCCGGCGACGGCGTGGGCGGACGACGGCGTGGGCGGACGACGGAGGGCCCGGCACCTCGCGGTGCCGGGCCCTCCGGATGTCCTCGCAGCCTGTCCGGCGCGAGAGACGGCTACTTGAGGAAGTCGGCGAACTCCTGCTCGAGGGCCGGCTTCGGCTTGGCGCCGATGACGGTCTTGACGACCTCGCCCTTCTGGAAGACCTTCATGGCCGGGATCGACGTGATCTTGTACTTCATCGCGATCTCGGGGTTGTCGTCCACGTCGATCTTGACGAGCTCGATGCCGGGGTTCTCGGCGGCGATCTGGTCGAGGACGGGGGAGACGGCCTTGCACGGGCCGCACCAGGGCGCCCAGAAGTCGACGATGACGGTCTTCTCGGCGTCGAGGACGTCGGCCTGGAAGCTGGCGTCGGTGACGTCGCGGGAGTGGGACATGGGTTCTCCTTCGTGTGGTTCTCGTGGATCCGAGCGGATGCCGGATCGGGTCGTGATGAGGGGTGCCGCTACTGGTGGTCGGCGCCGACGAGCTCGCCGTCGGGATCCACCGCGCTGCCGGCAGCCGGAGCGCCGTGGCCCGCGGGGCCGTCCGGTCCGTCGGATGCGGCGTCGAGCAGGGTGTCCGGCAGCGATGCGAGGAAGTGCTCCGCGTCGAGCGCCGCGACCGTGCCCGACGCGGCTGCCGTGACGGCCTGGCGGTAGGTCGGGTCGATCACGTCGCCGGCCGCGAACACGCCCGGCAGGTTGGTGCGCGAGGACCGGCCCTCGACGGCGATGGTGCCCTCGGTGGTGAGCTCGAGCTGCTGGTGGAAGAGGTGCGTGCGCGGGTCGTTGCCGATGGCGATGAAGAGGCCGTCGAGCGCGAGCGGGCGCTGCTCGCCGGTGACGGTGTCCTCGAGCACGACGCCGTCGACCTTCTCGCCGCCCGTGATGTCGACCACCTGCGCGTTCCAGACGAACTCGATCTTGGGGTTCTCGAACGCGCGGTCCTGCATGATCTTCGAGGCGCGCAGGGTGTCCTTGCGGTGGATGACGTAGACCTTCTCCGCGAAGCGCGTGAGGAAGGTGGCCTCCTCCATCGCGCTGTCGCCGCCGCCGACGACGGCGATGGTCTTCTGACGGAAGAAGAAGCCGTCGCACGTGGCGCACCAGGAGACGCCGTGGCCGCTGAAGCGGTCCTCCGCGGGGAGGCCGAGCTTGCGGTACGCGGATCCGGTGGCGGCGATGACGGCGAGGGCCTCGTGAACGTCGCCGTTGCCGAGGGTGACGCGCTTGACGTCGCCCGTGAGCTCGACCGACGTGACGTCGTCGAGGACGACCTCGGTGCCGAAGCGCTCGGCCTGCGCCTGCATCGCCATCATGAGGTCGGGGCCCTGGATGCCGTCGGTGAAGCCGGGGTAGTTCTCCACCTCGGTGGTGTTCATGAGCTCGCCGCCGGCCTCGACCGAGCTCGCGATGAGGAGGGGCGTGAGGTTGGCGCGCGCGGCGTAGATGGCGGCCGTGTACCCGGCCGGACCCGAACCGATGATGATGATCTGACGCACGACGGCTTCTCCTCCACTGCTCGGCGGGGCACCTTCCCGGCGCCCGCTCACCTCTGCAACAGACCCACGGTAGCGGCTATTCCTGCGGCTCCACCGGGCGGGGGCGCGTGCGCGGACACGCCCCCTGGCCGGTCGAGCCGACGGCGGCGCGCGGGGTCAGCGGCGGCGGATGCGGCGCATCACGGGGCCCGCGAGCTGCTGCAGCTCGGAGGAGCGCATGGCGGCCAGCGCGGCGACGTACACGGCCGTCATGACGGCGGCCAGGGGGATCCCGACGAGGAGCGCCTGGCCCTTCGACGCGACGCCCACTCCCTCGAACGCGCCGCCCGAGACGAGGGCGAGGAGCGCGATGCCGACGAGCGCGGTCGGCACTGCGGCGACGACGAAGCGGACCACGCTGCGGAGGATCCGACGCCCGTCGACGCGGCCGATGCGGCGGCGGAGGAGCACCGCGGTCAGGACGGCCTGGACGGTGACCGTGACGGTCTGGAGCAGGGCGAGCCCGACGCCGATCAGCTCGACGGGCTGCTGCGAGATGACCAGCGCTCCGACGATGAACAGCACGACCTGCGCGCACTGGATGAGGAACGGCGTGCGCGTGTCCGACAGGGCGTAGAAGGCGCGCTGCAGCACGAAGAGGGTGCTGAACGCCGGCAGGCCGAGGATGAAGGCGATCAGGACGATGCCGTAGCCGCGGACCTCGCCGATGTCGCCCGACACCATCACGCGCGCCACGGGTCCTGCCAGCACGGCGATGAGCGCGGTGGAGAGCACCGTCATGAGCGCGACGAGCCGCACGGCCGAGGAGAGGTCCGCGCGCATGCTGTCGTGGTCGCCCTCGCCCGCGTGCGTGCTCATCCGGGTGAAGTACGCGGTGGCGATGGAGACCGCGAAGATCGAGTGCGGCAGCATGAAGAAGAGCCACGCGTTGAGCAGGATCGTGCTCGAGGGGCTGTCCGAGGTGGCGGCGATGTTCGCCACGTTCGACTGCGCGATCCCGGCGAGCTGCGTCACGACGAGCATGCCGAACGTCCAGCCCGCGAGGCGGCCGGCGGTGCCGAGGCCCACGCCCCGCCACGCGAAGTCGAACCGGAAGCGCAGGCCCACGCGGCGCCAGAACACGAAGAGGATGAGCGCCTGGGCGACGACGCCGAGGGTCGCGGATCCGGCGAGCACGACGATCTTGTCGAGGCTCCAGTCGTCGACGGGGCGGCTGCCGGAGCCGAACATGGCCTGGAAGACGAGGAGGCCGGCGATGGCGACCACGTTGTTGAGGACGGGCGCCCACGTGAAGGGCCCGAAGGATCCCCGGGCGTTCAGGACCTCGCCGAGCACGGCGTAGAGCCCGTAGAAGAGGATCTGCGGCAGGCACCAGTAGGCGAACGCGACGACGAGCGCGAAGACGTCCGGCGGCAGGGTGGCGGCGTAGAGGCGCGAGACGACGGGAGCGCCCACGGTCGCGAGGATCGTGACCCCGCCGAGGACGACGATCGCGATGGTGACGAGCTTGTTGATGTATCCGGCGCCGCCGTCGGCGTGCTTTGCGGCGCGCACGACCTGCGGCACGAGGACGGCGTTGAGGACGCCGCCCGCGATGATCACGTAGATGTTGTTCGGCAGCTGGTTCGCGTTGGAGAACGCGTTGGAGCTGCCGAGGGTGGCGCCGATGGTCTGCAGCAGCACGATGGCCTTGACGAAGCCGAGGATCCGCGAGACGAACGTGCCCGAGGCGAGCAGGGCGGACGCACGGCCGATGCCGCCGCGGGGAGCGGGGGACGCGGTCATGCCGGGTCCGATCCGGGGGCGGGCGGCGCGATCCGGTCAGTCATCGATCTCCTCGGGCAGGCCGGCGAGCTGCCGGGCACGGGCGCGGCGGCGCTTGCGGATGCTGCGGAACAGGCCGAAGCCGAACAGGAGCGCGACGGCGGCGACGAACAGCGTCGTGACGACGGCCTCGAACCCGGCCCGGATGAAGAGCTCGACGGGCGCGCTCTCGCCGATCTGGACGGAACCGTCTTGGGTGGTCAGCCGCGCGGTGACCACGACGTCGCCGTTGGAGATGGAGGTGATGGGCGGGCGGGCCGATGCGCTGCCGTGCGCCGGGACCGTGACGAGCGCGGAGCCGTCGACGCGGATCCGGCCGCTGCCGGCGATGATCGACAGCCGCACCGTGACGGGCTGGTCGAGCTCGTTGCTGACGTTGACGAGGAGGCTCGTCGTGTCGCTGATGACGGTGTTCTGACGGGTGGTGATGGCGACCGAACCCAGCAGCGCGTCCGCCTGCGCCGTGTAACCGTCTTGGATGGTCACCAGTCCATCCGGGTCGTCGCGCCAGCGGTTCGAGAGCGTCGCGAGGAGCAGCATCCGCTGCTGGCCGGTGATGAGCTCGGGGCGTTCGACCGCCTTGGCGAACGCGTCGACCTGCGCCTCGAGCGACATCGCGTCGGCGACGCGCTGGACCCGCGTGGCGTCCTCCGGGTGATCCACGACCTGCAGCGGCACGGGCGCGGTGGCGAAGGCGGCGCCCAGCTGCGCGGTGTCGCTGAAGGGGAGTCCCTGGATCGCGTCGAGCAGCTGTCCCAGCCGTCCGCCGGAGGCCGCCCAGCCGCGCTCGAGACCCGCCACGACCACGTGGCCGTCGGCCGCGCGCGCGTCGGCCGCGAGGGTCGCCGAGAGCTGGGCCAGCGCGATCCCGAAGGCCTCGTCCGTCTCCGCGGAGAGCGCCTGGTCGACGAGGGCGGAGACACGGGCGTCGGTCACGAGCACGGTCGTGTCGCCGATCGTCCCGGTCGCGGCGACGGACGCGGATCCCGTGGACTGCACGTCGCCGCTCCCGAGGATCGCCGTGGTGGTGCCGCTGGCGGCGAGAACCCCGAGGTCGCCCGAGGTCACGGTGCCCGCGGCCGGCCAGGAGACGCCGGAGATCGTGTGGTCCCAGGCGGTCAGGTCGGCGAGGCTCGGCGCGGGGGCCAGCACCGGCGCCGATGGCGTGGGGCTCGGCTCGGGACTGGAGGAGGGAGCGGGCGTCTCGGCGGGGGCGGCGGTCGCGGCGCCGGCGATGGCGGATCCACCGCGCATGCCGCTGGCGGCGGGGGACTCCGCGGCCGTGGGGGTCTCGCTGGGCGTCGAGCTCGGGGACGGCGCGGGCGTCGAGCCCGGCGCCGCGAACCGGCTCGCCCGCACGGCGTAGGAGGCGTCCGTGGGCGCGAGGAGCGTCGCGGCCCCCGCCTGCGCCTGCACGGCGACGTCGGCGTCCGCCCATGCCAGCGCGAAGGTCTCGTTCGGGATCTCGCGGAGGCGCTGCAGCCACTCGACGGCGGACGCGGGGGCGTCGGCGCCGAGGATCCGGATGGACGCGATGATCCGCGGGTCGATGCCCACCGCGACGGGCCGGCCGTAGACCGCGTCGAGCTGGCGCGTGAGAGTGCCGCCCGCCGCCGTGTAGGTCGCGAGGGCCTCGGCGTCGATGAAGTCCGACGCGCTCGGGGGGACGGTGAGCGGCATGACGGCCGCGACGGGCGTGGGCGCCGGATCCGCGCCGGGGCTCCAGACGACCGCACCGCGTCCCGTCGCGACGTCAGCGCCGCCGGCATCGAGCTCCGCCGTGAGCCCGCGCGGCCCGAACCCGCCCCGGCTGCCCTGCAGGGCCACGGTCGCCGACGGCACCGTGATGGCCACGTCGACCGTGCCGCCCGCGGGCACCTCCGGGGTGTCGGCGCGGCCGATCCGCGGGCCGGTGCGCGAGTTCGCCTCGGTCGACGCGGTGTCGAGCCAGCCGTCGATCTTCGTGCGGGTGTCGAGGACGGTGCGGTTGAGGTCGAGGTCGATGCGCCCGGACGGCACCGCGGCCTCCGTCGCGTTGACGACGGACACTGTGACGGCGAGGTCCTGGCCGGGCGTGAGGATCCCCTCGGCCGCGGGCGTGACGGTGAGCGTGACGCCGTCGGTGGCCGCGTGCGCCGGGGTCGACGGACCCGCGACCGTCCCGGCGGCGAGCGTCCCGGCGGCGACCGTGACGCACACGAGGGTGGAGATCGTGCGTCGAGCGGATCGCCGGATCAGCCGGAGGGCTCTGTCCGTGCGGGTGTGGCCGGCGTCGTGTCGAGGCGCGGCGTGCATCTGGCGATTCTAAATGGCTGGCCCCGCGCGGCCCGTGTGCGCTCGCCGTGGACGCCGGAAGCCCGGCGTCGTCCCGCCGTAGACTGTCCGACCATGCACAGCGTCGCACAGGCCCTCGAGCGTCTCCGCGAGCTGGCCGCATCGCCCCCGGTCGCCGTGCTCGCGCGCGCCTTCCACGAGGCGGGTCACGAGCTCGCCCTCGTCGGCGGCCCCGTGCGCGACGCGTTCCTCGGCCGCGACGCGACCGACCTCGACCTCACCACGGACGCGCGCCCGGATCGCATCCTCGAGATCGTGAAGCCCGTCGCCGACGCCCACTGGGACATCGGCCGCGCCTTCGGGACCATCGGCGCGCGCATCAAGGGGGAGCAGGTCGAGATCACGACCTACCGCACCGACCAGTACGACGGCGTCTCCCGGAAGCCCGAGGTCGAGTTCGGCTCGTCGCTCGAGGAGGACCTCGTGCGCCGCGACTTCACGGTGAACGCGCTCGCCGTGCGCCTGCCGCAGGTGGTGCTGGTGGATCCGTCCGGTGGCATCGACGACCTCCTCGCCCAGGTGCTCCGCACGCCCGTCGCCCCCGAGGTCTCGTTCGGCGACGACCCGCTCCGCATGATGCGCGCCGTCCGCTTCGCCTCGCAGCTCGGCTTCCGGCTCGACGACGCCGCGCTCGCCGCCATCCGCGACATGGCCCCGCGGATCCTCGACATCTCCGTCGAGCGCGTGAGCGACGAGCTCTCCAAGCTGCTGCGCACCCCCGAGCCGCGCGCCGGCCTCGACCTGCTCGTCGAGGGCGGCCTGGCCGACCACGTGCTCCCCGAGCTGCCGGCGATGAAGCTGGAGGCGGACGAGCACCACCGTCACAAGGACGTCTACCAGCACTCCCTCCAGGTGCTCGACCAGGCCATCGACCACGAGCGCTCCCGCCACCCGGGCGACGCGCCGGATCTCGTCCTCCGCCTCGCCGCGCTCCTCCACGACATCGGCAAGCCGTCCACGCGCCGGCTAGAGCCGGGCGGGGTCGTCACCTTCCACCACCACGACGTCGTCGGATCCAAGATGGCCAAGCGCCGGCTCCGCGCGCTCCGCTTCGACAACGACACGATCGCGTCGGTCGCGCGCCTCATCGAGCTGCACCTCCGCTTCTTCGGCTACACCGAGGGCGGCTGGACCGACTCGGCCGTCCGTCGCTACGTGCGCGACGCGGGTCCCGAGCTCGAGCGGCTGCACATGCTGACCCGCGCCGACGTCACGACGCAGAACCGCCGCAAGGCCGACCGCCTCGGATTCGCCTACGACGACCTCGAGACCCGCATCGCCGAGCTCGCCGAGCAGGAGGAGATGGCGGCGGTGCGCCCCGACCTCGACGGCGAGGCCATCATGCGGATCCTCGACGTGCCGCCCGGACCGGTCGTCGGCCGGGCCTACCGCTTCCTGCTCGAGCTGCGCCTCGACGAGGGCCCCCTCCCCGCGGAGGAGGCCGAGCGCCGCCTCGTCGCGTGGTGGGCGGCCGAGCAGGGCTGATCCGCTCGGCCCCGACCCGCGGCCTGGTGCGACTCCTCCCCATCCGGTAGTCTTGCGAGGTTGTCCGCCCGGCAACGGGATTCCCCTGCCCCGCGCGGACAGATGCACATACCCTCCTGTCGCAGATCGTCTGCGACCGTTCAAGTCCGAAGGAGGTGGGTTAGTGACGCATCAGTACGAACTCATGGTGATCCTGGATCCCGAGATCGATGAGCGCACCGTCGCTCCCAGTCTCGACAAGTTCCTCAACGTCATCCGCACCAGCGGTGGCACCGTCGACAACGTCGACGTCTGGGGCCGTCGTCGACTGGCGTACGAGATCAACAAGAAGAACGAGGGCATCTACGCCGTCGTCCAGCTCACCGCCACGAGCGAGGCCACGCAGGAGCTCGACCGCCAGCTGGGTCTGTCCGAGGCCGTCATGCGCACCAAGGTGCTGCGTGCCGAGGAGGCCATGGCCATGGTCGCGTCCGCTCGCAAGCTCGCCGACGAGAAGGCCGCCCGCAAGGCAGCCGCCACGTCCAAGGCCGCAGACGCCGCGCCCCAGGCGCCCGCCACGGACGCCGCTCCGGCGACGCCCGGCAAGCCGGCAGCGCAGGCTGCTTCCAGCGAGAAGACCGGGGAGTAGTCGATGGCCGGCGAAACCATCATCACGGTCGTGGGCAACCTCACCAGTGATCCGGAGCTGCGTTACACGCAGAACGGGCTGGCGGTAGCCAACTTCACCATCGCCTCCACGCCGAGGTCCTTCGACCGCGCGAGCAACGACTGGAAGGACGGCGACGCCCTCTTCCTCCGTGCGAGCGTGTGGCGCGAGTTCGCCGAGCACGTGGCGTCCTCGCTCACCAAGGGCTCGCGTGTCGTCGCGACCGGCCGCCTCAAGCAGCGGTCGTACGAGACGAAGGAGGGCGAGAAGCGCACCTCCATCGAGCTCGAGGTCGACGAGATCGGCCCCTCGCTCCGCTACGCGACCGCTCAGGTCACGCGCGCGGCCGGCGGCGGCGGCAACGGCGGCGGGGGCAACTCCGGCGGCGGTGGCCGTGGCCAGTTCGGCGGCGGACAGCCCCAGCAGCAGCAGGTGGCCGAGGAGCCGTGGGGCACACCCGCGAGCTCGGGCGGCAACTCCGGCGGCGGCGACGGCGGCTGGTCCAACCCCGGCAACTTCAACGACGAGACGCCCTTCTAGGGCTCGTCGCACTACGTACGAAAGACAGGAAGAATCATGGCTGGAAAGAGCAGCGGCGACCGCCGCAAGCCTCTCCGCGGAGCCAAGGGCGGCAAGAACGCCGCCCCGGCGAAGTCCATCCGCGTCGGCGTCATCGACTACAAGGATGTCGCCACCCTCCGCAAGTTCATCTCCGAGCGGGGAAAGATCCGCGCTCGTCGCATCACCGGTGTCTCGGTGCAGGAGCAGCGCCTCATCGCGCGCGCAGTCAAGAACGCGCGCGAGATGGCACTTCTCCCCTACGCCGGCTCTGGCCGTTAAGGGGTAATGGAATGTCGAAAGTGATCCTCACGACCGAGGTCTCCGGCCTCGGTTCCCCCGGAGACGTCGTCGAGGTCAAGAACGGGTTCTCCCGCAACTACCTCGTGCCCCAGGGCTTCGCGGTCATCTGGAGCCGCGGCGGCGAGAAGCAGATCGAGCAGATCAAGGCAGCGCGTGCCGCTCGCGAGCACGCGACCATCGAGGAGGCGCAGGACCTCAAGAGCCGCCTCGAGGCCAAGATCGTCAAGCTCACCGTCAAGGCCGGTCAGGGCGGGCGCCTCTTCGGCTCCGTCAAGACGTCCGACATCGCCAAGGCGGTCGAGGAGTCCGGCATCGGCCAGGTCGACAAGCGCAAGATCGAGATCCCCAACGCCATCAAGGCCACGGGGAACCACGAGGCCACGATCCGGCTCCGTGACGACATCGTCGCCACGATCAGCCTGCAGGTCGTCGCCGCGAAGTAACGCAGCACGAGATCGATGGCGGTGGGCTCATGGAGCCCACCGCCATCGACGGTTAACCAGCCGGTCAGAGGCCTCTGGATCCCCAGTCCCATCCACAGGCCCGGCTCTAGCAGACGAACTCTCAAGCCCTGGTGCAGACTAGTTTTCCCACATCGGTGGGGGAGAACTCCAGGCCTGGTCAGCACGGGATTCAGACCAGAAAAAACTCAGTAGTGCACAGGCTTGTCCCCAGGTAGTCCACACGATCCCCGGCGTTTCGCCCACTTTGTCCACAGTCTCGTCCACAGGGGCATTTGGTCCTGGCCGGACCGGATCCATATCGTGGGGCAGCGCCCGTCCAACGGGTCGCGGAGGACCCGTCAGCGGTCCGGCCGACGTCGTCTGAGCGGTGTCGGAGGTCCGAGCTAGAACGGTCGTGCGGGCGCATCCGCCCAGCCGACCGAGGGGAGCCGCACGTGTCCATCGCCCATCTGGGTCTCGCCGGCGAACGGGACGAGCGCGACAAGCGCGCCGGCCACGAGCGCACGCCGCCGCACGACCTCCTCGCCGAGCAGAGCGCCATCGGCGGCATGCTCCTCAGCAAGGACGCGGTCGCCGACGCGGTCGAGCAGGTGCGGGCGATCGACTTCTACATCCCCAAGCACGAGATCATCTTCGACGCCATCCTGTCGCTGTACTCGCACGGCGAGCCCACGGACGTCATCGCGGTCACCGACGAGCTCACCAAGCTCGGCGAGCTGAGCCGTGCGGGCGGCGCCGACTACCTCCACACCCTCACGAGCGTCGTCCCCACGGCAGCCAACGCCGGGTTCTACGCGTCCATCGTCGCCGAGAAGGCGGTGCTGCGGCGCCTGGTCGAGGCCGGCACCCGCATCGTGCAGATGGGCTACGCCAGCGAGGGCGAGGTCGTCGACCTCGTGAACAACGCGCAGGCGGAGATCTACGGCGTCACGGGCGGCGTCGAGGCGGAGGACTACGTGCCGCTCACGGACGCGGTCACGGTCGCCATCGACGAGATCGAGGCGGCGAAGGGCAAGGACGGCCAGATGACCGGCGTGCCCACGGGCTTCGCCGACCTCGACGCGCTCACCAACGGCCTGCACCCCGGCCAGCTCATCATCGTCGCCGCGCGCCCCGCGCTCGGGAAGTCGACCCTGGCGCTCGACTTCGCGCGGGCGGCGAGCATCAAGTACGACATGCCGTCCATCTTCTTCAGCCTCGAGATGGGGCGCAGCGAGATCGCGATGCGCCTGCTGTCCGCCGAGGCGTCCGTGCCGCTCCAGAGCATGCGCAAGGGCACCGTGGACGCCAGGGACTGGACGACCATCGCGCAGACGCGCGGCCGCATCAACGACGCGCCGCTCTACATCGACGACAGCCCCAACATGACGCTCGTCGAGATCCGCGCGAAGTGCCGTCGGCTCAAGCAGAAGGTCGGGCTGAAGCTGGTCGTCATCGACTACCTGCAGCTCATGACGAGCGGCAAGAAGGTCGAGTCGCGCCAGCAGGAGGTCTCGGAGTTCTCGCGTGCGCTCAAGCTCATGGCGAAGGAGCTGCAGGTGCCGGTCATCGCGCTGTCGCAGCTGAACCGCGGGCCCGAGCAGCGCGCCGACAAGATGCCGGCCATCTCCGACCTCCGCGAGTCCGGCTCGCTCGAGCAGGACGCCGACATGGTCATCCTGCTGCACCGCGAGAGCGCCTACGAGAAGGACAACCCGCGTGCGGGCGAGGCCGACTTCATCGTCGCCAAGCACCGCAACGGCCCGACCGGCACCATCACGGTCGGGTTCCACGGGCACTTCTCGCGCTTCGCGGACATGCCGGCGGGCGGGTAGCCGGAGGGCTACCACGTCGGGCGGAGACGCCCGCGGAGGTGCCGCTCGTCCGGCGCGCGGCGGTGCAACCGGCGCCCCTGGCGAGCGACCGCGCGGACCGACGGATCGAGGCGCGGCTCCGGCGCGGGTCCCAGTCAGGGCGCGAAGTAGAGGTGAGCGTGCGCAGCACAGCCGGGGTTGAACGCGGCGCCGCAGCTCGGGCAGGCGTCCGCCGCGAGGTACTCGGGCACGGACATCGTGGCGCGGCAGACGCCGCAGAGCGCGGCCGGCAGGTGGTGGGCCGAGCGGAGGATCACTTCCAGCGGGTGGTCGGCGACGTCCGCGTGGCAGAGGTGGCACGGGTACCACGCGTCGCAGCACGGAGCGCGGAGGGCGACCACGTCGAGCGCGGAGCCGTAGTGGACGCAGCGGGTCTCGGCGTCGATCGCCGGGCCGCGGACGACGACGGCATCGACGTCCGTGGTCGTGTCCCGGGGGATGGCAGGGGACTCCATCGCCGGTCCGCCGACGGGAGCGGCCTCGACGGAGGTGCGGTGATCGGCCAAGGTGGTCACGGCTGCAGTGCCGGAGGAGCCAAGCGAAGGCCCGTGACCGGGTGAGGGGGTCACGCGCGAATCCTCGAGATCACGCGTCCGGGAGGGCCGTCGCCGCGTCGACGAGGGTGAGCTCGGGGCTGTCGCGCTGGATCGCCTTCAAGCGCCACGGGGTGGTGATGAGGGCGATGTGCGTGCCGTCGGAGCGCACGAGCACCTCGACGCCGATGGTCTTCGCGAGGGCCGGCGCCGAGGCGGCGTCGGTGATCCGGGCCACCTGGTACTCGAGCGGCTCCATGCGCAGCGGCGCGCGGAACTCGTTCGTCATGCGCTCGACGACGACCTCGAACTGCATGGGGCCGACCGCGCCGAGGACGGGGGCCTGGTCGCCGCGGAGGTCGGAGCGCATCACCTGGATTACACCCTCGTGATCCAGCTGCTCGATGCCCTTGCGGAACTGCTTGTGCGTGCTCGTGTCCTTCGAACGCACGACGCGGAAGAGCTCGGGCGCGAACTGCGGGAGGCGCGGGAACGTGACGGGTGCGCCGTCGAAGAGCGTGTCGCCCACGCGGATGTTGGACGCGTTCACGAGGCCGACGACGTCGCCCGGATACGCGTCGTCGACGGTGGAGCGCTCGCGGCCGAAGAGCTGCTGCGCGTACTTGGTGACGAAGGGGCGGCCGGTCTGGGCGTGCGTGACGGTCATGCCGCGGTGGAAGACGCCCGAGCAGATCCGCATGAAGGCGAGGCGGTCGCGGTGCGCGGTGTTCATCCCGGACTGCACCTTGAAGACGAAGCCGGAGAAGTCCTCCTCGACGGGGCGCGTGCGGTCCTGCTCGTCCGGCCGGGGCTGAGCGGCTGGGGCGATGGCGTCGAGCGCATCGAGGATGTGGGTGACGCCGAAGTTGAGGACGGCGGCCGCGAAGAGCACGGGCGTGGTGCGCCGGGCGAGGAACGACTCCTCGTCGTGGTCCTGGCCCTCCTCGTGCAGGAGCTCGCTCTCCTCGACCGCGTTCGTCCAGGCGGGTCCGGCCGCGGCCAGCGCCTCGTCGGGCGACATGCGGGTCTCGGGGGCGATGCTCGCGCCGCCGGCCGTGCGCGTGAAGTGCACGCACTCGCCGCTGGAGCGGTCGACCACGCCGAAGAACGCGCCGGACTCGCCGACCGGCCACGTGAGCGGGGTGGGGAGGAGGCCCGTGCGCTCCTTGATCTCGTCCATGAGGTCGAGCGGCTCGCGGCCCGGGCGGTCCCACTTGTTGATGACGGTGATGATCGGGATGCGGCGCTGGCGGCACACCTCGAACAGCTTCATGGTCTGGGTCTCGAGCCCGCGGGAGGCGTCGACCAGCATGATCGCGGCGTCCACCGCGGAGAGGACGCGGTAGGTGTCCTCGGAGAAGTCGGCGTGGCCGGGGGTGTCGACGACGTTCATGACGGTGTCGCGGTGGGTGAACTGGATCGCGGCGGAGCTCACCGAGATGCCGCGCTCCTTCTCCATGTCCATCCAGTCGGAGACCGTGGACTTCCGGCCCTGCTTGCCGTGCACCGCGCCCGCGGATCCGATGGCGTGCGCGTGCAGCAGCAGTGCCTCCGTGAGCGTGGACTTGCCCGCGTCGGGGTGGGAGATGACGGCGAAGGTGCGACGGCGGGACGCCTCGCGCAGCACGGGGGAGGCGGAGGCCGAGGCGGGCGCGCGGGGAGGGGTGATGGTCGACACCTCCCCATGGTACGAGGCGGTGTCGGGCGGGGGATCCGCGCGGTCGGGTGGCCGGGTCAGCGGGCGCGGAGGCGGTCGAGGAACTCGTCGGCCATGGCGAGGTGCTCGGCCAGGCGACGGCGGCGCTCCTCCGCGTCGGCGACGAAGGCGGCGAGGTCCGCGCGCAGGGAGGCGATGTCGTCATCCGGCCCGGCGGCGTCGAGGGCGTCCGTGACCTCGAGCAGGCGCACCATCTCCTCGAGCGAGAAGCCGAGCGGCTTCATCCGGCGGATGAGGAGGAGGCGCTCCAGGTCGTCGGCCGTGTAGAGGCGGAAGCCGCCCTCCGATCGGCCGGACGGGCGCAGGAGGCCGGTCTCGTCGTAATGGCGGAGCGTGCGGTGGGACATGCCGGTGCGCTCGGCGAGCTCGCCGATCTGCATGGTCGCGGGGCCGGCAGGTCGCGTCATGCGGGCCTCCAGACGGGTCCTCCCCGGGCGAGGGAGGGTGGACGGGTTGCGGACGGGCGACCGCATCCGACCATTGTCCCCGATCCTGGCGCGCGGCACCTCCGGGGTCCGCATGGCGTCGCGGTCGGGACAGGGCGTGCGCGCGGAGCCGCGTCGGCGTCGCTCGGCGTCGCTCGTAGGATCGGGCGCATGAGGATCGCATTCGTCTCGCTGCACACGTCGCCGATCCAGACACCCAGCACCGGCGACGCCGGCGGGCTCAACGTCTACCTCCTGGAGCTCGCACGGAGCCTCGGGCGGCAGGGGCACGAGGTGCAGCTGATCACGCGCGCCACGGATCCGGCCGACCCGGCCGTGCTCCCCGTCGCGCCGGGCGTCGAGCTGCGGGCGCTCCGGGCGGGGCCGGTCGGCCCGCTCGCGAAGGAGGAGCTGCCCGGGATCACGGACGCCTTCGCCGACGCGCTCGCCGCGCTGCCGCCGGCCGATGTCGTGCACGCGCACTACTGGTTGTCGGCCGTGGCCGCGCTTCCCGTCGCGCGCGCATGGGGCGTGCCGCACGTGCTGACGCTGCACTCGGTCTCCGCGGGCAAGAACCGCCGGCTCGTGGCGGGGGACACCCCGGAGCCGGCCTCGCGGCTCGCGGACGAGGGGCGGCTCGTGCGCGCGTCTGACCTCGTGGTCGCGTCCGCGGAGTCGGAGAAGCGGCTGCTCGTGGAGGCCTACGACGCGGATCCCGCGGCGGTGCACGTCGTGGCGCCTGGTGTGGAGGAGGCGTTCCTGCGGGAGCCGTCGGGCCGCGATGGCGCGGGGCGGGTGCGGATCGTGCTGCTCGGGCGGATCCAGCCGCTCAAGGGGCAGGACGTCGCGCTGCGGGCCCTCGCCCTGCTGGATCCCGCGACCCGGCCCCTGCTCGTGATCGCCGGCGGGGTCTCGCCCGGCCGGGATGCGTACGCGGCGAGCCTGCACGCGCTCGTGCGGTCGCTCGGCCTCGAGGACGACGTCGTCTTCGCGGGCGCGCTCGATCGGGCGGCGACCGCCCGCGTCCTCGCCGGCGCGCACCTCGCGCTCATGCCGTCGGCGGCCGAGACCTACGGTCTCGTGGCCCTCGAGGCGGCCGCGTGCGGCACGCCCGTCGTCGCGGCGCGGACGGAGGGGCTGGTCGACTCGGTGCGGGACGGCGTGAGCGGCGTGTTCGTGCCCACGCGGGATCCCGCCGACTGGGCCCGGGCGATCCGCGACCTGCTCGCCGACCGGCCCGCCCTCGCGAGGCTCTCGGCGTCGGCCCGGGAGCACGCGGCCAGGCGCACGTGGGACGTCGCGGCGGCGGACGTGGCGGAGGAGTACCGGGCGCTGCGGACGCGGAGCGCGGCGGGTGGCGCGGGTTGCGCGTCTGGCGCGGATCCGGCGGCGGGCGCCCGGGACTGAGCCGGTCCGCTCGGCCTCAGTCGCGCCACTCCCGTCCGCGTGCCACGTCCTCCGCGGCGCGCTCGAGCCAGGTGACGGCGTCCGCGCGTGCGGCGTCGGCGGATCCGGCGAGGTCGGTGAGGGAGCGCGCGGCGGCGAACCCGTCGGTGGGGGCGGCGATGGCGCCGGCCACGAGGATCGCCGCGGTCCCGTGCGCCCGCGCCAGGTCGAGCACGTGCGAGGCGACCTTGCCCGTCCGCGACTGCGCGTCGAAGCGGCCCTCGCCCGTGATCACGACGTCGGCGTCCGCGACGAGGTCGGCCAGGCCGATCGCGTCGGCCACGCCGGCGGATCCGGATCCCACGACCGCGCCCCACGCGACGAGGCCCGCCGCGGTGCCGCCCGCCGCGCCCGCGCCCGGGGTGGCCGGACCGACGTGGAGCAGGCCGGCGAGGTGGGCCAGGCCCGAGTCGAGCACGTTCACGTCCGCGGGCGTCGCGCCCTTCTGCGGACCGTAGACGGCGGCGGCGCCCGCGGGCCCGGTGAGGGGAGCGGTGACGTCGCCGAGGACCAGGGCCCCGCCCTCCGGCAGCGCCCGGAGCGCGGTGAGGTCGAGCGTCGCGATGTCCGCGAGCCCGCCGCCGCCGTCGCCAGCCGGTGATCCGTCCGCGCGGAGGGCCCGCGCCCCGAGTTCGCGGAGCGCGCCGACGCCGCCGTCCGTGGACGAGCTGCCGCCGAGCGCGAGCAGCAGGCGCGGCACGCCCGCGTCGAGCGCCGCCCCGATCGCGCGTCCGAATCCGCGGGTGTGGGCGGTGAGCGGGCGGAGCGGATCCAGCAGCGTGATCCCGCTCGTGGACGCGACCTCGACCACGCCCGTGCCGTCGGGCAGCAGGAGCCAGTGCGCGTCGACGGGCCGGTCGTCGGGTCCCGGGACGCGGACGGGCATGCGGCGCGCTCCCGGGACGGCCGCCGCGAGCACGTCGAGGGTGCCCTGCCCGCCGTCGGCCATGGGCGCGATCGCCACGTCGTCGTCGGGCCGGGCGCGCAGCCAGCCGCGGCGGAGGGATCCAGCGGCCTCGACGGCGGTGGCGGATCCGGTGAGCGAGTCGGGGGACATGACGACGCGCAGCGGTCGGGGAGCGACGGTGCTCATGGCGCCAGTCTGCCGGACGCGGCCGGAGCCACGCGGCGGACCGGCGCGGATGCGGACGCGGCGGACCCGATCGGACGCGGCCGCGCCGGATCAGTCCGGCGCGACGCCCGCCCGGTGCGCGAGCAGCGCGGCGCCGACCAGTCCGGCGTCGTTGCCGCGGCTGGCCGCGATGATCTCGGTGTCGAGGTGCAGGAACCCCGAGAAGCGCGCGAACTCGTGCGCCGCCGCTCCGCCCACCACGATGAGGTCGGGCGACATGATCGACTCGAGGTGCCGGTAGTACCGCTCCAGTCGCGCCGCCCACGCCTCGAACGTCAGCCCCTCGCGGCGCACGGCGGAGAAGGCCGCCTGCATCTCGTAGTCGCCGCCGTCGATGTGGACGTGGCCGAGCTCGCTGTTCGGGATGAGCGTGCCGTCGTGCAGCAGCGCCGTGCCGATGCCGGTGCCGAGCGTCGTGAGGATCACCAGGCCGCCGCGGCCCTGCAGCACGCCGTACTCGAGCTCCGCCATCCCGGCGGCGTCGGCGTCGTTGACGGTGAGCACGTCGATCCCGCTGCGCTCGCGGATGGCGGTGCGCGCGTCCATGCCGAGCCAGCGGTCGGAGATGTGCGCGGAGGAGCGCACGATGCCGTCCCGCACGATGCCGGGCACGCCGACGCCCACGGGCAGGTCCTCGTCGGGCGTGAGCTCGAGCACGATCTCGGCGATCACGTCCGCGATGTCCTCGGGCTCGCCGCCGACGGGCTTGGCCACGGTCATGCGCTCGGTGAGCCGGATCCCCGTGGTGACGTCGACGATCCCGGCCTTGAGCGTCGTGCCGCCGATGTCGATGCCGAGGGCCAGCCGGTCGCGTCGGGCCAGGGCCTCAGCTGCGCCCTCGGGGGCGGCGACGACGGCGCGGTCGACGGGGATGAACCCGCCGGTGGCCCGGCCGCTCTCGGAGGCGGGCCGCGGCGCGGTCTCGGGCTGGGGCACGGCGGGGCCTCTCGGTTGCGGTTCGCGCCTCGCAGGTTGCGGGGCGCCGGTTGCGCGGGTGCGCGGCGGACGGGCGCGGATCGGGCGGAAACGACCCGCGTATCCCGGGCCGTCGGCCGCGGGACCGCCGCGGCTCAGAACGCCCGGTTCGCGTAGACGATCCCGCAGGCCACGCCCACGGCGCAGACGACCGCGAGCCCGACGACCGCGCCGGCCGCCGCAGCGGCCAGACGGGGGAGGGGACTCGTCACGTGTCGAGCCTAGGCCAGCTCGCCGGGGCCGCCATCGCGGGCCCCGGCCGAGCATCCGCCCAGGAACCCACCGAGTAGGCTGGCCCGGATGGAGAGAGAGGCTGCCGTGTCCGAGGACGAGCTGACGTTCCGGGCGGCGTACTGGCCCGTGCTCCTCCTGCGCGCACTGCCCGCCCTAGCGCTCGCCGCGTTCATCACCTTCTCGACCGACCACTCGCCGTCACTCGGCCTCGTGGCGTTCGGCGTCTTCGCGATCCTCTCCGGCCTGATCACCGCGGGCCTCGGCGCCCGGACCCTCCGCGGTCCCGCCGCGCGCCTCCGCACGAGCGCCGTCGCCCAGGGTGCGATCACCGTGGTGGCGGGCATCGCCGCCCTCCTGGCCCGCGACGGGGGCGTCCTCGTCCTCCTCTACGCCGTCAGCGTCTGGGCCGTCGTCACCGGGTTCCTGGAGCTCGTCGCCGGCCTGCGCTCGCGCGGCCGCGTGCCGGGCGCCACCGACGCGATCACCGCCGGTGCGCTCACCGTCGTGCTCGCCGTCGCCTTCCTCCTGGTGCCGCCTGACCTCGTGGTCCAGTACGGCGGGGTCGAGCAGCGCGAGGGGCAGCTCACCGCGCCCGTCGTGGCCGTCGGCCTCCTGGGCGCCTACGCGGCGATCGTCGGGGTCTTCCTGGTCATCGCCGCCCTGAGCATGAAATGGGGCACCTCCACACCCACCGCGACCTCCGCGGCGGACGCCCCCCGGACCACCGAGAGCGCGAGCTGACCGTGACTTCCAACATCCGCAAGGACCGCATGCGCCCCGCCGAGCTGCTCGGCATCGCCGCGGCCCTCGCCGCGTTCGTGGGCCTCATCGTGGGGCTCAGCACCAGGCCCGCCGACGCCCAGGGCTGGACGGTCGTGGTCGTCTTCACGGGCGTCGCGTTCATCGGCGCCCTCGTGATGCTCGCGATGCTCGCCCTGTCGTTCAAGCCGAACCGCGACGAGCTGCAGGACATGGACGAGCAGGACCACCCGGATCGTCCGACCCGGCACTGAGCCGCGGGGATCCGCTCCGGCTGGAACCGCGTCCGCTGACGTGCGTCGGGACCCCCGCCGTGACGAGGGTCCCGATCGACCGGCTCAGAGGATGTGGTCGACCAGCTGCGACGCCAGCCCGGCGTACCCGGCCGGGGTCAGCTCGAGCAGTCGCGCCTTCGCCTGGTCCCCGATGTCGAGCCCGGAGACGAACGCGCGCATCTCGTCGCGGCCGACGCGCTTGCCGCGCGTGAGCTCCTTGAGCACCGCGTACGGGTCGCTGATGGAGCTGCGCCCCGCGACGATCTCCGCGCGGATGACCGTCTGGATGGCCTCGCCGAGGATCTCCCAGTTGGCGTCGAGGTCGGCCGCGAGCAGCGCGCGGTCGACGTCGATCTCGAGGAGACCCCGCCCGATGTTGTCGAGCGCCAGCAGCGAGTGCCCGAGCGCGACGCCGACGTTGCGCTGCGTCGTCGAGTCCGTGAGGTCCCGCTGGAGCCGGGACGTCACGAGCGTGGACGCGAGCGAGTCGAGCAGCGCATCCGACAGCTCGAGGTTCGCCTCCGCGTTCTCGAAGCGGATGGGGTTGATCTTGTGCGGCATCGTCGACGAGCCGGTCGCGCCCGCCTGCGGGATCTGCCGGAAGTACCCCATGGAGATGTAGGTCCACACGTCCGTGCAGAGGTTGTGCAGGACCCGGTTGACGTGGGCGATGCGCGTGTACAGCTCGGCCTGCCAGTCGTGCGACTCGATCTGCGTGGTGAGCGGGTTCCACACGAGCCCGAGCGACGTGACGAACGCGCGGGACTCGGCGGGCCAGTCGACGTCCGCGTCGGCGGCGAGGTGCGCCGCGAACGTGCCCGTGGCGCCGCTGAACTTGCCGAGCACCTCGACGTCCTCCACATCGGCCCGGAGGCGCTCGAGCCGGTGCACGAACACCGCGAGCTCCTTGCCGAGGGTCGTGGGCGTGGCCGGCTGCCCGTGCGTGCGCGACAGCATGGCGTCGTCGCGGAAGAGGAGGGCCCGCTCGCGGAGCGCGCCGATGACGGAGACCAGCTTCGGCAGCCAGACCTCGCGCACGGCCCGGTCGATGACGAGCGCGTAGGAGAGGTTGTTGATGTCCTCGCTCGTGCACGCGAAGTGCGTGAGCTCGGCGACGTGCGCGAGGCCGAGCTCCTCGAGGCGGTCGCGCACGAAGTACTCGACGGCCTTCACGTCGTGCCGGGTGACGGCCTCGACGCGGGCGAGCGCGTCGATCTGCTCCTGCCCGAAGCCCGCGACGACCTCGCGCAGCGCCGCCTTCTGCGCGTCCGTGAACGGCGAGGAGGAGAGGAGCGACCGGTCGGTGAGGTGGATGAGCCACTCGATCTCGACGTGGATGCGCGCCCGGTTGAGGCCCGCCTCCGAGAGGTGCTCGCCGAGCTCGGTGACGACGGGGGCGTAGCGGCCGTCGAGGGGGCTCAGCACCTGCGGGGGCAACGGGCTCATGCGGGGGGATCTCCTAGCTGGGGGGACGGATGCCGGGCTCCACCTGCGCGAGGAGGGCCCGGGCGGCTCGCTCTATCATCCCAAGAACCCGATCGAACATCGCCGCGTCCGTGTAGTACGGGTCGGGCACGTCCCGCAGGTGGGCCTGTGGAGGATCGAACGACAGCAGCAGGTGGATCTTCGCCCGGTCCGCCTCCGTCCGCGCCCACTGCCGCAGCGTCCGCTCCTGGCCGCGGTCGAACACGACCACCAGGTCGAGGTCGGGCAGTGTGTCCGGGTCGAACTGCTTCGCGCGATGCGCGGATCCCGACAGGCCGCGGCGCTCGAGCGCGGCGAGGGTGCGCGCGTCCGCCTGCTCGCCCACGTGCCAGTCGCCCGTCCCGGCGCTCGTCACGGAGACGCGGTCGGCGTGCCCGGCGCGCTGCACGAGGTCCCGGAAGACGACCTCCGCCATCGGGGAGCGGCAGATGTTGCCGGTGCAGACGAAGGCGATCCGGAAGACGGGTGGAGCCGTCGCGGCCGGAGAGTCGGGGGCTCCCATGCGCTCATTCTGTCGGCTGCGATCCCTCCCCACATCCCCGTATCCCTCCTCCGTCCCCCGGACGCGGCATCCGACGGCCCGCTGCCCTCGCTGCGGCGCACGATGCGGGCGGACGGGAGAGGACGGGACGCGATGCAGGAGCAGCCGGGTGGATGGGGCGCGGGCGGGGGAGATCCCCTCGGAGGGACGGGTCGGGAGAGCGGCAGCACGCCGGGCCAGCTCCGCGCCGAGGCGCTGACGCGCGCGCATGCGCTCGCCGCCATCGCCGAGGCGGTGGCGGAGACGCACCGAGGCATCGCGTCCTGCCGGGACGACCCGTCGTGGTCCGGACGCGCGCACGACGCATTCGTCCGTGCCCTCGACGACCTCGCCGGTCGCGTCGCGCTCGCCGGGACCCTGCTCCACGACGCGCATCCGGCCGCCGGCTCGGCGCCCGGCTGCCCCGGAGCGCATCTGTGACCGCGGTCGCGGGGCTCACGGTCACCGAGGGAGGCGGCACCGAGGTCGAGACGGACCACCTCACGCGCATCGCCGGGCGGCTCGACGACGAGGCGGGGCGGCTCGACGACCATGCCCGTGCGCTGGCCCTGCCGCCGCTCGTGGCCACGATCACGGGCGATCACGATGCGAGCCTCGACGCCCCGCGCGGTCTCCTGTCGTCCGCCGCCCACGACGCGCGGGCGCTCGCCGCCGACCTGCGTCGCGCCGCCGCCGAGTACGCGGACGGGGAGCGGGACGTCGACCGCTGCGTGCGATCCGCCTCGGCGGACGGCGGTGCGACGGATGCGGCTCCTTCCTCTCCGAGCGGGGCCCTCCGGATCCTGCTGCCCTCCGCCGTCCGGGACGTGGTCTCGGACATCGCGGCCGCGGCCGCGCGCTTCCTCCCGGACCGCCCGGCCGGCGACGACGGCGTGCGGGAGACGACCGCGGGCCTCCTCGCGGCGCTGGGAGCCCTCGGCGTCCTGCGCGACGCGCCCGCCGCCGTCCACATCCGCCCTGACGCCGTCCGCCCGGCGCCGGCGAGCCTGGAGGACCTGGCCGACCGGATCCCCGACCCGGTCCCCGGCACCCCGCAGATGCGCGTCGAGGAGTACCGGGCACCGGACGGACGCCGCCGCTTCGTCGCCTACCTGGGCGGCATGGTCACCCTGGATCCGGGCACCGGCCGCGAGGACTTCGGACCGGCCTCGGCGGCGGCCGCGCTCGCCACCGAGGGCGGGTCCGCCGTGCACGCGGCCGAGACGGCGCTCCGCGAGGCCGGCGCGACCGCGGACGACGAGGTCTACGTCGTCGGATACTCGATGGGCGGGATCCTCGCGCGAGCGGTGGGCGATGCCCCGGGCCTCCACGTCACCCACGAGCTCACGTTCGGGTCCCCGGTCGGGCAGCTGCCGATCCGCCAGGGGATCGACGGCGTGGCCGTGGAGCACACGGACGACCCCGTCCCGGCGCTCGGGGGCGTGCGCCCGTCCGACGGCGACGCGGGCGACGACGTCGTGGTGCGCGCGCCGGCCTTCGCGCCGACGGCGCACGCTGGCGTCCTGGACGCGCACGACCTGAGCACCTATCGGGCGACGGCGACCCAGATGGACGCCTCGCGCTCCCCGCTCCTGGAGCGGGCGCGCGACGAGCTCCACGGGTTCCTCGACGGGGCCACGCCGATCGCGTCCCACCTCTACCGGGCGGAGCGGGCCCCGCTCACCCCGCCGGGCGGATCGGGCGGTGGGATGTGACGCGCGGGTCAGGCCCTCGACGTCACCGGTCGGAGCACGAGCCCCACCAGCCAGCTGAAGAACGCCATGAGCAGCGCCCCGAGCACGCCCCACCAGAACCCCTCGACCGTGAGGCCGAAGCCGAGCGCGTCGGAGATGGCGGCCACCAGGAGGAAGAGCAGCCCGTTGACGATGAGCGCGATGAGGCCGAGCGTGAGGATGTAGAGGGGGAACGCCACGATCCGGATGGCCGTGCCGATGACGCCGTTCACGACGCCGAAGATCGCGCCGAGCAGGAGGTAGGTGAGCACGGTGGCCGTGGTGTCGCCCGGCTCGTAGGCGGTCACGATGGTGCCGGAGACGATGAGCGTGGTGAGCCAGAGCGCGACGGCGTTGACGACCACGCGGACGAGGAATCGGGGCATGCTGCGATCCTCGCAGACGCCGCCCCCGCGGACCATGGGCCGGGCGGCGACCCGCCCGTAGAATCGCCCGGTGATCCCCGAACCCGCGCCCCTCGACGCCGCCGCCCCCGTGAGGCTCCGTCCCGCCATCGCGGCCATGGTCGCCTACCGCCAGGGCAAGCCCGCCGGCGAGGACGACTTCAAGCTGTCCAGCAACGAGAACCCGTTCGACCCGCTGCCGTCGGTGCTCGCCCGCATCGACCAGGTGCGCGACGTGAACCGCTACCCCGACGCGGGCGCGACCCTGCTGCGCACCGCGCTCGCCGAGCGCTTCGGCGTCACGGTCGACCACGTCCACGCGGGAGCCGGATCCGTGGCGATCCTCTCGCAGCTCATCACGGCGGCCGCGGGCCCGGGCGACGAGGTCGTCCACGCGTGGCGCTCGTTCGAGGCGTACCCCACGCTCATCACGGTCGCGGGGGCGACGGGCGTCCCCGTCCCGAACCTGCCGGACCACTCGCACGACGTGGACGGCATGATCGCCGCGCTCACCGACCGCACGCGCGTCGTCATCGTCTGCACGCCGAACAACCCCACCGGCACGCTCGTCACGGAGGCCGACCTCGAGCGCCTGCTCGCGGCCGTCCCGCGCGACGTGCTCGTGCTGCTCGACGAGGCGTACGGCGAGTTCGTCGGCCCGGAGCATGCCCTCGACGGCATGCGCCTGCTCGCGGCCCACCCGAACCTCGTCGTCCTCCGCACCTTCTCCAAGGCGTACGGCCTCGCGGGGCTCCGCATCGGGTACGCAGTGGGTCACCCGCGCATCCTCGACGCGGCCCGCTCCGCCGCCATCCCGCTCTCCGTCACCGGCCACGCGCAGCACGCGGCGCTGGCATCGCTCGAGCACGAGGACGAGCTCCTGGAGCGCGTGGCCGTCCTCGCGCGCGACCGCGACGAGGCCTGGCGCGCGCTCACCGAGCAGGGCTGGGCGGTCCCGCGACCCCACGGCAACTTCGTCTGGCTGGCCACGGGCGCCGAGACCGCCGAGGTGGAGGCGCAGCTCGCGGCCGCCGGGCTCGTGGTGCGCGCGTTCGCGGGCGAGGGGATCCGCGTCACCATCGGCGAGCCGGCCTCTGTCCGGAAGCTACTGAACGCGTCGGCGGGAATTGTCCGGGGGCTGCCGGAGGGCCACCCGGCGCGCCGGTAGGTTGGGACGATGCCGGAAAGCGATGTGACGGTCCAGCTCCTGACCCCCGCGGGCGAGCTCGCACCGAGCGACTCCGCCGAGGAGTTCCTCCCGTACTTCGAGCGACTCACGGAGGACGACCACCGCGGCTTCCTCCGCGACATGCGCCTCACGCGGGCGTTCGACCTCGAGGCCACGAACCTCCAGCGCCAGGGCCACCTCGGCCTCTGGGCGCCGAGCACCGGGCAGGAGGCGGCGCAGGTGGGATCCGGTCGGGCCACGCGCCCGCAGGACCACGTGTTCCCCGCCTACCGCGAGCACGGCGTCGCGCTCATCCGCGGCATCGACCCCGTCGACATCGTGCGCCTCATGCGCGGCGTCACGCACGGCGGCTGGGATCCGGCGGTGGCGAACTTCCACCTCTACACGCTGGTCATCGGGTCGCAGGCGCTGCACGCCACGGGCTACGCGATGGGCGTCGCGTTCGACGGCGACGTCGCCACCGGGGATCCCGACCGCGACACCGCCGTGATCGCCTACTACGGCGACGGCGCCACCAGCCAGGGCGACGTGAGCGAGGCGTTCGTCTTCGCCGCGAGCTTCCGGACCCCGCAGGTCTTCTTCCTGCAGAACAACCACTGGGCGATCTCGGTCCCCGTCAGCACGCAGTCGCGGACGCCGCTCTACCTCCGCTCGCGCGGCTTCGGCGTGCCGAGCACGCAGGTCGACGGCAACGACGTCTTCGCGAGCTACGCGGTCACGGCCAAGCACCTCGACGACGCGCGCAACGGCGGCGGCCCCTCCTTCATCGAGGCGCTCACCTACCGCGTCGGCGCCCACACCTCGAGCGACGACCCCACGAAGTACCGCACCGACGACGAGCTGCAGGGCTGGGTCGCGAAGGACCCGATCGCCCGGCTCGAGGCGTACCTCCGGGCGCAGGGCGCGCCGCAGTCGCTCTTCGACGGGATCGACGAGGAGGCCAAGGACCTGGCTGCCGACGTCCGCCGCCGCACCATCGAGCTGACGAGCCCGGCGCTGCCCGGCATCTTCGACCACGTCTACTCGGAGCCGCACCCTGTCACGACGGAGCAGCGCGAGTGGCTCGAGCGCTACGAGGCCTCCCTGGAGGGGAACCGATGACCGACACCATCGACCGCGCGGCCTCCCCCGCCGGATCCGACGACGCCGCGACGAGCGGCACCGGAGCCCCCGCCGGCATCGAGAGCATGCCCATGGCCAAGGCCCTCAACGCGGGCCTCCGCCGCGCGCTCGAGGAGGACGACAAGGTCCTGCTCATGGGCGAGGACATCGGCCCGCTCGGCGGCGTCTTCCGCATCACCGAGCACCTGCAGCGGGACTTCGGCGACCGCCGCGTCATCGACACCCCGCTCGCCGAGTCCGGCATCGTCGGCACGGCCATCGGCCTCGCGATGCGCGGCTACCGGCCTGTGTGCGAGATCCAGTTCGACGGCTTCATCTACCCGGCCTTCGACCAGATCACGAGCCAGCTCGCCAAGATCACCAACAGGCACGAGGGTGCCATGCGCATGCCCGTCGTGATCCGCGTGCCCTACGGCGGCCACATCGGCGCCATCGAGCACCACCAGGAGAGCCCCGAGGCGTACTTCGCGCACACGCCCGGCCTCCGCGTCGTGAGCCCGAGCACCCCGCACGACGCCTACTGGATGATCCAGGAGGCCATCAAGTCGGACGACCCGGTCATGTTCTTCGAGCCCAAGGCGCGCTACCGGCCGAAGGGCGATGTGGACTTCTCCGCTCCCGGGATCGGCCTGCACGAGAGCCGGGTCGTCCGCTCCGGCACCGATGTCACGCTCGTCGGGCACGGCGCCATGGTCGCGATGCTCCTCCAGGCCGCCGAGCTCGCGGCCGAGGAGGGAACGAGCGTCGAGGTCGTCGACCTGCGCTCGCTGTCGCCCGTCGACTACGGCCCCATCCTCGAGTCCGTCCAGCGCACCGGCCGCCTGGTCGTCGCGCAGGAGGCGCCCGGCCACGTGTCGGTCGGCTCCGAGATCGCGGCGACCGTCACCGAGCGCGCGTTCTACTCGCTCGAGGCGCCGGTGATCCGGGTCTCCGGATTCGACGCCCCGTTCCCTCCCGCGAAGCTCGAGACGCTCTACCTCCCGGATGCCGACCGCATCCTCGAGGCCGTCGACCGCTCGCTCGCCTACTAGACGCCCGCCGCCCCCGCGGCACGGAGAAGAGGACCGCACGATGGCTGATTCCGAGTTCACCCTGCCCGACGTGGGCGAGGGCCTCATCGACGCCGAGATCGTCTCGTGGCGCGTGCAGCCGGGCGACCAGGTGGCGCTCAACCAGGTGATCGTCGAGATCGAGACCGCGAAGTCGCTCGTCGAGCTGCCCAGCCCGTTCGAGGGCACCGTCTCCGGCCTGCTCGTGCAGGAGGGCCAGACGGTCGAGGTGGGCACCCCCATCATCGCGATCGCGCAGGGCTCGCCGAGCCTGTCCGCGCCGGCCGAGACGCCCGCCCAGATGGCGCTGCCGGGCGAGACCGTGATCCAGGACGACACGGCCATCGAGAACCGCGAGCCGGCCCCCGCGCCCGCGCCCGAGGAGACCTCCGGCGCCGTGCTCGTGGGCTACGGCACGGTGGGCAAGGTCGCGAGCCGACGCCGTCGCGCCGAGCCGGGCGACGCCGCTCCGGCCGCCCGCCATGCCGTGCGCCCCGGCGCGCAGGCCGGCGCCCCGGTCGCCCGCGCCCCGCGACCCGACTCGGTGCCCGCCGCGTCCGCCGTGCCGATCATCGCCAAGCCCCCCATCCGCAAGCTCGCGAAGGACCTCGAGGTCGACCTGGCGGAGGTCGAGGCCACCGGGCTCGTCGGCGAGATCACGCGCGAGGACGTCATCCGCACCGCGCAGCAGGCGAGCGTCTTCAAGAACATCGAGACGCCCGAGTGGCCGGATGCGCGCGAGGACCGGATCCCCGTGAAGGGCGTCCGCAAGGTCATCGCCGCGGCCATGGTGCAGAGCGCGTTCCAGGCGCCGCACGTGAGCCTGTTCGTCGATGTCGACGCCACCCGCACGATGGAGTTCGTCAAGCGCCTCAAGGCGTCCACCGACTTCGCGGGCGTCAAGGTCTCGCCGCTGCTCATCATGGCGAAGGCGATGATCTGGGCCGTCCGACGGAATCCCACCGTCAACTCCTCGTGGACCGACCAGGAGATCATCGTCCGCCACTACGTGAACCTCGGCGTCGCCGCCGCGACGCCGCGCGGACTCGTGGTGCCGAACGTCAAGGAGGCGCAGGCCATGTCGCTGCTGGAGCTCGCCCGCGCGCTCGAGCAGCTCACCCTCACGGCGCGCGACGGCAAGACGAGCCCGTCGGACATGAGCCAGGGCACCATCACGATCACCAACATCGGCGTCTTCGGGATGGACACCGGCACGCCGATCCTGAACCCGGGCGAGGTGGCGATCGTCGCGCTCGGCACGATCAAGCAGAAGCCGTGGGTCGTCGACGGCGAGGTGCGCCCGCGCTTCGTCACCACCATCGGCGCGAGCTTCGACCACCGGGTCGTCGACGGCGACGTCGCGAGCCGCTTCCTGGCCGACGTGGCGAGCATCATCGAGGAGCCGGCGCTGCTCCTGGAGTGACGCGCCCGCACTCCACAGCCAGGGAGTGATGGTACTGAGACTGGTTATCAATACCGTATCGTCGGATCCATGAACCGTCGCCCCCTCACCGCCCTGCTCGCCGTCTCGCTGCTCGCCGTCCCGCTCGCGGGCTGCGCCTCCGGATCCGCCACCCCCGCCGCGGACGCGTCGTCCTCCGCGTCCGGCGGCGGCACGCTCGAGGTCGTCGCCTCGACCGACGTCTACGGCGACATCGCGCAGCAGATCGGCGGCGACGACGTGAAGGTGACGTCGATCATCGACAGCCCGGACAAGGACCCGCACGAGTACCAGGCCACCTCGCGCGACCAGCTGGCCCTCTCCACGGCGGACGTCGTGATCCAGAACGGCGGCGGCTACGACGACTTCGTCGACACCATGATCAAGGCGCTCCCCGGCGGCAAGAGCCCCGTCCTCCTGAACGCGGTCGACATCTCCGGCTTCGACCAGAAGCCGGCCGAGGGCGAGCTCAACGAGCACGTCTGGTACGACATGCCCACGATGAAGAAGCTCGCCGAGGAGATCGAGCAGGCGTTCTCGAAGGCCGACAGCGCCGGTGCCGCCACGTTCGAGGCGAACGAGCAGGCCTTCACCGCGAAGCTCGACGGCATCGCCGCGGCCGAGGCCGCGGCGAAGCCGGCCGGCACCGGCAAGGGCGTCGCGATCACCGAGCCCGTGCCGCTGTACATGACGAGCGCCATGGGTCTCGAGAACCGCACGCCCGACGAGTTCAGCGAGGCCGTCGAGGAGGGCACCGACGTGCCCGCCGACGTGCTCAAGGAGACGCTCGCGCTCTTCGCCGATAAGAAGGTCGCGGCGCTCGTGTACAACTCGCAGACGACGGGGGCCACGACCGACCAGGTCGTCGCCGCCGCGAAGGCCGCTGGCATCCCGGTCGTGCCCGTGACAGAGACGCTCCCCGCCGACCTGCCCGCGGGCAGCGGGTACGTTGAGTGGATGACCGAGAACGTCGACGCCGTGGCCTCCGCGATCCGGGGATCGTGACCGGCGCACCCGTCCTGAGCCTCCGCGACGCGACGCTCGCGTTCGGCTCGCGCACCCTCTGGAGCGGACTCGACCTCGACGTGGCACCCGGCGAGTTCGTCGCGGTGCTCGGCCCGAACGGATCCGGCAAGACCAGCTTCCTCAAGTCCGTCCTCGGCGCCCAGCGCCTCACGTCGGGGGAGATGCGCTTCCTCGACGAGCCGGTGCGCCGCGGTGCACGGCGCATCGGCTACATCCCGCAGCAGAAGCTCATCACCGCGGCCACGCCCGTCCGGGCGCGCGACCTCGTCGGCTTCGGCGTCACCGGCCACCGCTGGGGGCTGCCGATCAGCCGGCGGGCCGAGCGGGCCCGGGTCGACGAGCTGCTCGACGCCGTGGGCGCCGCCGCCTACGCGGACGCGCCGGTCGCCACCCTCTCCGGCGGCGAGCAGCAGCGGCTGCGCGTGGCCCAGGCCCTGGCGTCGGATCCGCGGCTCCTCCTGTGCGACGAGCCGCTCCTCAGCCTCGACCTCGGCCACCAGCGCGTGGTCAGCGAGCTGATCGACCGGCACCGCAGGGAGACCGACGCGGCGGTCGTGTTCGTCACCCACGACGTCAACCCGGTGCTCGACATGGTCGACCGGGTGCTCTACCTCGTGGGTGGCCGCTTCCGCATCGGCACGCCCGACGAGGTCCTCGACTCCGAGGTGCTGAGCTCCCTCTACGGCACGCCCGTCGACGTGGTGCGCGTGCGCGGCCGCGTCGTCGTGGTCGGCGCCACCGACGATCCGCATGGCCACCACTCGCACGACGACGAGGACCACGAGGAGCACGGCGACCACGGGCCGCACGGCGTGCACGAGGCCGCCCCCGCCGACGGGAGGGCCGCGTGATCCACCTGCTCGCCGACGCGGGCGACGTCTGGTCGCGCCTGTTCGACTTCTCCGACTACGGCGCGCTCGTCGCGCTGCTGCGGAACAGCATCATCGCGGGCGCCGTGCTCGGCGTCGTGGGCGGCCTCATCGGCGTCTTCGTCATGACGCGCGACCTCGCCTTCGCGGTCCACGGGGTGAGCGAGCTGTCGTTCGCCGGCGCGGCGGCGGCGCTGCTGCTCGGGGTGAACGTGGTCGGCGGATCCCTGGTCGGCTCCCTCATCGCGGCGATCGCCATCGGCGTGCTCGGCACGCGCGCGAAGGACCGCAACTCGATCATCGCCGTGATCATGCCGTTCGGCCTGGGCCTCGGGATCCTGTTCCTCGCCCTGTACGACGGCCGCGCCAGCAACAAGTTCGGCCTGCTCACCGGGCAGATCGTCTCGGTCGACAACCCGCAGCTCGGCTACCTCGTGGCGATCAGCGCCGTCGTCATCGTCGGCCTCGCCGTGGTCTGGCGGCCGCTGATGTTCGCGAGCGTCGACCCCGACGTGGCCGCCGCCCGCGGCGTGCCCGTGCGCCTGCTCTCCATCGTCTTCATGATCCTGCTCGGGCTCGGCACGGCGGTCTCCATCCAGATCGTCGGCGCGCTGCTCGTGCTCTCGCTGCTGGTGACGCCCGCGGCCGCCGCCATGCGCGTCTCGTCGACGCCGCGCGTGGTCGTCTCGCTCAGCGTCCTGTTCGCGCTCGCGAGCATCGTGGGGGGCATCATGCTCGCGCTCGGCAGCAGCATCCCCATCAGCCCATACGTCACGACCATCTCGTTCACGATCTACCTGGTCTGCCGCGGCGTCGACGCCCTCCGCACGCGCAGCGGCACGTCGGGTGGGACGCGTACCCTGACGGGGCGGGGAGGATCGCCCGCCGGGAGGGCACGGGCATGAAGCGGAACACGTGGCAGCGCGAGGCCGTCCGGCAGGCGCTGGACGCATCGACGGAGTTCGTGAGCGCGCAGCGGCTGCACGCGCGCCTGCACGACGCGGGATCCCCGATCGGCCTGGCCACCGTCTACCGCGCGCTCGGCGACCTCGCCGCCGAGGGCGACGCCGACTCGCTGCAGTCGCCGGACGGCGAGGCCCTCTACCGCACGTGCGCCACCGGCGGCCACCACCACCACCTCATCTGCCGCGTCTGCGGCACGACGGTGGAGATCGCCGCCGACGAGGTCGAGTCGTGGGCGCACGACGTCGCCGCGCGCAACGGCTTCACTGCCCCGAGCCACGTGGTCGACGTCTTCGGCCTCTGCGCCGAGTGCACGCGCCGCGCGGCCGAGGCGTCGGGGGCACCGGCCGGCAGTGCCTCGGAAGCCCCCGCATCCGCATGATCCCGGGCCCTCGGCTTGCGCCCGGGCGTGTCGTCGCGTAATCTCGATCTTTGGCCGAGCGGCTCATCCGCTCGCATGTGCGCCCGCTGCCCCTCCCGAGGGGCAGGACCCCCTCTCTCGAGATCCGGGGACGGGCGTGCCGACAAGAAATCTTGGGTAGGGCGGTCTCGCCCTACGGTACCTACGGAGGAAACCATGGCAGCAACCTGCCAGGTGACCGGCGCCGTCCCCGGCTTCGGACACAACATCTCGCACTCGCACCGGCGCACCAAGCGCCGCTTCGACCCGAACGTGCAGAAGAAGACGTACTACGTCCCCTCGCTGCGTCGCAACGTCAAGCTCACGCTCTCCGCGAAGGGCATCAAGGTCATCGACGCCCGCGGCATCGAGTCCGTCGTCAAGGACATCCTCGCTCGTGGGGTGAAGATCTAATGGCCAAGCAGCAGGACGTCCGTCCGATCATCAAGCTCCGCTCGACGGCTGGCACCGGGTACACCTACGTGACCCGCAAGAACCGCCGCAACAACCCCGACCGCCTCGTGCTGAAGAAGTACGACCCGGTCGTCCGCAAGCACGTCGACTTCCGCGAGGAGCGCTAAACATGGCCAAGAAGAGCAAGATCGCCCGCAACGAGCAGCGCAAGGTCATCGTCGAGCGGTACGCCGCGAAGCGCCTCGAGCTGAAGAAGGCCCTCGTGGACCCGAACGGCACCGACGAGAGCCGCGAGGCTGCCCGCGCCGGCATCCAGCGCCTCCCGCGCGACGCCTCGCCCATCCGCGTCCGCAACCGCGACGGCATCGACGGTCGCCCCCGCGGCAACCTGTCGAAGTTCGGCATCTCCCGCGTGCGCTTCCGTGACATGGCCCACCGCGGCGAGCTTCCTGGCATCACGAAGTCCAGCTGGTAGGTTCCAAGCGGCCGTACGGCCGAACGGACCGCTGATGGCCTCTTCGGCTCGCACGGTCCGCTGACGTAGACAGATCCCATCCACCACACGGCCGCTCGCGAAGAACGGCACCAGGTCCGAGGAGGACACCCATGGCTGACAAGTCACTCAACCGCACCGAGCTCGTTGCCGCCGTCGCCGCGGAGTCGGGCCAGAGCCAGGCCGCCGTCAACGGCGTGCTGGACTCGCTCTTCTCCATCGTCTCGACCAACGTCGCCGACGGCGTGAAGGTCACGATCCCGGGCTGGGTCGCGTTCGAGCAGACGGCTCGCGCCGCGCGCACCGGCCGCAACCCGCAGACGGGTGAGCCCCTCGAGATCAAGGCGTCCAAGGGCGTCAAGGTCTCCGCCGGCAGCAAGCTCAAGGCCGCCGTCAAGTAGTCCTCCTCACCACACGCCCAGCGGGGGCGCCGACTCCGGTCGGCGCCCCCGCTGTGTCGTCCCCGGCCGGTCGCGCGGGTGCCGACGGCCGCCAGCCGCCCGTCAGGACGGGCGAGTTAGGCTGATCCCCTCATGCCCAGACTCCTCCGCGTCGCGGGGCCCGCCGCCCTCCTCATCGTCGCGTTCCTCTCCCTGCTGGCCGCCCTCGCCATCGGTGGAGGCGCCGCCCCGCAGCTGCTCGAGGACGCCGGGCCCGTGGTCCGCTACGGCCTGCCCGCCGCGAAGATGATGGTGAACATCTCGGCGGCCACGGCCATCGGCGCGCTGCTGCTCGCGGCGTTCGCCCTGTCGCGCCAGCGCCCCGAGTACGGCCGCGCGCTCGACATCGCCGCCGCGGGCGCCGCCCTCTGGACGGTCGCCTCCGCGATCACCGCGTTCTTCACCTTCCTCAGCGTCTCGGGCACCGCGTTCTCCTTCAGCGCCGAGTTCGGCACGAGCCTCGGCCTGGTGCTCACGCAGATCTCCGTGGGCCAGGCCTGGCTCGCGACGACGCTGATCGCCGCCACCGTCACGGTGCTGTGCTTCGCGGTGCGCAACCACACCGCCATCGCCTTCGTGCTCGTGATCGCGGTCGGCGGCCTCGTGCCCATGGCGCAGCAGGGCCACGCGGGCGGCACCGAGGGCCACGACGCGGCGGTCAACGCGCTCGGGCTGCATCTCGTGTTCGCGGCGATCTGGCTGGGCGGCCTCCTCACGATGGTGCTGCTGCGGTCGAAGCTCGACGGCGACCGGCTCGTGCCGGTGCTGCGCCGGTACTCGGCGGTCGCGCTCGTGTGCTTCGTGGTCGTGGCAGCGTCCGGGTACGTGAGCGCGGAGATCCGCGTCGGCTCGCTCGACCGGCTGCTGACCGCGTACGGGCTGCTGGTGCTGATCAAGGTGGCGGCGTTGCTCGCGCTCGGCCTGTTCGGCGCGGCCTATCGGCGCGTGCTCATCGGGCGGCTCGAGGAGCGCGGATCCGCGGCGCGCGGCCCGTTCTGGTGGCTCGTCACCGCCGAGCTCGCGTTCATGGGCGTCGCGTCCGGCGTGGCCGCGGCGCTCGCCCGCACGGCGCCGCCCGTGAGCCAGGTCGTCGCGACGCAGCTGCCGGATCCGACGCCCGCGCAGATCCTCACCGGCGAGCCGCTGCCGCCCGAGCTGACGCCCATGCGCTACCTCACCGAGTGGAACTTCGACCTGCTCTGGATCCTGCTGTGCGCGTTCGGGATCTTCTTCTACCTCGCCGGGGTGCACCGCCTCCGGAAGCGCGGCGACGCCTGGCCCCTGCACCGCTCGATCCTCTGGGTCGCGGGCATGATCGGCCTCTTCTACATCACCAACGGCGGCGTGAACGTCTACCAGAAGTACCTCTTCAGCTCGCACATGCTGGCGCACATGGTGCTCGCCATGGTCATCCCGCTGCTGCTCGTGCCGGGCGCTCCGGTCACGCTCGCGATGCGGGCCATCCGCAAGCGGCAGGACGGCAGCCGCGGCGGCCGCGAGTGGATCCTCATGGCCGTGCACTCGCGCTTCGCGTCGTTCGTGGGCCACCCGATCGTGGCGGCCGTGCTGTTCGCCGGCTCGCTCCTCGTCTTCTACTACTCGCCGCTGTTCAGCTGGGCCACGACCGACCACATCGGGCACCAGTGGATGATCGTGCACTTCCTCATCGTCGGGTACCTCTTCACGCAGAACCTCATCGGCGTGGATCCGATGCCGGTGCGCCTCGCCTACCCGATGCGCCTGCTGCTGCTGCTCGCGACCATGGCGTTCCACGCGTTCTTCGGGCTCTCGCTCATGACCGGCACCGGGCTGCTGCTCGCGGACTGGTTCGGCGCGATGGGGCGGCCGTGGGGCGAGTCGGCCCTGGCTGACCAGCAGGCAGGCGGCGGCATCGCGTGGAGCATCGGCGAGATCCCGACGGTGGTCCTCGCGATCGTCACGGCCATCATGTGGAGCAAGAGCGACAAGCGGGACTCCGTGCGCTACGACCGCAAGGCCGACCGCGACGGCGACGCCGAGCTCGAGGCGTACAACCGCAACCTCGAGGCGCTGCAGGCGGCCGAGCGGCGCTGATCCGCGCCGGCGGCAGGCGACGGGCGCCGGGCGGCGTCGGTCAGTCGCGCGGGCTCCCGCGGCGGCGGCGCGAGGCGGCGACGAGCACGGCGATCCCGGTCATCAGCTCCCACGCGGTGACGGTGTAGACGGATCCGCGCTCCCAGATGCCGTCGATGTCCGACCCGCCGAGCGTCTGGAGCAGGGCGAGCGCGAGGAGGCCGACGGCGCCCAGCGTGACGCTCGCGACGCGGAAGGCGCGTGCGGCGCCGATGCGTCCGGAGCCGAGCCCGGCGACGATCGAGGCGGCGTTGCCCGCGATGATCGCCATCCCGGCGCCGACCACGTGCATCCAGCCGATGCCGCTCGCGTCGCTCGAGGCGCTGCCGTGGATGAGGCCGACCACCGTGATCCCGGCGGCGTGCACGACGGCGAGGGCGAGGAAGGTGCGGCGGGGGCCGGCGCGGAGGGCGCGGGTGGCGATCACGGCGGCCAGGAGGTAGAGGACGCCCTGCAGGATGAAGCCCGCGTTCATCACCGCGGAGAGCGGGGAGTCGATGGCGCGGCCCTGGAAGACGGCGACGTCGGGGACGCCGAGGTCGCTGATGTAGTTGGCCGAGTAGCTGTAACCGGGGAAGGCGGACGCGGCGACGCCCTCGGTGCCGACGTAGACGGCGGCGGCGGCGATCCAGGCGATGCCGGCGGCCGCGGGGATGGTGGCGCTGCGGGTGCTCATGGGTCTCCTTCGACGCCGGACCCGGGGAGGATCGGTCTCATCGATGATGACGGACGCCGACCGGTGATCGCATCCGCCACCCATTGACACGGCAAAGCACTTTGCGTTACAAAGTAGCGAGGGCGGGAGCCCGGCGGGCGACGGTCGTCCGAGGAGAGGCGCACATGGACACGAGGATGCACCAGGACGCGGTCGACGACGACGGGCCCGCGCCCGACCCGCGCGAGATGCGCGCGCTCATGGAGGATCAGCGGCGGGTCGCGGTCGACGCGCAGACCGCGTTCGTCTGGAAGATGGAGGTGTGCTGGGGCGTCGCGTGGATCCTCGGCTACACCGCCCTCTGGCTCATCGACGGGTCGGATGCGGTGAGCCTGCCGTCGCCGGTGGCCGTCGGGATCTTCGCGGGGCTCATCGCTCTGTCGAGCATCGCGGGCATCGTGCTCGGCGTCCGCAACTCCCCGGGCCTCGCGACCACCGGCGAGGCACGCTGGCAGGGGCGCGTCTACGGGATCAGCTGGTCGGTGGCGATGATCTCGGTGTACGTGCTCGGCATCGGCCTCGCGTTCAACGACGCTCCGGACCGCCTGCTCGCGATCTTCTACACGTCGGGCTTCTCGTTCGTCGCCGGGCTCATGCTGCTGTCGACCGCCGCGCTGTTCCACTCGCGGTCGTCGCTGCTGCTCGGGTCGATCCTCGTGGTCGCGGCGCTCGCGGCGCCCTTCGCCGGTTACCCGGGCAACTACCTCGTGATGGCCGTCGTGGGCGGAGGGGCGTACCTCGTGACGGGGATCGTGGCCGCCCTGCTCGCCGGTCGCACGCGCCGCTCGCTGCGAGCCCGCCTTGGCTGACCTCGATCCCGTGATCCACGCGCAGGCCCGGCTCCGCATCGTGGCGTCGCTCGCGACGCTGGACGCGGGGGAGGCGCTCTCCTTCCCACGGCTTCAGGAGATCCTCGACATGACGGCCGGCAACCTGTCGACGCACCTCAGGAAGCTCGAGGACCCCGGGTACGTCGAGGTGCGGAAGACGCACGAGGGACGGCAGCCGGTGACCTACCTCGCGCTCACCACGGTGGGCCGACGCGCGTTCGAGGACTACCGGCAGGCGCTCACGGCGATGCTCGACGCGTAGGTCCGAAAGGCGCGGGGCCGTAGCGACGCCGAGGGCCCGCCGCGCTGCGTGCGCGACGGGCCCTCGGGGAGATGCGGATCCGGATCAGCTCGTGGCGGTCTCCAGCAGCGGCACGAGCTGGTCGAGCGCGTAGCCGGTGGAGAGCGTGGTGCCGATCGAGTAGGCCGACGAGACGTCGCCGTCGAGGACGATGGAGTGGCCGGCCGCGACCGCGGGGATCGCCTGCCACAGCGGGTCGTCGGTGATGACGGACTTGTCGATGAAGATCGGGAACGCCACGATCACGTCGGCGTCGAGCAGGTCGAGCTGCTCGGACGAGATGTCGACGGAGAAGCCGCCGGCGTTGACGGGGATCCCCGCGATGGTCGGGCTCTGCTCGAAGCCGAGGCGCTCGAGGAACGCGACGCGCTCGCTGCCCTCGGCGTAGGCGCCCCAGCCCTCGCTGGTCTTGGTGGCGGCGGTGGCCGTCTTGCCCTTCCAGTCCGGGTGCGCGGCCTCGACCTGGTCGAAGCGCTGGTCGACGGCGTCGAGGAGGGCGTCGCCCTGGTCCTCCCGGCCGAGGGCCTCGGCGACCATGTCGACCTGGTCCTCCATGTCGGTGAGGTAGCTGTCGGCGCCCTCGGGCACGCCAATCGTGGGCGCGATCTGCGAGAGGCGGTCGTAGCGGGCCTGGTCGCCGGAGCCCTTGGTGTCGAGGATGAGGTCGGGCTTGAGCGCCGCGATCGCCTCGTATGAGGGCTCGAGCGTCTCGATGATCTGCGGCTTCTGCGTGTAGAGGCCCTGCGCCCACGGGCCGACGCCGTCCGCGTCGGCGCCGAAGCCGAGCCAGTCGGACGCGCCGACGGGCTGGACGCCGAGCGCGAGCGCGGTCTCCGCGTCGCCCCAGCCGAGGGCGACGACGCGCTTCGGCTCGCTCGGCACGGTGACCGCGCCGAACTTGGTGTCGACGGTCGCGGGGAAGGCGCCGGTGGCGGATCCGGACGCGGGCGGAGCCGAGGCACCCGGGTCGGAGGAGGCGGTGCATCCGGTGAGGGCGAGCGTCGCGACGGTGAGCGCGACGAGCGCGGAGCCGGTGGTGGGGAACCTCATGGTGCGGGGCCTCTCGGGTGTTCGGGTGCGGGCTGACGGACCGGTGTGGATCCCGTCAGGCAAGGGCAGCCTAACCTAAGGGCACGGTAGGATCATCGGGCCATGTCGCTCCGGGTCCTCGCGCGCGCCTCCGCTCCCGACGCCCCAGAGGGCCGGGCGCGGAGCGGACCGACGCGCGCAGCGGGCCTGCTGCTGGCGCTCGGCGTGCTCGTGCTGGCGGCGCTCGCGAGCATCGCGATCGGCTCCCGGGACATCCCGCTCGGCGCCGTCGTCGACGCCCTCGCCGGCCGGCCGCGCGACCCGGCCGAGCTCGTCGTGATCACCGACCTCCGCATCCCGCGCACCCTCGCGGGCCTCGCCGCGGGCCTCGCGCTCGGGGTCGCGGGCGCGCTCATCCAGGCCGTCACGCGGAACCCGCTGGCGGATCCCGGCATCCTCGGCGTCACCGCCGGCTCGGCGTTCGCGGTCGCCATCGCGACGGGCGTGCTCGGCGTGACCGCCGTGAGCGGTTACCTGTGGTTCGCCTTCGGCGGGGCGCTGGTGGCGGCCGTGGTGGTCTACGTCGTGGGATCCGCGGGGCGCGGCGGCGGGGATCCGGTGCGCCTCACGCTGGCCGGCGTCGCCCTCGGCGCGGTGCTCGCGGGCATCACCTCGGGGATGCTGCTGGCCGACCCGCAGGGCTTCAGCGCGATGCGCGCGTGGGAGTCGGGCTCGCTGCAGGACCGCGGCTGGGACGCCCTCGCGCCGGTCGCGCCGTTCCTCGCGGCGGGCGTGCTGCTCGCCGCCCTCATCGCCCGGAGCCTCGACGCGGTCGCGCTCGGCGACGACCTCGCGCGCTCCCTCGGGGCGAACGTCGTCGTGGTGCGGGCCGTTGCCGTGGTCGCCGTGACGCTGCTCGCGGGGGGCGCCACCGCGATGGCCGGGCCGATCGCGTTCGTGGGGCTGATGATCCCGCACATCGCGCGCTGGATCGTCGGCCCCGACCAGCGCTGGATCCTCGCGTACACGATCGTGCTGGCGCCGGTGCTGCTGCTGGCGGCCGACATCGTGGGCCGGATCGTGCTGCGGCCGGCCGAGCTGCCCGCCGGGATCGTGACGGCCGTGCTGGGCGCACCCGTGCTGATCCTGCTCGTCCGCCGGCAGAGGGCGTCGGCGCTGTGAGCGCGCCCGCCCGCGCCGGCCGCCGCCCGTCCGCGACCCGATCCGCCGCCGCCAGGTCCGGCGCCGGGGTGGCCGGCACCATCCGCCTGCCCGTGGTGGGGATCCGCCTGCAGCGCCGCGAGGTGCTCGTCGGCGCGGCGCTCGCCGTCGCGACCGTCGCCCTCGCGCTGGTGGCGCTCGGCACCGGCGACTTCCCGCTCACGGTGCCCGAGGTGATCCGCGCGATGGCGCTCCCCGACGGCTCCTTCGCGTCCACCATCGTCCTCGAGTGGCGCCTGCCGCGCGTGCTCGCCGCGCTCGCGTTCGGCGCGGCGCTCGGGGTCGCGGGCGCCGTGTTCCAGTCGCTCACGCGCAACCCGCTCGGATCCCCGGACATCATCGGCTTCTCGACGGGCTCGTACACGGGCGCGCTGATCGTCACGACGCTGGCGGGCGCGGCCTTCCTGCCCACGGCGGTCGGCGCGCTCGCGGGCGGGCTCGGCACGGCGCTCGTCGTCTACCTGCTCGCATACCGTGGCGGCGTGCAGGGGTTCCGGCTGATCATCACGGGCATCGCCGTCACGGCCGTCCTGCACGGGGTCAACACGTTCCTGCTGCTGAAGGCGGGCACCGAGGTCGCCATGGCCGCGTCCATCTGGGGCGCCGGATCCCTCGCCCTCGTCGGCTGGGACCGTGCGCTGCCGGCCTTCGTCGCCGTCCTCTTGCTCGCGCCGGCGATCCTGCTGCTGTCCGCGCCGCTCCGGCAGCTCGAGCTCGGCGACGACGCCGCTCGAGCCCACGGCGTGCGGGCCGAGCCCACGCGCCTGGCGCTGCTGATCCTCGGGGTCGCCCTCACGGCGATCGTGACCGCTGCCGCAGGCCCCATCGCGTTCGTCGCGCTCGCGGCCCCGCAGATCGCCCGCCGCCTGACGCGGAGCGCCGGCCTGCCGCTCGCGCCGGCCGCGCTCACGGGCGGCCTGCTGCTCCTCGCCGCCGACTTCGCCGCCCAGCATGCGCTGCCCGGGACGGTGCCCGTCGGCATCGTCACGGTCGTCGTCGGCGGCGCCTACCTGATCGCGCTGCTGATCCGCGAGGCATCCCGCCGTGCCTGACGCCGCCGCCCCCGACCCGATGGGAGATCCACCCGTGGACGACACCGCCACCGACACCGCCCGGGCCGCCACCGCAGCGCCCGCCGCCCCGCGCATCCGCGCCGAGGGCGTCACGCTGTCCTACGACCGGCGGGTGATCTCCGAGGACCTCGATGTCTCCGTGCCCGACCGCTCGTTCACGGTGATCGTCGGCCCGAACGCGTGCGGGAAGTCGACCCTGCTCCGCGCCCTGTCGCGCCTGCTCGCGCCCACCGCGGGCGGCGTGCTCCTCGACGACCGGCCGCTGACGTCGTACCGGGCCAAGGAGGTCGCGCGGATCGTCGGCCTCCTCCCGCAGAGCGCCATCGCGCCCGACGGGATCACGGTGGCCGACCTCGTGGCGCGCGGCCGCTTCCCGCACCAGAACCTCATCCGCCAATGGACCCCGACCGACGAGGACGCCGTGCAGGAGGCCATGGCCGCCACCGGCGTCGCCGACCTCGCGGCCCGCCACGTCGACGAGCTGTCCGGCGGCCAGCGCCAGCGGGTGTGGGTCGCGATGGCGCTCGCGCAGCAGACGCCCGTGCTGCTCCTCGACGAGCCGACGACGTTCCTCGACATCGCCCACCAGATCGAGCTGCTCGACCTCCTGGCCGACCTGCATCGCGACGGCAGCACCATCGTCGCCGTGCTGCACGACCTCAACCACGCCGCCCGCTACGCCGACCACCTCATCGTGATGAAGGACGGCCGCGTCGTCTCCTCCGGCGCCCCGCGCGACATCGTCACGGCCGAGCTCGTGGAGGAGGTCTTCGGCCTCCCGTGCCTGGTGATCGACGACCCCGTCTCGCACACGCCGCTCATCGTGCCGCGCGGCGGCCGCTGGGCCTGAGCCCCGGACCCCGCGGGCCGGATCAGGCGGCCGGCGGGGAGGCCTCCGCGATCGACACCATCCAGTCGATCCCGTACCGGTCCGTGCACATGCCGAACCGCTCGCCCCACGGCGCGAGCTCGAGCGGCAGCACGATCGTGCCGTCAGCCGTGAGCGCGTCCCACCAGCCGTCGAGCACGACCGCGTCGTCGCCCGAGAGCGAGAGCGTGATGGCGGATCCGCTCGGCACGCCCATCGACGCCGGGGTGTCCGACGCCATGAGCACGAAGCCCGCGCGCGAGTCCAGCCGGCCGTGCATGACCTTGTCGGCCTCCGCCGGGTCCGGGCTCATGCCCTGCTCGCCGAAGGTGGTCATCGCGAGCTCGCCGCCGAACACCCCCTGGTAGAAGCGGAGCGCGTCGGCGGCCTGGTCGCGGAAGGACAGGTACGGGGTCATGATCGCGGACATGGGGGCGCTCCTCGGGTGACGGATCCCCGCGGTCGCACGGACCCTGTTGCGTCCCGATCCTGGCCCTGCCGTGCCCGCACCGCACCGTGACGCCGGGGGAGGGTGCCGTGGGCGGCTACAGGCCCTGGATCTTCACGCCCGACGTGTCGTCCACGCTCACGCGCCACCCCACGCTGAACGGCACGTCCTCGTCGAGGTCCTTCACGCTGCCGTCGTAGAGCGAGCGGACGGGCACCTGGATGTGCGCGGTGCCGACGGTCGACGGCACCACCCAGTCGAGGTCCGCGGGGTCGTCGCTCGCCGGCTGCAGGGTGATCTGCGGCATGGCCGTCATGCTCCACACGGGCGGCGCGGTGATCCGGTCGCGGATCGTCTTCCCGAACGGGCAGCCCGACGGGAAGAGCACGGCCTGCGTCGTGCACTCCGTCAGGTACGCCTCGACCTCGGACTGCACGGAGGCGACGAGGTCGTCGGTCGGCTCGGCGTCGATGCGCGCCGGCACGACGCTGCCGGGCTCCGTGACCGCGACCTCGGCGTCCGCGGACTGGAGGTACTCGGACGCGTGGTCGAGCGCGAGGGAGGCGGGCGCGAGCACGAGGTACGTGGATCCGGCACCCGCTGCCGTCTCGCCGCCCGGAGTCGCCGCGACGGCGACCCCGTTGGCCGTGAACGTGGAGGCGTGCCGCAGCTCGAGGTCGACGGATGCGACCGGGCTCGTCGCGAACTCCCACCGCGCGAAGAGACCGAGTGCAGCGGGGGTCTCGCGCACGCGGAACTCGGTGGATCCGGGCCCCGACGGCAGCGTGTAGGAGTACGTGACCGCGCGCTCGCCGCCGCCCGCGGGCTCGTCCGAGACCAGCTCCACGTCGGCGAGGCCGGACATCGCACGGGCGTCGAGGAGGGCGCGGCTGCCGTCCTCCGGCAGCACGACGCCGGGGGTCGCGAGCGCGTCGCGGCTGTCCTCGCGGGCGAGCGCGTCGAGGTAGGAGCGCACGAAGCCGTGGGCGCTGTAGGTGCCCTGGTTGAGCGCGGCGACGGTGCCGAGGAACGCGCCGACGAGGAGCGCCGCGAGGAGGGACCAGACGACGACGGCCCGACGGAGCTCGCCGCGCGCGTCGACGGCGGGGCTCGGCATGCGGATCATCCTACGGGCGGGGGATCCGCGCCTCCCCGTCGCGGGGCCGGGGTAGATTCGAGTGCGCATCCGCGCCGCGCCGCCGCCGTCGATCCGCGCGGCATCCACCCTCGACCCGCCAGGAGCCCCGCGTGAGCACGGTCCCCCTCTCCCCGGAGCAGGCCGCGGTCTTCCAGGCCATCGAGGGCACGCGCGACCACATCTTCGTCACGGGCCGGGCAGGCACCGGCAAGTCGACCCTCCTCACGCACCTGTCGTGGAACACCGAGAAGCAGATCGTGATCTGCGCGCCCACGGGCGTCGCGGCGCTCAACGTCGGCGGCCAGACCATCCACTCGCTGTTCAAGCTGCCCATCGGGGTCATCGCCGACGAGGAGATCGAGCAGACCGGCGAGCTGCGGAAGCTCCTCAACACCATCGACACGCTCGTCATCGACGAGGTCTCCATGGTCAACGCGGATCTCGTCGACGCCATCGACCGCAGCCTCCGCCAGGCCCGCCACAAGAAGGACGTGCCGTTCGGCGGCGTGCAGGTCGTGCTGTTCGGGGATCCGTACCAGCTGGCCCCCGTGCCGGGCGACGGCGACGAGCGCGCCTACTTCGCCGACCGCTACCGCTCCATGTGGTTCTTCGACGCGAAGGTGTGGGAGGAGGCGCAGCTGCGGATCTACGAGCTCACCGAGATCCACCGGCAGCACGAGGAGGCGTTCAAGGAGATGCTCAACGCCGTGCGCCACGGTCGCGTCACGGCGGAGATCGCGGGCGTCCTCAACGCCGCGGGCGCGCGTCCCGCCCCCACCGACGGCGCCATCACGCTGGCCACGCGCAACGACACCGTGAACCGGATCAACGCCGAGGCCCTCAAGCGCCTGCCCGGCCGCTCGCTCACCGCCACCGCCGACGTCACGGGCGACTTCGGCGGACGCACGTACCCGGCCGACGAGAAGCTCGACCTCAAGATCGGCGCGCAGGTGATGTTCCTCCGCAACGACGTCGACCAGCGCTGGGTCAACGGATCCGTCGGCGTGGTCACGCGCATCGACACCAACGTGTACGTGGAGCTCGACGGCGTCGTGCACGAGGTCGAGCCGGTCACGTGGGAGAAGCACAAGTACTCGTACTCGCCCACGACGAAGCAGCTGCGGCGCGACGTCGTGGCCGACTTCACGCAGTTCCCGCTGCGGCTCGCGTGGGCGGTCACCATCCACAAGTCGCAGGGCAAGACGTACGACCGGGCGATCGTGGATCTGGGTGCGCGCGTGTTCAGCCCCGGGCAGACCTACGTGGCGCTCAGCCGGATCACCGACATCGACGGCCTGTTCCTCACGCGGCCGCTGCGCCCGGGCGACATCATCGTCGACGAGAACGTGCGGCGGTTCATGAGCGAGGCGACCAGGATCCGCGTGACGCCGGCGGTGGCGCCCGCGAGCTGACCCCGAGGGCCATGGCTGGCGGGGGCCGGCTCAGTGGCCGGAGTGCTCGCCCTGGATGCCGTCGAGGTCGATGGAGCTGTGCTGGCCGTGCGGGACGGCGAACTCGCCGGCGCGCGTGAGCGAGAGGGCCGGGGTGACGAGGCCCGCGACGACGAAGGCGCCCACGAGCACGCCGACGAGGTAGCGGCCGCCCGTGCGCTCGGGCTCGGGACCCATGGGGGAGGCGTCCCCGGCGCTGGCGGCGGTCGGCAGCGCGGAGGCCACGACGGCGGGCGACGCGGCGGCGGACGGGAGCGGGGCGCCGGATCCGACGAGCGCGACGTCGGCCGGGAACGTGGCCTCGACGGCCGTGCACGCGGCCTGGGCCTCGGACTCGGCGCGGGAGCGCAGGTGGCGGCCGACGACCGCGGCGACCACGAGGTCGAGCAGGGTGGCGGCGAGCATGGGGATCGCGGGCAGGTCGCTCGTGATGCCGGGGGCGGACATGACGACCGCCGCGGTCACGAGGAGCGCCCAGCCGGCGACCGGGACGAGCGCGCCGAGGGCGGCCCAACCCGGGAGCGGGAGGCGGTCGGAGCGGAGGACCGCGATGGCCCACGCGCCCTCGGCGAGGCCGATGAGGAGGAGGGCCACCATGGCCGCGGGCGGTGATCCCGCGCCGACGGCGAGGTGGATGAGCGCGGCGCCCAGGGCGGCGAGGGCCAGCCAGTGGCGGATGAGCAGTGACACGTGCTGGTCCCTTCGTCGTCCCGGGCGCCGCGGGTGGTGCGGTGCTGCGTGCTGTCGTGCGGTGGTGCTGTCGTGCGGGTGCTGGTGATGCGTTGCGTGACGCGCCCGGTGCAGCGGCGCGGCGGGTGCGCTGCCTAGGCGGCGCGGGCGGCGCGGTTGCGCACGCCCTTCTCGGCGCCGAGGCCCACGATCAGCAGCACGACGGCGCTGCCGAGGTGCAGGAAGTGGTCCGCGGTGTTGAGCGCGAGGATGTTGAAGTCGGTGTTCACGAGGAAGAAGCCGACGATGCCGAGGGCGAGGTACGCGAATCCGATGGTGGAGTTCACGGCCTTGGCCGACGCGACGCTGGAGAGGCCGCCGATGAGGAGGGCCGCGCCGATGAGGAGGTGGGCCACGTTGTGGAACGGGTTCACCATGAAGATCCCGAGCAGCAGGCCGCCGTCGGAGGAGAAGAAGCCCCCGCTCTGCGGCGGGAACAAGAAGCCGAGAAGGCCGACGAGGACGTAGACGGCGCCGAAGACGGTGCCGAGCAGGCGGTTCGGGGATGAGCTCATGATGGTGCCTCCACTGGTAGGGAAGAGCCGGGGTTCTCCCAGGCTCCCTACATTCGTACCGCGTAAGCGACCGGATTGGTGCCGATGTGACACTGATCGGTCACGGGTTTCCGAGATGCTCGAGCAGGAACGTCTCAGTACGGCGGTAGGCGAGGGCCGCGGCGTCGGGGTCGAAGCGGTCGCGGAGGCTGGCATCGGGGAACACGGGGGTCGTGCCGGGGTAGGTGTGCGAGGCGATGGGGGTGCCGTGCTCGCGGAGCCGGCCGATGAACTCCTCGGGCCGCTGGTCGTCGATCCACTCGTCGTGCTCGGCGAGGTGGAGGAGCACCGCGCACGGGATGACGCCGTGCTCCTGGGGGCCGAGGCTCGCGCAGTAGGCGACGACCGCGTCGGCGCCGCCGTCCTGCGCCTCGAGGAGCGCGAGCCAGCCGCCGGGCGCGAAGCCGACGAGTCCCACGTGCCGGGATCCGCGGGCGCGCGCCGAGTCGATGCCGTCGCGGATCGTGCCGAGGGCGAACCCGACGTCGAGCTCGGCGGCGAGGCCCGCGGCGAGGCCGTCGTCGAGGGTGGCGCGGCCGTCGTAGAGGTCGGGCACGAGCACGTGGAAGCCGGCGCGGGCGAGCGCGAGCGCGTACTGGTCGAGCCAGGGGAGGCGGCCGTGGTCGTCGTGGACGAGCACGACCACGGGGCTGCCGGGTTCTCCGAATTCGAGGGTGGCTCCGGGATGCGGCAGGTCGACGATCTCGGGCATGGGGAGAACCTATCGTCGGCCCCTCCGACGCCGCGCCGTGGAGGAGGATCGTCGCATGGGATACCGCAACCGCATCGCCGCCGCCACGACCGCCCTCGTCATCGCCGCAGCGCTCGCCGGCTGCTCCACACCGCCGCGCACCACCGACGACGCCGCCAGCCCCAGCGCCGACGCGGCCGCTCCCTCCGAGACGGAGTCGCAGGGCTGGAACCGCGCCGACCTGTCCTTCGCCGAGGAGATGGGCGACCACGCCGCGGGATCCGTCGAGCTCGCCGTGGCCGCGCTGCAGGTGCGCGACCTGCCGCCGGGTGCGCAGGAGCTGGCCGCGCAGATCCGCGACGAGCAGGGGCCGCAGGCCAGGACGCTCGCGGAGCTCGCCGAGGAGTGGTCGGGCGAGGAGGGCGGATCCGGCGCCACCGGCACCGAGGACCGCGACGAGGCGGGCGGCGTCTCGGCCGGCAGCGGATCCGAGGACGGCAGCGCCGACGGCGGCGCGAGCGGCGGCGCATCCGCAGCCGACACCGAGGCGATGAGCGACGTCGCGTTCGACTCCGAGCTGCAGGTGCTCAAGCGGGCGACCGGCACGGACGCCGGCCGGCTGTTCCTGCAGGGGATGATCGCCCGGCACCAGGCCGCGATCGATCTGGCCGACGGGGAGGCGCAGCTCGGCACGTCGACCGAGGCGCTCGAGCTGGCGGGCGCGATGGCGGCGGCCCAGGGCGACCAGCTCACGAAGATGCGCGCGCTGCTGGAGTCGTTCGGCGGCTGACCTCCGGTGCGCGACGCGAGGGCCCGGCGCGGATCGCGTCGGGCCCTCGGGCGTGTCGTGTCGTGTCGCGGTGCCGCGGTGCCGCGGTGCCGCTGTGCGCTGTGCCGCTCGGGCGTCAGGCGGCCGGGCGGAGGAAGGCGGCGGCTGCGGCGGCGAGGTGCCCCGGGTCGTCGGCGCCGCACAACTCGCGAGCCGAGTGCATCGAGAGCAGCGGGATCCCGACGTCGACCGTGCGGATCCCGAGCCGCGTCGCCGTGATCGGCCCGATGGTCGAGCCGCACGGCACCGCGTTGCTGGAGACGAACTCCTGGGTAGGGACGCCCGCGCGCTCGCAGGCCAGCGCCCACTCGCGCGCGCCGACGCCGTCCGTCGCGTAGCGCTGGTTCGCGTTGATCTTCAGCAGCGGGCCCCCGTTCGGCACCGGCCGGTTGGCCGGGTCGTGGCGGTCGGGGTAGTTCGGGTGCACCGCGTGGCCCGCGTCGGCGGAGAGGCACCAGGAGGAGGCGAACGCACGGCGGCGGTCCTCCGAGGAGGCGCCGAGGCCGGCGGAGACGCGGCCGAGCACGTCCTCGAGGATGGGGCCGGCGGCGCCCGACGCGGTCGCGGATCCGACCTCCTCGTGGTCGAAGGCGGCGAGCACCGCGATGGGCGCGTCCGGGTCCTCGTCCGCGGCGGCGGCGAGCTCGAGCAGGGCGGCGAGGCCGGCGTGCACGGAGCTGAGGTTGTCCATGCGGCCGGCGGCGAAGAGCTCGCCCGCGAGGCCGAGGGATCCGGGCGCCTGCGTGTCCGCGACGCCCACGTCGTAGCCGAGCACGTCATCGGAAGTGACACCCGCGAGCCCGGCCAGGTGTCCGAGGACGTCGGCGTCGGCGGGGGAGCCCGTGCCGAGGATCGGGGACATGTGGCGCTGCGGATCCAGTCGCAGCCCGTCCGTGTTGACGCCGCGGTCGAGGTGCACGGCGAGCTGCGGGAAGCGCAGGAGCGGGCCGGTGCGGACGAGGTGGCGGGAACCGTCGCGCATCACGAGGCGCCCGGCGAGCTCGAGGTCGCGGTCGAGCCAGGAGTTGAGGAGCGGGCCGCCGTAGACCTCGACGCCGGCCTGCAGCCATCCGTCGGATCCGATGGTGGGCTTCGGCTTCAGCTTGAAGCCGGGGGAGTCGGTGTGGGCGCCGAGCACGCGGAAGGGCGTGATGGCGTGCGCGCCGGCCGGCTGGATCCACGCGAGGAGCGCGCCGTCGCGGACGATGAACCGCCGGCCGGCGCCGGTGGGCCAGGCGTCGCGCTCGTCGAGTCGGGCGAAGCCCGCCGCCTCGAGGCGGCGCGCGCCCTCCTCGGCCGCGTGGAAGGAGGAGGGGGAGGCCTGGATGAAGCGGCCGAGGTCCGCGAGGTGCGCGCGGCGATCGGCCGGCATCAGTAGCCGCTCGATCCGAGCGCGCCGTTCTCGGGCGTCTGCACCGGACCCGCCAGCACGACCGCGCTGCCCGAGACGCCGAGGCGCGTGGCACCGGCCTCGATCATCTGCACGGCGGTCTCGTAGGTGCGGATCCCGCCGGACGCCTTGACGCCGGCCCTGCCGTCGACCGTGCGGCTCATCAGCTCGACCGCATGGACGGTCGCGCCGCCGGTGGGGTGGAAGCCCGTGGAGGTCTTGACGAAGTCGGCCCCGGCGGCGACGGCCGCCTGGCAGACGGCGACGATCTGGTCGTCGTCGAGCGCCGCGGACTCGATGATCACCTTGAGCACGGCCGGCGTGGGGACGGCGTCGCGCACGGCGCGGATGTCGGCCTCGACGTCGGCGAAGCGGCCCTCGCGGGCGGCGCCCACGTCGATCACCATGTCGACCTCGTCGGCGCCCTGGCGGATCGAGAGCGCGGCCTCGGCGGCCTTGACCTCGCTGTGGTGCTTGCCGCTCGGGAAGCCGCAGACCACGGCGACCTTCAGGTCGGATCCCGCGGGCAGCTCGAGCGGGAGCATCGAGGGCGAGACGCACACGGAGTAGGTGCCGAGCTCGACGGCCTCTGCGACGAGCGCGGCGACCTCGTCGCGCGTGGCCTCGGGCTTCAGGAGCGTGTGGTCGATGATGCGGGCGATCGCGGCCGTGTCGGTCGCGGGCGTGGACGGGCTGGTGCTCATGCGGGATTCCTCACCTCGTGCGGGACCTCGATCCTACGGCGGGGGTGCGGATCGGCCCGGCCGGACGGGGGTCAGCCGCCGACGGTCCGCGCCGGTAGCGTCGATGCGTGATCTCCGACGGCACGACCACCGCGCTCCTGTACGTGGCCCTCGCGGCCCTGGCCGTGGGGATCGTGCTCCAGGTGATCGGCGCGATCAAGGGGATCCGCGCCCACGGCACCGGGAGGGTCGGGCTCTTCGCCCAGCCCGTCCGCCCGTGGACGCTCGCGTCGCTCGGTGCGCTCGCGGTCAGCGTGCTCTGCTGCCTGCCGATCGTCTGGAGCTAGAGGAGCGCGACGGCTCCGCGGATCAGGAGTAGTCGGCGCCCGGGATGCCGGCGGGACGGTAGACGTAGCCGTCCGCGTCGGCGTCGAGCTCCCACACGACCTCCTCCTCGCTGAGCGAGGTGGCGCGGACGAAGCTCTTCACGGGCTCGCCGTTGATGAGCTCGACCTCGGTCTCCTCCGTGCCATCGGGGCCGACCAGCTGTGCGGTGTACGTCGAATCAGTCATGGTCCGACCCTACGACCGTCGGCGCGCGACGACCGGGCCGGCCGCATCCGCGCGACCCCTGCGCAGGTCGGCGACGGCGCCCTCCCCAGCGGCGATCCATTACCACATGCGGATCCCCCTTCCGGACGAGGCGATCCCAGCCGACAACGCTGGCATAGTGGGTGGGCACGGCCGAAGCTCAGCGCCGCTCTCTGGCCCCCTCTCCGTCGGCGCGGGGCCCGAGAGCTCATGAGGGGAACACGGGATCGATCATGGGGACGTTCAAGTACGACTCGACGCTGACGGCGGAGTTCGATGACCGCCTTCTCGCCCACCTGCAGCTCGTCATCGGCGCGAAGCTGCGCCGCGGGGAGAACTTCTACTTCTCCTGGCGCGACGACGTGGAGGTGGGCGACGGACGCACGACCATCTGGATGCACAACTCCCTGCCGCTGGTGTTCAAGTACCACGGCAGCCGCGTGCCGCCCATCAACCGCAAGTGGGTGGACGCCCTCATGACCACGGCGAACAGCCCCGGCGGCCTGCTCATCATGCGGGAGCCTCCCGAGGACGAGCCGCGCGACGACGCGCGCTGATCCCGCACGACGGCGTGGGTCCGCGTACCCGCGGTTAGTCCGGCTCCCCTTCCCGTGTCAACCCCCGGCTTCGCATTCGGGCGGATCCGTGGCGCCTGGCATCGTGAGAGCGGGCCACGCGGGCGCGTCGCCCGATGAGAGGGACGCGATGCAGGACACCGGCACCGATGACGCGGGTGATCTGGTCCAGTCCTCCGAGAGCGAGACCCTTCCGGTGCGACCCGCGGGCCCGGGCCGCAGCCCCACCGAGCAGGCCCGCTTCGTGGCCGGCTACTTCGGCTGGTCCATAGCGGGCGACACCATCCGAGGCGCCGACGCCGCCGTCGCCCTCTACATCGAGGACCTCGCCATCGCGCTCGGCGAGCTCGGCTGGATCACCCCGACCGGCATCCGCTGGGAGCGCCTGCCCTACGACGATCACGAGGCTGCCGAGGCCCTCCGCGAGGTGCAGCGCGCCCGAGGTTGGGACGTCTGACCTCGTCGTTCCCGCGCATCCGCCGGGAGTGATGACGGGGGACTGTGCATTTCCTCGCGTGGGGAGCACACTGTCCGCACGAGGCCGTCGCGGGCTCGGGCGCTTGAGGGTTGTCGAGAGTCCTCCTATGCAGTCCGGACCGTCATCACCGGTCTTCAGATCCGCCCCGGTGCGGTCGTGTCGTGGACGACCGACTCCCCGGGGCGGATCGTCTGAGCGCGTGTCGACCTCGCGCTCGCCGCACTCCGCCCGCCGCGCCCGGGCGTCCCTGCTCCCTGGACGACTTCTGACCTTCGCTTGGCGGACAGCCCGCGAGGGCGTTGTGTGGAGGAGCGCGCGTCCCACGAGGATCCGCGCCCGAAGACGAAGGAGCACGATGAAGGCACTCACCTGGCAGGGCATCCACGACGTCGAGGTCAAGGAGGTCGCCGACCCCGTGATCGAGCAGGACACCGACGCGGTGATCCGCATCACGTCGACCGCGATCTGCGGATCCGACCTCCACCTCTACGAGGTCTTCGGCCCGTTCCTCGAGAAGGACGACGTGCTCGGCCACGAGAACATGGGCGTCGTCGAGCAGGTCGGCAGCGCCGTCACGAAGCTCAAGGTCGGCGACCGCGTCGTCGTCCCCTTCGTCATCGCGTGCCACGACTGCTTCATGTGCGACCGCGGCCTCTTCACGCAGTGCGAGACCACGCAGGTCAAGGCGCAGGGCAGCGGCGCCGCGCTCTACGGCTTCAGCGAGATGTACGGATCCATCCCCGGCGGCCAGGCCGAGCGCCTCCGCATGCCGCTCGCCGACGTCAACGCGATCGTCGTGAACTCCGAGCTCCCCGACGAGCGCTACCTCTTCCTCAGCGACATCCTCCCCACCGCCTGGCAGGGCGTGCAGTACGCGAACGTGCCCGAGGGCGGCACGCTGGGGGTCATGGGCCTCGGCCCGGTCGGCCAGTTCGCGGCCCGCATCGGCAAGCACCTCGGCTACCGCGTCATCGCGGTGGATCCCGTCCCCGAGCGCCGCGCCATGGCCGAGCGCCACGGCATCGAGACCCTCGACCTCACCGACGACGTGGCCGACAAGCTGCGCGAGATGGTCGACGGCCGCGGGCCCGACGCCATGGTCGAGGCCGTCGGCATGGAGGCGCACGGCAGCCCCGCCGCCTCCTTCGCGCAGAAGGCCGCGGGCCTGCTGCCCGACGGCATCGCGAAGAAGGTCATGGACGTCGCGAGCGTCGACCGCCTCGCCGCTCTGCACACGGCCTTCGACGCGGTCCGCCGCGGCGGCACCGTCTCCATCTCGGGCGTCTACGGCGGCGAGGCCGACCCGCTGCCCATGAAGTCGCTCTTCGACAAGCAGATCGCGATCCGCATGGGCCAGTGCAACGTCCAGTACTGGATCGAGGACCTGCTGCCCCTCGTCGAGGACCCGTCCGACCCGCTCGGCGTCCTCGACCTCGTCACGCACTCCGTGCCGCTCAGCGAGGCGGCGCACATGTACGAGATCTTCCAGAAGAAGGAGGACGGCTGCATCAAGGTGGTGCTGAAGCCGTAGCCTCCGAGCTCGAACGACGACGGCCGCGTCCCCTCGGGGGCGCGGCCGTCGTCGTGCGCGGGCGTGCTGCCCTGTCGGTGGTGCGGCGCTCAGGCGGCCGTCGCCGAGGAGCGCACGGCGTCGAGCACCTCGCGGAGCTGCGCCACGACCTCGGCGTCGTCCGCCGGGTGGCGCTCGGCGAAGCGGATCACCGACTCGGGGACGGCCATCTTGACGTCCTCGAGCACGTGCGCGCCGGCGATGCCGAGCGACTTGCGGGCCTCGTCCTGCGCCCACACGCCGCCGTACTGGCCGAACGCGCTGCCGATCACCGCGGTCGGCTTCCCGGCGAGGGCGGACGCGCCGAAGGGGCGCGACGCCCAGTCGATGGCGTTCTTCAGCACCGCGGGCATCGTGCCGTTGTACTCGGGGGTGACCACGAGGAGGGCGTCCGCGGCGGCGATCGCGTCGCGGAAGGCCACGGCGGCGGCGGGCACGGATCCCTCGACGTCGACGTCCTCGTTGTAGAAGGGGAGCAGGTCGAGGCCGGCGTGGATGTCGAGCGTGACGCCGTCGGGGGCGTGGCGCACCGCCGCCTCGGCGATCTGCTGGTTGGTGGAGCCTGAGCGCAGGCTGCCGACGAGCACGAGGACGTGCGTCATGGTGTTCTCCTTCGGGGTCGTTCCGGGTCGGATCGTCTCCGTCGACGTGCCGCAGGGCGGAGGCGCGAGCCTCGCCATCGACCCTAACGACCGTCTTCTGACGGCTCCCCGGACGTGCGCCTGCCGGCGCCGGTCAGCGCGCGCCGATGTCCGCGAGGATCCCGTCCATCAGCTCCGCGAGGGCGACCGACTCCGCGTGCGGCATCTCCGGGCACTCGACGGCACCCGCGCGGATCGCGTCCCGGGCCGCCCGGAACATGGGGACGTAGCCGCGGCCCTCGATCGCGTGCTCCTGCCGCTCCGGATCCCCGTCGGCAGGCACGACCGTGAGCGCGCGGGAGGCGAGGAACAGCGGATCCACCTCGATGCGGCCGGCCGTGCCGCTGACGGTCGCGCCCGTGGGGAGCGCCGCGACGAGCGAGCAGGCGAGCGTGGCCTGGCGGCCGTCGGGCCAGCCGAGCAGGATCGCGACCTCGGTGTCGACGCCGCCGTCGATCACCGTGCCGACCGCATTCACCGACGACGGCGTGCCGAACAGGCCGTGCGCGAAGGCGAGCGGGTAGACGCCCATGTCGAGGAGCGTGCCGCCGCCGACCTCCGGGTCCCAGAGTCGGCCCGTCCCGTCGGTGACGAATCCGAAGGCGACGGAGATCGCGCGCGGATCCCCGATGCGACTGTCCGCGATCGCCTGGTGGACGGCGAGGCAGCCGGGGGAGAACGCCATCCAGAGCGCCTCGAGGAACAGCAGGCCCTCGGCGCGGGCGAGGTCGACGAGCGCGCGGGTGTCCTCCGCCGTGGTGGTGGCGGGCTTCTCGCAGACGACGTGCTTCCCGGCGCGGAGGGCGGCCTCGGCCTGCGACCGGTGGAGGGTGTGCGGGGTGGCGACGTAGACGGCGTCCACCTCGGGGTCGGCGAGGAGCGCGTCGAGGGTGTCGTGGATCCGGGCGATGCCGTGCGCCTCGGCCAGCGCCTCGGAGCTCGCGCGGGTGCGGGAGTGGACGGCCACGACCTCGACGCCGGGGACCAGCAGCATGTCGGGGACGACCGAGGCGGCGATGCCGGCGGCGCCGACGATGCCGAAGCGGATGGGGCGGGCGTGGTCGTCAGTCGGCTCCGGGTCGGGCGTGCGGGCGGGGGCGGGCGGCATCGTCGTCGACATGGATCGAGCCTAGGCGCGGGCGTGCGTGCCCGACCGATCCGGCCGTCGGCCCGGCGGATCAGTGCCCGCTGAGCAGTGCGAGCATCTCGTCGTGGCGGCAGTCGCGCTCGGCGAAGCGGAGGCCGTGGACGTCCTGCACGAGGATCTCCTCGTCCTCGGGGCGAGCCTGGAGGATCCCCATCACCTCGTCGAGGAAGTCCTCGAGCGGCATCGCGTCGGCCGCCTCGGCCTGGCCGGGCATGAGCGCGGTCTGCACCTTGGGCGGCACCAGCTCGATCACCTCGACGGACGTGCCGTCGAGCTGCGCGCGGAGGCTCTGCGTGTACGAGTGCACGGCGGCCTTGGTGGCGGAGTAGGTGGGCGTGGCGGGCAGCGGCACGAAGGCGAGGCCGGACGACACGGTCATCAGGGTGGCCTCGTCGCTGGCGAGCAGGCCGGGCAGGAAGGCGTCGATCGTGCGGATGGTGCCGAGGAGGTTCGTCGTGACGATGGCCTCGGCGGTGGCCTGGTGCGCGGGATCCCGGAGGTCCTCCGCCTGCATGATGCCGGCCGTGGTGATGACGACGTCGAGGTCGGGGTGGCTCGCGGCGAGCTCGTCGCGCGCGGCCGTGATGGAGGCGGGGTCGGCGACGTCGAGCACGACCGAGGCCATGCCGTCGTGCTGCGCGGTGATCTCGTCGAGCAGCTCCCGGCGGCGGCCCGCGATGACGACGCGGTTGCCCGCGGCGTGGAACCGCTCGGCGAGCCCGCGCCCGATGCCGGAGGTGCTGCCGGTGATGAGGACGGTGCGGCCGGTGATCTTCATGGGGCTCCTTCGCCGCGGTGGCGTGCGGCAGTCGGGACGGGCTTCGGGTTCGTGGGTCGAGTGTGGCCCGTCGCGCGTGCGGTGGCGGCGGGCGCGCGGGGATGCGCGGAGGATCCAGCGGGAGTTCACGTGGGGAGGGGCGGCCGGGCTCGAACGGGGGCCAGCGGCGGGACGGGCGGGTGGCGTCCGGCCGATACGTTCGAGGGATGAGCGGACACGGCACGGACCCCGGATCCACCCCGACCGACGCTGCGCGGGCCGGGAGCCTCGGCGCCCGGATCGCCCTGCTGATCGTCCTGGTGTTGCTGATCCTCGGGCTCGGCACGCTCTACGGCTTCGGCCTGTACCAGGCAGCCGTCGTCGGCGACGTCGACGCGGCCGCTGTCCTCCCGCAGCTGATCGCCGGCCTCCTGGCGCTCGCCTTCGCCCCGGCGCTCGGCCTGCTGGAGCTGCAGTCGTGGCGGGACCCCGAGCGATCCGCCGGGACGCGCCGGCGTCCGGTGCGGGTGATCGTGTGGCTCGGGATCACCGCGCTCGCCGTGGTCGTGCACGCTGTCGCCTCGCTGGTCGGCGGCGTCTCCCCGCTCGTCGTGCTCGGGTTCGCGGTGGCCGCCGTCGCCACTGCCGCCGCCAGCTGGATCCTGGTGCTCCGCGCGCAGGCCGCCGCCGTCCGCCGTCTGGGCGCGCGCCTCGCCGCCGACGCCCCGACCCTGTCGATCGACCTCGACTGGACCGCGGACACGGCCCGGCGCAAGTGGCGCCTCATCGGCCTGGTGTTCGTGGTCGCGCTCGTCGTCACCCTCGGCGGGACGCTGCTGCTCGATCGGTTCGAGCCGCAGGAGACTGCCCAGGCGGTCGCCCTCGTGCTCCAGTTCTCGCTGCTCGCGCCGGCGCTCACGTGCCTGTTCGTCTCGGTCGGGGCGCAGCTGTCGGGATCCTCCATCACAGCGGGTCTGTCCAAGGAGGACCGCAAGGCGGTCGGGCAGCGCGCCGTAGGCAAGGGCCGAGAACTCGATCCCGAGCTCGAATGGCGCGCCGCCCGCCTCGCCGTCTACAGTCGCACGCTGCAGCCGTTCCAGCTGGGTCAGTCGCTGCTGCTGCTGGTCTCGATCTTCGTCCCCTCGCTGCTCCGCGGCGACGTCTCCGGCTGGTTGCTCGTCCTCTTCCTCGTGGCCCTCGTCATGCTCGTCGCCACGGTGCCGTTCGCGGTCGTCCAGCACCGCCGCATGTCGCGGTACGCGGCGACGGTCGGCGATCTCCCGCGCTCTCACGCGCCCGCCTGACCCGACCCGCCTGACCCCCTGTCGGCGGCCCCCGCTACCGTCGACCCATGCCCGAGGGTGACTCCGTCTTCGTCCTCGCCGCACGCCTCCGCGGCCAGGTCGGCGGCGCGCTCATCACCGACGGGGAGCTGCGGTCCGGCGCGCGGGCGGGTGCACGGCTCGGCGGGCGGCGGATCACCGGGTTCGACACGCACGGCAAGCACCTGCTCATGCGGCTCGACGACGACACCACCCTCCACACGCACCTGCGCATGCAGGGCTCGTGGACGGTCACCGGCGCGGGCAAGCGGGTGCCCGAGCGGATCCAGCACCAGGTGCGCGTGCGCCTCCGCCTCGACGACGGCCGCACCCTCTGGGGCATCGACCTGCCGGTGGTCGAGCTGATCCCCACCCGCGACGAGCGCGCGGTCATCGGGCACCTCGGCCCGGACCCGCTGCGCGACGACTGGTATCCGGCGCTCGCCGTCTCCCGCCTTGCAGCTCGGCCCGACGAGACGATCCGCGCCGCCCTCCTCGACCAGCGCCCCATGTCGGGCCTCGGCAACCTGTGGGTCAACGAGGTCGGCTTCCTGCGCGGCGTGCATCCGGCGACGCGCGTCCGAGACGTGGACCTCCCACCGCTCGTCGACCTCGCCGCCCGATCGCTGCGCCACTCGGCGACGGTGCCGGCGGCGTACCAGATCACGACGGGCGATCCCCGCCGCGGCCGCACGCACTGGGTCGTCGGCCGCGCGGGCCGGCCGTGCCTGCGCTGCGGGACGACCGTGCTCGGCGTCGACGATCCGGGGAGCACGAGCGAGCGCGGGCGGCGGGCGTGGTGGTGCCCGCGGTGCCAGCCGGCGACCGACGGCGGCACCTAGCGCGGGGAGAAGCGCTCCTCCACCTGGCGGACCTGCTCGGCGTCGAGCTCCCAGCGCATCCCGTGCTCGCCCGGCGTTCGCCAGCCTTGCCGACGGAGCCACGCGCGCACCCGCTTCGGGTCGACGCCGATGCGGTCGGCGAGCTCGGGCACGGTCTGGGGCTGGTCGTCCATGGGGGCACAGTAGCCCGACGGGACGACGGAGGCCCGCCCCGCGGAGAGCGGGACGGGCCTCGTGTCATCGGCATGTGCGTCGCTACGCCAGCGACGCCACCCCGAACACCGCCGTCGCGATCGCGAAGCCCATCACGCCGATGGTGGTCTCCATCACCGTCCAGGTCTTGAGGGTCGTCTTCACGTCCATCTCGAAGAAGCGGCCGACGAGCCAGAAGCCGGAGTCGTTCACGTGGCTCGCGACCACGGATCCGCCCGCCACCGCCACGACGAGCGCCGCGACCTGGAACGCGTTGTAGTCGCCCGCCAGGATCGCCGGGGAGATGAGGCCCGCGGCGGTGGTGAGGGCGACGGTCGCGGATCCCTGCGCGATGCGGAGGATCGCCGCGATGAGGAACCCCGCCAGGATGATCGGGATGCCGAGGTCGCCGAGCACGTCGGCGAGGGCGTCGCCGATGCCGCTGGTGCGGAGGACGCCGCCGAACATGCCGCCGGCGCCGGTGATCAGGATGACGGACGCGACCGGGCCGAGCGCCGACTCGAGCGTCTTCTCGAGCGCGCTCTTGTCGATCCCGCGGCGCCGGCCGAGGAGGAACGCCGCGAACAGCAGCGAGATCAGCAGCGCGACGGGCGTCTCGCCGATGGTGCGGAGCACCTGGTACCAGGTCTCGTCACTGGTGCCTTCGGGGAGGATCCCGCCGGTCGAGGCGGCGTTGAGGCCGGTGTTCAGGAAGATCAGGATCAGCGGGAGCAGCAGCACGGAGAGCACGGTGCCGAACTTCGGCGGGTTCGACTCGGCGTGCTCGTCGGCCTGGCCGAGGATCGAGGGGATCGGCAGCACGTACTTCTTGCCGACCCAGAGCCCGAAGAGGTAGGCGGTGACGTACCAGGTGGGGATCGCGGCGATGAGGCCCACGATGATCACGATGCCGACGTTCGCGCCGAAGAACTCGGACGCCGCGACGGGTCCGGGGTGCGGCGGCACGAAGATGTGCATCACCGAGAAGGCGCCGGCGGCGGGGAGGCCGTAGCGGAGCACGCCGCCGCCGAGGCGACGGGCCACCGAGAAGACGATGGGCAGCATCACGACCAGGCCGGCGTCGAAGAAGATCGGGAACCCGAACAGCAGCGATGCGACGCCGAGCGCGAAGGGGGCGCGCTTCTCGCCGAAGAGGCGGATCAGGGTGTCGGCCAGCGTCTTCGCGCCGCCGCTGGTCTCGACCAGTCGGCCGAGCATCGCGCCGAGGCCGACGAGCAGCGCGACCGTGCCGAGCGTGGAGCCGAAGCTGCCGACGAGCACGGTCACGATCTGCGAGGTCGGGATCCCGGTGGCGAACGCGGTCGCGAGGCTCACGAGGATCAGCGCCACGAACGCGTGGACGCGCAGTGCGATGATCAGGAACAGCAGGACGGCGATGGCGCCCGCGGCGATCAGGAGGAGCGGACCCGCGGTGAGGGTCTGCGTCCAGTCTTCGATGGTCATGTTCTCTCCGTTGATGAACCGTGCGGTGTGCGGTGGTGGTGCGGGGTGGCGGACGGTCGCGCTAGCTCGCGACGAGGCCGAGCTCGTCGACGATGCGGGTCGTGACCTCGTCGGGCGTCCCGGTGTTCTCGAGCGTGAGGCCGCGCTCGCCGGCGTCGAGCGGTTCGAGCGTGCTGATCTGCGACGGCAGCAGTGAGGCCGGCATGAAGTGGCCGCTGCGCGTCTTCATCCGATCGCGGATCAGCTCGGTGTCGCCGGAGAGGTGCACGAAGCGCACGTCGCCCTCCGCGCTGTCGAGCAGGTCGCGGTACGAGCGCTTGAGGGCCGAGCAGGTGACGACGGTGCTGCGTCCGGCGCGGGCCTCGCCGCCCATCCAGTCACGCATGGACTCGAGCCATGGCCAGCGGTCGCCGTCGGTGAGGGGCGTGCCGGCCGACATCTTCGCGATGTTCGCCTCGGGGTGGAACTCGTCCGCCTCCGCGAAGGTCCAGCCGAGCCGCTCGGCGAGGGCGGTGGCGATCGTGGTCTTGCCGGATCCGGAGATCCCCATCACCACGACGTGGCGCGGATGTGCGGCCATGCGGACTCCCTCGTCGGTCGATGCGGGCGGCGACGGGTCGCCGTGCCGAAAAGGTAACACCTTTCATGCGGCAGGTGTTCGGCGGGCGGCGCGCGCCGACCTATGGTGGAGCGGTCGGCGGCCCGCCGGCCGACACCCGGAGAGGTCCATGACGACGCGGTCTCCCTCCACCCCGGCATCGGCGCCGGACCCCGTTCCCGCCCCTGTCTCGATTCCAGTCGCCGCAGTCCCCGCCGCCACGGTGCTGGCCACGCGGATCATCGAGGAGCTCGGCCGCGACATCGTCGACGCCCGTCTCGCGAAGGGCACCCGCCTCACCATCGAGGACCTCCAGCAGCGCTTCGGCGTCTCCCGCACGGTGGTGCGCGACTGCGTGCGCGTGCTCGAGGCGATGGCGCTCCTCGTGCCGAAGCGCCGCGTCGGCCTCGTGGTGCAGGGCGCGGATCGCTGGAACGTCTACGACCCGCGCATCATCCGCTGGCGCCTCACCGGCCCCGGCCGCTCGGACCAGTTCCGCTCCCTCACCCAGCTGCGCCGCGCGGTGGAGCCGGTCGCCGCGTCGCTGGCCGCGCGCAACGCCACCGCCGCTCAGCGCGCCCGCATCGCCGAGCTCGCGGTGGATCTCCGCCGCCTCGGCGAGGCTGGCGCCCTCGTCGACTTCCTCGCCGCCGACATCGAGTTCCACCACCTGATCCTCGAGGCCAGCGGCAACGACATGTTCTGCGCCCTCCGCGAGGTGATCACGGAGGTTCTCAGCGGTCGCACGCACCAGGGGCTGATGCCGCGGACGCCGCGACCGCATGCGCTGGACACACATGAGCAGGTGGCGCACGCAATCCGCGACGGGGATGCGGCGACGGCGGAGGCGGGGATGGCGTCGTTGTTGGCGGAGGTCAGTAGCGCGATTCGCTAGTGCACCTGCAATCGAAGTCTTTCCTGACGCACAGGCATGCTGAAAATGTTTCGGTTAGATGCAGTGCCGCCCACCTAAGGGAGATCGGAAGCAAACTCACTCGGGGCTTAATTGGGACGGCCTGCCACCAGTCAAAAAATTGACCGAGCGACGTCTAGCTTGCGCTTCAGGCAGTGCTGTAATGTGAGCTAGAACAAGGTTCTATAGAGCTACGTCAAATGTGTGCAGCCAGCCGAAGGAGCATGTCTTGCCTCAAGTCAAATCCGTGATGAGTCACTTGTCGTATGAGGTGGCAGTCCGACCGCGAATCTGTCAGCGACACAAGACGGGAGCTCAAGCTCACCAGATCGAACCTGGGGATGGTTGTCTTGTCGTTCTTGATTCTCAAGGGCACGGCAAAAACTACTGCCTTCCGGCTGCTGACGACATGCTGGTGAAAGCTCAGGAGGATCTGGCTCAGCTGACTGAAGTGGTACGGGAGCATTCGGGACAACATGGCTAAAAGAGCCGGCCGTTACTTCAACCGTGCTCGGTCAGAGCGAACGCTTAATATCATCTTATTCATATGTTTTGATAGTTGGCATTCAAACTATAAGGCGGGCATGTGTGGCTATACGCCAGAATAGGTCGCGGTTAGGTCGCGACACAATAGAAAATTGCCCCACCCGTTTCCCCAGCCATGCTTTTTGGCTACGCACCAGAGCGCCACTTTAATTAATTAAGCACCATTGTTGATGTTCCCGGGTTCTGGCATCCGTTTCGGTCGGGTCGTAAATGGGTTACGCACGCAATTCAATGATATCGAAAACAACTAGGCTAGTAGGACTATGTTACCTGTGACGGAATCTGAGCTACGAGAGCTCGTGCGGGCTACAGTGCGGTCCGAAATGGCGAATGCAAATGTACAGTCCAACCATCTCTTTGTTGATGAATTTGTTCTTGGAGAACGAGGTCGAATAGACCTTGCTGTGATCGGGGAAAGATTTCAAGGATTTGAATTAAAAAGCGACTTGGATACACTATCTCGCCTGCCCCGGCAAATGAAAGTATATAGCGAGATCTTTGACTACTGCACTTTAGTAATCACTCCACGCCATCTTAAAGCGGCACGGGCGGTCTTATGGCGCGGCTGGGGCCTGTCGGTTGTTAGTCGCATTGAGGGAGAAGGTCTTTCCTACAAGAGGGTGCGTAAGCCGACTTTGACGACGCGAGTCGAGTCAGTCCCCCTCGCTAGCCTGCTTTGGAGAGATGAGGCGCTTAAGGCTCTCGACTCTCTCGGTCATTCAACGGGATTGCGTTCCAAGCCTCGAGATGTCCTGTGGCAACGTCTTGCTGAAGTAACGACGGGAGATGATCTGCGGAAGATCGTTTCGTCTGCGATCACGGCTCGCCAAGGGTGGCGAGACGGTCGAGAACTACGTGAATGTGACGCGACACCGCAATCATCAGGTGTGTCGTCGCGTTTCCTGGCCCGGAGGTTTTTGCCGCAATCTCGCTGATCCGGTTATCTCCGGGACTGTAGGCGGGGCCAGAGTAGTACGTTGATTCTACGATATCGGACGCTAACTTCCGATACTGCTCCGCAGGGCCTTTGCGCTCTTTGCCTCGATGGATGTACCATTCGGTATCCGAAGCATATCTCATATTCGGTATGGGCGTGAATGGCGCGCTGCCGTATGTGGGGACACCGACCGTGTAATCGCTAAATATAATATCACGATCAATGGTGTGTCTTACGGTGATGAAGGCGGCCGCGTCCTCGCGGGCTATGGCCGTGACGGTCTCGCGAGCGGCAACTTCTCCCAGTTGCGCCGGGAATGCAGAAAACGCCAAGACTACGTTTCTCCAGGCGCTGATTGTGGGTAGTTTTTGAACAGCCTGCCCGGCGACGGCGGCTCGTACGACCGCGGTGCCGGTAAGCAGTCCAGCGTCCACGACAAGATCCACGTGAGACGGATCAGTGCCTAGCGCATCGATGGTGCCGAGAATATCCGCTACGCTATCAATACCCTCGTCAATAAGCTCTTCCACATCGATGCGGATGACTACACCTCGCTCATCCATTTCCATGATTTCAGCAATTGAGGCCAAAGTGTCTGGCTCCTCAGTCGCTGTAATTACGGGAACGTAGGTGCCCGCAAATCGAAGCTCTGCGAAGAAGTTGGTCACGTAGGCTGCAAAATATGCGTCCTCCGTCCCGTCGGGATTCAGAACCTGCACCCAGGCGACGTCGTCTGGGTTCCAGGCTTGGGTTACCTGAGCTGCTGCCGTGACTGGTTCAAGTACTTCGATTAGAGGAACAAGGGAAGGGGAGTTGCAGCCGGAAAGAGCGTCGAGTTCTGCCTTTTTTGACTTGATTATCGGAACGTACGTAGTGCTTGAGAAAGAAACATTTGAGAGGGCCATACTTCATATTGAGCTGGCCTTACGCAATGCGCAAGGGCATTCGTAACCCCCGTTCAGGGGTGCCTCAAGAGCTGAATGCAATCCGAGGGGCGGTTGCCGACAACATCGCGGTGTTGGTATTGGAGCGAGTGACGGGAATCGAACCCGCGCTATCAGCTTGGGAAGCTGAAGTTCTACCATTGAACTACACTCGCGCGACCGGCCTGGGGCCGGGTCGAGACCACAGCCTAGCAAGAGTCCGGCCGGGCGCCACCCCGCGCCGGTAGGCTCCTGCCGTGCTCCTCTCCGACCGTGACATCACCGCCGAGCTCGACGCCGGACGAGTGGCCCTCGATCCGTACGACCCCGGGATGCTGCAGCCCGCGAGCATCGACGTGCGCATCGACCGCTTCTTCCGGCTGTTCGACAACCACAAGTACCCCTACATCGACCCCGCAGAAGACCAGCCCGAGCTGACCCGCCTCATCGAGTCGAAGCCGGGGGAGCCGTTCATCCTGCACCCGGGCGAGTTCGTCCTCGGATCCACGTTCGAGCTGGTCACGCTGCCCGACGACGTCGCCGCGCGCCTCGAGGGCAAGAGCTCGCTCGGCCGCCTCGGCCTCCTCACGCACTCCACCGCCGGCTTCATCGACCCCGGGTTCTCCGGCCACGTCACGCTCGAGCTGTCGAACGTCGCGACGCTGCCCATCAAGCTCTGGCCCGGGATGAAGATCGGCCAGCTCTGCTTCTTCCGCCTGTCGTCGCCCGCCGAGAAGCCCTACGGATCCGGCGAGTACGCCTCCCGCTACCAGGGCCAGCGCGGCCCCACGGCCTCCCGCTCGCACCTCAACTTCGTGCACACCGACGTGACGGTGACCGACGCGGGGCAGTCGGGGGAGTAGGCCTCTCCAGCCGGCTCAGGTCGGGTCGGTGAACGCGACCGGCTTGCCCGCCGCTCGGGCGTAGGCGATCTCGCGACGCGTGGACTCCCCGACGTAACCGCCCGGGTTCACGACCAGCACCCGATCCGCCAGGTCGATCTTCCTGAGGTGGAGGGCATCGAGCGCGGCCTTCTGATCGGCGTCGACCGACCCGTCCGCTTCGGCCGGTGCTACGACGATCACCCCCGCCAGGGCCAGGTCGCGAGCCGCCTCCCGCATCTCGTCGCGGAAGCGCATGGATCCGCAGACGCACACGATCTGCGGCCGGGCGGGTCCGGCAGAGCCTCCGGTCAGCCCCCGCTGCAGCGTCGCATGCAGCGACCAGAACTGCGACGCGGGCAGCGGCACTCCATCAGCTACGGCCTCCAGATAGGTGAGGTGCGTGATCCAGCCGATGCGGTAGGACTCCGCCAGTTCCGCGAGCCCGGAGTGCACGAGCTCGAGCACGGTGCGATCCTCGGACGCGCGCAGGGTGATCTCCACGTGCGACGCCGGTTCGTCCGGGAAGTCCCATGTCATCGTCAGTCGATGCGGCAGGTCGGCCTCGACCACGGCGCTGCGGGATCTGACGCCCTCGCCGTGGTCGACGACGAGCGTCCCACCGGGGCGGACGTCGCATTCCACGACGGCGCCGAGCCACCGGGCGATCGCCTCCGGCTCCGTGAGCGCCGCCCACACCGCCTCGGGGGAGTGCGCGAACGACCAGGCGATCCATGCGCTGTCCGGATGGGGTGAGACGGCGACGAGGGGCATGCGCTCAGTGTCACGGGATGCGGGCGGGCCGTCCAGCGGGTCGCCCGTGGTCGTCGCTCGGTCGGAGTCGCGCTGCTAGGCAGGCCGCGCCGCAGACGCCGCATCGGCCGCGACCTGCACCGCATCCATGGGCGCGCGGCCCAGCAGCATCGCCAGGTCGTCGCTCGTCTCGGAGAGGAACCCGTGCCGCACGGCCGTATGGATCGACATGAGCATCGCGGGCTGGAACGGCTTCAGACCGGCGTCCACGTAGGACGCGCGCCGGGCGGCGAAGTCGAGACGGTCGAGCGGCACACCCACGCGTTCGGCCACCTCGGCGGCCGTGATCGCCGGCCCCACGAGGTCGTACCGGCGGCCCGCGTGCGCTTCTGGAGCCCGGGCGACCACGGCCGCCGCCTCCGCGAGGTCCCCGCGCGCGACGGCCGCGAGGGCGCCGTCCCCGAATGCCGAATCCAGCCGCGATCCGCGCCAGGTCAGCAGCGCGCCGAACAGCTCCGCGTACAGGCCGTTCCGCAGCACGGTCGACGGCACGCGGGTGCGGGCGAGGCGCCGCTCGGTCCAGCGGTGCGCGAGCGCGAAGGCGAGGTGATCCCCCTCCGCCGCGACGCTCGTGTAGATCACGTGGCTGACGCCGTCGCGCTCGGCCGCCGTGATCGCGGCGTCGTGCCGCGCGGTCACGACATCGTCCTCGGCCTCGCCCGCCGAGACGAGCACCAGGGTGTCGACGCCGGCGAAGGAGACGGTCGCGGGGTCGTCGAGGTCGATCCGCCGCATCCCGTCGGCACCGGAGCGGCTGCTGCCGATCGCATCCGTTCCCATCGTGCGGAGGTGCTGGAGGATGGCGGAGCCGAGCTGGCCCGTGGCGCCGGTGACGAGGATCATGGATCCACCTCTCGTGGTTCGGATTCGGTGACGTCACCGAGCGTGCTGCGACCCCCGATCTCTCACAAGGAGGCACTTCCGTGTCACTCACTCACACCGCGGTGGCCGCCGACCTCGAGCCCTGCGGCCGCGAGGACCACCCCGACTGCGGGATCCGCGACGTGCTCGACCGGGTCGGCGACACCTGGTCGGTGATGGTCGTCGTCGAGCTGGCGTCGGGGGAGCGGCGGTTCCGCGAGCTCCAGCGTGCCGTCGAGGGGATCTCGCAGCGCATGCTGACGCTCACGCTCCGGCGGCTCGAGCGCGACGGCCTCGTCACCCGCACGGTCTTCCCGACGGTGCCCGCGCAGGTCTCGTACGCGCTCACGCCGTCGGGCAGCCGGCTCACGCACCTCGTCAAGGCCCTCGCCGACTGGGCGCTCGCGGAGCGCGCGGGGATCGCGGAGTCGCGCGAGCGCTATGACGTGGAGCACCCGGGGCACGGAATCCGCTGAGCGACGGTGCGGACGTCTAGCGCGCTAGACAGCTGAGGCTGCCACTCGCTCACTTGCGGCTGAGGCTGCCGTCCCGTTCGAGGGGCATCAATGAGGTCACGTCTCTGCCAGCCTGACGGGACACCCGATCCCTAGGAGACTCCGTCATGGCCGATACGTCGACCGAAGCGCTCGACCCCGAGGAGCCCGCGGACCCCGCGATCCGCGCCGACGTCCAGGAGGAACAGGACAAGCTGCGCGACTTCGTCACAAGCCTGAGTGGCGACGACATCAAGTCCGGCAATTGGTTCGAGAAGCTCGCTGCCCACGCTTTGGGCTCCTACACGGAGAAGGCCACCTGGCAGTACTTCCAGGAGAAGTATCAGGGCGTCCCCGCCGACGGGATCGTCGACCAGCGCATCAAGATGGCGTCGCGATATGCGGCACTCGAGGGCGGGCTTTCGGCGAGCGCGTATACGGCAGCCATCGCCGCCACGATCGGGTCCCTCGGGGGCGCGTCGCCTGCGACCGTACCGGCCGCCATCGTGACCGTGATGGTCGACGTGGCGTTTCTCACTCAGCTGCAGCTGCGCTTGGCCTACGACGTCGCCGTGCTGTACCGAATCCCGCTGGATCTGTCCGATCCCGCCGACCTCTGGAAGCTCATTCGAGTGGCCTTCACGATCAAGGGCGGCGAAGCGTTGCGAGAAGGCGTCGCCAAGGGCGTTCCTGTCCTCGTGCGGCCCGTGCTCAAGCGCTTCTACTCGAAGGGCGTGCTCAATGCCGCCAAGGGGCTCCCGTTCGTCGGCAAGTTCCTCCTGCAGCGCAACGTGATCAAGATCGGCATCCCGCTGATCGGCGTTCCCGTGGCGGTGGTGCTGAACCGCTATTCGACCTTGATCGCAGGGCGCCACGCGCGCTCCGTATTCCGGAACGAGGCTCGTGTCATCGAGATGGCCGGCGGGCTGAGCGCGCGCAGCCGCCATCCTCAGTTGGCTCTCTGGGTGACCTGGCTGGTCATCATGGCGGACAAGAAGATCGCTGATGATGAAGCGCTGCTCATGAAGCACCTCGTGCGGGTCGTCCGCGATGACCACGGCGTCATCGACGAACAACTCGCTCAGCTGGTCGAGATCGAGCCAGCCGACGTGTGGCGTCGCATCGATGCCGAGGAAGGGGATCTCACCGATCTCCTGGGTGTCGCTGAGCGCGTCGCCTCCATCAACGGGGCCGTGAACCCGCGAGAGCAGGCGATAGTCGACGAGCTCCGCGCCCGATGCGGAAGCCCTACCGCGGATGTGCCGGAGCCGTCGCCGATCGTCTAGCGCGCTAGCTCGCCGGATCCCCCACCGCCGGACCCGAATGGTGGTGGTCGAACACCACGCTCGTGCGGGTCGAGGCCACCGCCGGGTGCGCCGAGAGGTGCTTCAGCACGAAGTCGCGGAGGTGGTCGCTGTCGCGGACGGCGATGTGGAGGATGAAGTCCTCGGATCCGCCGAGGAAGAAGAGCTGCACGACGTCGGCGAGCTCGCGCATCTCGGACGCGAACGCGGCCATCTCGTGGCGGGCGCCCGCGCGGATCGCGATGCTGATGAGCGCCTGCAGGCCCACGCCCACCGCATCCGCGTCGATCGTGGCGGTGAAGCCGGTGATCACGCCGCGCTCCACGAGGCCGCGCACGCGGGTCACGCACGTCGACGGCGCGATGCCCGCCTGCTCGGCGAGGCGGCTGTTCGGGGTGCGCGCGTCGGCCCGGAGGAGGGCCACGAGCTTCCGGTCGATCGCGTCGAGCGGCTCGGGCGTCCGCAGTTCCTTCGTCGGCATCCGGTCCTCCTCGGCTGGTGGGCGCACGATCACGCGGATCGAGCGGCCGTCGCCGACGATCCTACGGATTTCACGCGCTCGAAACGCACGATGGCCACCATGAGTCTCGCCCTCCCGCATCGCTGCCGCCGGCCGCACCTCGCGGGGAGACGAGACGGAGCACGCGCATGAAGGTCGGGATCCCCACCGAGATCAAGAACAACGAGAACCGGGTCGCCGCGACGCCCGCGGGCGTGCACGAGCTCGTGCGCCGCGGCCACGAGGTGCTCGTGCAGGAGGGCGCGGGGCTCGGATCCAGCATCACCGACGCCGACTACGTCGAGGCGGGCGCGACCATCGTCGCGACGGCCGACGAGGTGTGGGGCGCGGCGGACCTGCTGCTCAAGGTCAAGGAGCCGATTCTCGAGGAGTACCCGCGCATGCGCCCGGGCCAGACCCTCTTCACGTACTTGCACCTCGCCGCGTCGCGGCCCTGCACGGACGCGCTCGTCGCCTCCGGCACCACGGCCATCGCCTACGAGACGGTGCAGCTCCCCAACCGCCAGCTGCCGCTCCTCCAGCCGATGAGCGAGGTCGCCGGCCGGCTCTCCACCCAGGTCGGCGCGTACCACCTGATGCGCGCGGCCGGCGGGCGCGGGATCCTCCTCGGCGGCGTGCCCGGCACCCCGAAGGCGCGCGTCGTCGTGATCGGCGGCGGCGTCGCGGGCGAGCACGCGGCCGCGAACGCGCTCGGCATGGGCGCGGACGTCACGATCATCGACCTCTCCATCCCGCGCCTCCGCGACCTCGAGAACCGCTTCGGCGGGCAGGTGCAGACGCGCGTCTCCTCGGCGTACGAGATCGCGGCGCAGCTGAAGGACGCCGACCTCGTGATCGGCTCGGTCCTCATCCCCGGCGCGCAGGCCCCGAAGCTCGTGACCGACGCGATGGTCGCGACCATGAAGAAGGGGTCCGTGCTCGTCGACATCGCCATCGACCAGGGCGGCTGCTTCGAGGGATCCCGCCCCACCACGCACGACGACCCCACCTTCGCGGTGCACGACAGCGTCTACTACTGCGTCGCCAACATGCCGGGCGCGGTGCCGGAGACCTCCACGCGCGCGCTCACGAACGCGACGCTGCCGTACGTGATCGCGCTCGCCGAGAAGGGCTGGAAGCGGGCCCTCGCGGAGGATCCGGCGCTCGCCCTCGGCCTCAACGTGCACGACGGGCACGTGACGAACTCGCACGTCGCGGCGGCGCTCGACCTGCCGCTCACGCCGGTCGCCGAGGTGCTCGCCGCCTGACGCGCGCCCGGCCGTCGCGCGATCGTGATCCCGCGACGGCCGGATCCGCCCGCCTCCCTGGCAGGGTCGATGCATGACCTTCCGCTACGCGCCCGAGCCCGAATCGACCCCGCCGCGCGAGCGGAGGACGTCGAACGGCGTCGGTCTGGCCGCGCTCATCGTCGGCATCGTGTCGCTCGTCGGGTCGGTCATCCCGCTCGTCAACTACGCGTCCGGGTTCCTCGCGATGGTCGGCATCGTGCTCGGGATCATCGGCCTGCTCCTCAGGGACCGGCCCAAGGGCACGGCGCTCGGCGGCCTCATCCTCAGCGTGGTCGCGCTGATCCTCTCGATCGTGCTCGCGATCGTCTACACGGTGGGCATCGCCTCGGTCATCGGCGACGCCGTGGAGGAGTCGCGCTCGTCGGCGAGCCCGGTGCCCATGCCCGAGCCGCAGGGCACGGGGTCGCCGGACGACGGGGCCACCGCCGACGACGTGACCGTCTCCTACGAGCTGACGGGCACCGTCCCGACCGTGAGCGCCGCGTGGTCCGACCGCCTCGGCGAGGTCTTCAGCGCGGACGAGGCCGCAGATCAGCCGCTGCCGTTCACGCGCGACGTCGTCCTCCCGGGCGGCAGCGAGTTCGACGACGAGCGGCTGATCCTCGTCGGCACGGGAAGCGCCGAGGCGGGGGACCTGACCTGCCGGATCCTCGTGGACGGCGCCGTCGTCACCGAGCAGACGTCGAGCGGCGCGAACGCGCGCGCGGCGTGCGTCGTGACGGCCGCCGAGGTGCGCGCGGCCGCTGGCTGACACCGCGCGCCGACACGACGGATCGCGCATCGCACGACGACGGGCCCGGCGCGCATCGCACCGGGCCCGCATCATGGGGGGCGAGGTCCCCGAACCCGCCCTCGTCGTCCGACCGGCACGTGGTGGTGAGCTGTACCCGTGCACCGTTCCCGGTGCGAGGTGCGGGGCTGACGTGTGCTCGGCTCTCGCCGGGTGCGCTGCCCTCCGCGCCACAGGGGATCAGGTTGCCCGCTGATCCGCCGGGGTGTGCCCGCTCCGGACGACTACCGACTCGCCCCTACGCCTCCTGCCCATCGACCTCCTGCCCGTCGACCTCCTCGACCAGCTCCACCTCCCAGTTCGCGCGCTGGATCCGGGCGTCGAGCTCCCGGAGCTCGCGCGCCGTGTCGTCGGCTCGGTCGCGCACCTCGCGGATCGGCAGCGCCGCGATCTGCCGCAGCTCGCTCCGCATCTGCCGCGGCGCGTAGCCGGCGCCGCTCGCGCCTGCCCGACCGGAGGCGGCATCGGCCGCGGCCGTGAGGATCCCGTGCTGCGTCCGCAGCGCATCCCGCCGGGCGAGCGCCGCCGTGAGGGCCGTGCCGTCGTCGAGGCGGGCGGCCGTGTTGGTGAGGTTGATCCGCGTCACGAGCGCCGCGAGCCGGTCGACGGTCTCGCCCGCCTCGGCGAGCAGCGCGGCGGCGTCCTCCGCGGGATCCTCGCCCTCCTGGTACCGGGCCGACGCCTGGATCCTGCTCCGCAACGACTCGATGCGCCTCTGCAGGTCGGACCGTTCCATCAGCGCCTCGGCGAGTCTCATGCGTCCACCGTCTCACGGTGCCGCGCGCCTCGGTGCGACGGCCACCAGAACCGGTCGCCCAGCAGGAAGACCAGCGCCGGCACGAGCAGCGTCCGCACCACGAGCGTGTCGAGGAGCACGCCGATGCAGACGATGACGCCGATCTGCGTGAGCGCGACCACGGGCAGCACGCCGAGCACCGCGAAGACCGCGGCGAGGAGGATGCCCGCGCTGGTGATCACGCCGCCGGTCGACGCGAGCGCCCGCACCATGCCCTCGCGCGTGCCGTGCAGGCGCCGCTCCTCGCGCGCCCGGGTGACGAGGAAGATGTTGTAGTCGACGCCCAGCGCCACCAGGAAGAGGAACGCGAACAGCACCACGTTCGCGTCGAACGCGGGGAAGCCGAGCACCTGCTGGAACAGCACGTTCGCGGCGCCGAGGCTCGCGAAGAACGTCGCCAGCACGCTCGCGATCAGGATCACCGGGGCCACCAGCGAACGCAGGAGCAGGCCGAGGATCACGAACACGATGGCCAGGATGATCGGGATGATCAGCCCCTGGTCCCGCTCGGAGGAGGCGGCCGTGTCGGCCGCGGTCGCGTCGCTGCCGCCGACGAGCGTCGTAGACTCGGCGCCCGGCGCGTCCGCGTAGGCGTCGCGGAGGTCCTGCACGGCCGCGAAGGCCGCGGCGCTCTCGGGCTCGGCGTCGAGCTGCACGTCGATGCGCGTGCGGCCCTCCGCCGACTCGCCCGCCCGGGCGCCCGCGACGCCGGGGACGGACTCGGCCGTGGCGACCGCGTCGTCGGCCACCGCGTCCGGTGCGAGCACGACGGTCTGCGCCGTGAGGCCGGCGGAGAACGAGGCGTCGACGACCTCCTGGGCCGCGACCGACTCGGGGTCGCCGAGAAGCTGGTCCGTCTGCGAGAGGCCGACCCGCGCGCCGACGAGGCCGAGCGCGAGCACGCCGACGCCGGCGAGGGCGACGACGGCCACGACCGCCGGGCGACGCCGGACCCCGAGGCCGAGCCGCCGCCACACGCCCGGCTTCCCGCCGTGGTCGGCGTCGGTCCCGGCGCGCGGGATGAACGGCCAGAAGAGGCCGCGCCCGCAGACCACGAGGGCCGCGGGCAGCACGAGCAGGGCGGCGGCGATCGCGATGAGCACGCCGATCGCGCACGCGAACCCGAGCGCGCGGTTGCCGGAGAGCTCGGCGAGCAGCAGCGTGATCAGGCTGAGCGCGACCGTGCCGCCGCTCGCCGCTATGGCGGGTCCCGCGCTCGTGACCGCCGTGAGCATCGCCGCGTGGCGGTCCTCCTGGCGCGTCAGCTCCTCGCGGTAGCGCGCGACGAGCAGCAGCGCGTAGTTCGTGCCGGCGCCGAAGACCAGCACCGAGAGGATCCCGCCGATGGAGGCGTCGATCGTGATGCCGAGCGGATCCGCGAGCGCCGTGACGACCACGCGGGCGAGTCCGTCGGCCGCGCCGACCACGACGAGCGGGACGATCCAGAGCACGGGGCTGCGGTACGTGACGATGAGCAGCACCGCGACCACCAGCACCGTCACGAGCAGGAGCCGGAAGTCGGCGCCCGCGAACGCGTTCGAGATGTCGGCCTGGAAGCCGACCGGGCCGGTGAGCTGCGCGACGAGCCCGTCCGGCAGTCCGTCCGCCGCCGTGGTGCGGAGCGTCTCGGCCGTCCCGGCGACGTCGTCGGCGGCCTCCGACGCGTCGAGCGGCACCGCGACGAGCGCCGCGCGCCCGTCATCGCTGAGCTGCGGGACGACGGCCTGCGGGGCGATCGAGTCGGCGGCCAGGGCGGCGGCGCGCTGCGCGATCGCGGCGGTGTCGGCGTCCGTGAGCGCGGCGCCATCCCGGCTGAAGACGAGGATCCCCACGGTCGTGTCGGCGCTCGGGAACCGCTCGAGCAGCTCGCTCACCTGCTTCGCCTGGCTCGAGTCCGGCAGGCCGGAGGGCGGGAAGGCGTCGGCCTCGCCCTTCGGCAGGAAGGCGAACAGGGCGGCGACGGCGGCGGCCGCGATGACGAGCGCCATCCAGGCGGTGCGGCGGGCGCTGACGAAGCGGGCGATGGATCTCACGGGTCCTCCAGGGGTGCGGTGATCGTCAGCCTACTGATGGTCAAGTGGCTTAGCTACCCGCAGCGTACGATGCCCTCATGCCCCGACGCCGTCCCCGCCCCCATGCGGACGCGCCCGCCGCTCTGGCGGCGGCCGCCGTGGCCCTGCCCGCCCCCGGCGCGGGCGTCCCCGCGGACGCGGGCGCGGCCGGCGAGCTCGGCCGGATCCTCCGCGACGTGCTGGGCCTCGCCGCCGGGTTCGAGCGCCGGCTCGGCGGTGTGCTCGAGGTCAACCCCACCGACGTGAAGGCGATGGAGCACCTCATCCAGGAGGGATCGCTGTCGCCCACCGAGCTCGCGGGACGCCTCGGGATCACCACCGCGGCGGCCACGCTCGTGGTGGACCGGCTCGTCGAGGTCGGCCACGTCGACCGGCGCCCGCACCCGCACGACCGCCGCCGCGTCGTCGTGGTCCCACGGCCGGCCTCCGTCGGCCGGGCCATGGCCGAGCTCATGCCCATGATCGGCGGCGTCGCGCGCGCGGCCGACGCCCTGACCGCCGAGGAGCGCGCCGCCGTGACCCGGTTCCTCGGGGAGGTGCGCGAGGTCTACCGGGAGGCGGCAGCGGGTCCCGCCGGCCACGTCGCGTCCGCATCCGTCGCGGATCCGCCCGCCGCGCGCTGAGCCTCACCGCGTCCACCGCCCGTGCACCCCGCGCTCGGCCGGCGTCCACCGTGTTCGGGGATGATGGAGCCGCATCAACCACCACCACGACGCGCACGCGTGCCTCCGGGCGCGCGGAAGAGGAGGACCATGACCGGCACCGAGCGGGACACGACCACGCCGACGCGGGGACTGGTGCTCGGCGGCGGCGGCGTCGCCGGCATCGCATGGGAGACCGGCCTCCTCTCGGGCCTCATCGCGGCGGGCGTGGACGTGGGCGCGGCCGACACGGTCGTCGGCACGTCGGCCGGTTCCGTCGTCGCGATCAACCTGCGCGCGGGCGCCATCCAGGCCGCCTACGACGAGCACTTCGTCGACGTGGCCGGCATGGCGGAGCCGATGGGCAGCCGCGACCTCTCCCGCACGATCGAGGTCATCGGCGAGGGCGTCGTGAGCACCGCGGGCGAGATCCCCACGCGTCAGAAGATCGGCGAGTTCGCGCTCGAGGAGTACGACCCCGAGGTGGACGACGCCGCGAGCGTCGAGCGCATCGGCCAGCTGCTGCCCATCCGCGACTGGCCCGAGCAGGATCTCCGCATCACCGCCGTCGACGCCGGCACCGGCCGCTTCACCGTCTTCGACAAGGCCTCCGGCGCCGACCTCGTGCGCGCGTCCGCCGCGAGCTGCGCCGTGCCCGGCGTCTTCCCGCCCGTCACCATCGACGGCCGCCCCTACATGGACGGCGGCATGCGCTCCGGCACGAACGCCGACGTCGTCGCCGACCACGAGCGGATCCTCGTCATCGCGTGCGGCCCCGAGGCCCCGCAGAGCGGCATGGGCCCGACGCTCTCGACCGTCGTGCAGCAGCTGCGCGGACGGGCCGACGTGCTCGTGATCCAGGCCGACGCCGAGAGCACGGCGGCGTTCGGCGAGAACTCGCTCCTGCTCTCGACCCGGAAGGCCTCCGCCGAGGCGGGCCGCCGCCAGGGCGAGCGGCTCGCCGACGAGATCCGCGCCTTCTGGGGCTGATCCCGCCGTACCACGACGAGGGGCCCGGCCGCGCATCGCGGCCGGGCCCCTCAGCCTTCCGGCGTCAGCGGGCGACGTCCTACGGCGACCAGCCGATCGCCGGACGGCCGATGCGCTGCCGTGGCGATCGCGACGTCGACCAGGCCCGCCGCGCCGAGCGCGTCCACGAGCTCCGGGCGCGTCCAGGGACGCATGGCGAAGTCGTACGGCTCGGCCTCGGTCGGCGCCCCGGGCGTGAGGATCTCGTGCAGCTCGGTCACGCGCACCAGCGGATCCGCCCAGGTCGTGCTGCTGCGGAACCGGACGGTGCGTCCGTCCGGCAGCGCGCCCTCCGATGTGGTCGTGCTGCCTGCACGATCGCGGGTGGCGTCGCGGTCGCGCACGTCGAGCACCAGCACGCCGCCGGGCGCCACGTGGGCGGCGAGCCGCTCGACGGCCGCGGAGCGCTCGGCATCCGCGAGCATGTCGTTCAGCACGCCCCGGCAGGCGACGACGTCGAACCGCCGGCCCAGGTCCATCGTGCAGATGTCCGCGAGGTGCGCGCGGATCCCCGGGTTGCGCGTCCGCGCCACCGCGAGGATGGTCGGCGAGGCATCCGCCAGCTCGACCTCGAATCCCGCCCGGGCAAGCGCTTCGGCATGGCGGCCGGTGCCGCATCCCGCGTCCAGCAGGGAGCCGCTCGCGCGATGCGCGCGGATCTCGTCGATCCAGCCCTCAACGGGTGTGCTCACGATCGCGTCGTAGGCGTCGGCCCGCGACGCGTAGAAGGGACGGACCCGGGTCTTGCGCGCCGATTCGGATTCCACTTGCGGAGGCTACGGGCGACGACCGCGCCCTCGGGCCGGTGGCCCACAGCGAGCGGTGCGGTGCCGACCCCGAGGATGCGGGCGGATCAGGCGGCGGGCACCGCGGCCTCGGCGTCCGCATCCGCGAGCCCCGCGTGCGCCGCGTGCTCCGGGTACAGCAGCGGCAGCTGCAGCGTGAGCCACGGGCTGAAGGCCCACGGCGTGTGGGCGACCGCGGGGATGAGCTCCTCGGGATCCACCCACTGGTACTCGCCGACCTCCTCGGGCCGCGGATCCACCGGCGTGGCCGCGATCGCCCGGAACACGGGGCAGATCTCGTTCTCGACGACGCCCGCGGCATCCGTCGCGCGGTAGCGGAAGTCGGGCAGCACGAGCTCGACCGACGAGAGCGTCAGGCCCAGCTCCTGCTCGGCGCGGCGGTGCACGGCCTCGAGCATGTCCTCGTCGGGTGCGGGGTGGCCGCAGAACGAGTTGGTCCAGACGCCCGGCCAGGTGAGCTTGCCGATCGCCCGGCGCGTGACGAGGATCCGACCCTCCGCGTCGAAGACGTGGCACGAGAACGCGAGGTGCAGCGCGGTGTCGCGGGTGTGGACCGTCGCCTTCGGCGCCGTCCCGATGGTCTCGCCGTCGTCATCCAAGAGGACGACGAGCTCGGTGTGCTGTGGCATGCGCTCCCTGCTTTCCGTTACCCCCACGATGTTAGGTTTCATCCGTGGACGCCACCAACCTCGCTGCCGTCTCCACATCGAGGCAGGCCCATGTGAACGGCGTGCTGGATGCGTTCTTCGCCCGCTCGCTCGTCCGCGCGGAGGTCATGGGCGACGAGTACGTGAAGCTGTGGCGCACGCTCGAGTCCAACACCGCCGGCGGCAAGCGCTTCCGTCCCCGCATGGTCATGGCCGCGTACGACGGCCTCGGCGGCGAGGACACGAAGGCCGCGGCCCACGTCGGCGCCGCGTTCGAGATGCTCCACACCGCGCTCATCGTCCACGACGACGTCATCGACCGCGACTTCACGAGGCGCGGCGGACCCAACGTCTCCGGCGCCTACCGCGACATCGCCACCACGCAGGGCCTGCCCCAGCCGCTCGCCGAGCACCGCGGCATGTCGGCCGCCGTCATCGCGGGGGATCTCGCCCTCGTCAACGCCTACCGCCTGATCGACGCGAGCGGCGTGCGCGACCTCACGCGGTCGCACCTCATGGAGATCCTCGACGACGCCGTGTTCGCGTCGGCCGCGGGCGAGCTCATCGACGTCGAGTTCTCGCTCACCGCGGACGTGCCGAGCGTCGACGAGATCCTCCGCATGGAGCGCCTGAAGACCGCCGTCTACTCGTTCGAGGCGCCGCTGCAGGCGGGCGCGGTGCTCGCGGGCGCGCGTCCGGAGATCGTCGCGGCGCTCGGCGACTTCGGCCGCGACATCGGCATCGCCTACCAGGTGGTCGACGACGTGCTCGGCGTCTTCGGCGACGAGCAGGAGACCGGCAAGACCAACCTCGGCGACCTGCGCGAGGGCAAGCGCACGGTGCTCATCGCGCACGCCGTCCGCTCGTCGGAGTGGGGCGAGATCAGCGCGCTCGTCGGCAAGGACGACCTCTCCCGCGGCGAGGCCGCGCTCGTGCGCTCCGTGCTGGAGAGCTCGGGCGCCCGCGCCTACGCCGAGGGCGTCGCGCGGGACCTCGCGGTCGCGGCCGTCGCGCGCCTCGACGACCCGGTCGTGCCGGAGGCGCTCCGCCGGGAGCTCGCGCCCGTCGCGGAGTCCGTGCTCGGGCGCATCCGATGACGCGTCGCCTGCCCGGCCGCCGGCCCGCCGCCCCCGAGGCGCCCACGGGCCTCGAGAAGTACGACCGCGTGGCGCAGGAGACGGCCTCGGTCGTGATCCGCCGCTACTCCACCTCCTTCGGGCTCGCGTCGCGCCTGCTCGGCCCCGACGTCCGCCAGCACATCGAGAACGTGTACGCGCTCGTGCGCGTGGCCGACGAGATCGTCGACGGCGCCGCGGCCGGGGCGGGCGTGGATCCCGCGCACGTCGAGGCCCTGCTGGATGCGCTGGAGCAGGAGACCGAGGACGCGATGCTCCGCGGCTACAGCACCAACCTCGTCGTGCACGCGTTCGCGATCACCGCCCGCCGCGCGGGTTTCGGCGCCGAGCTGACCGCGCCGTTCTTCGCGTCCATGCGCATGGACCTGCGTCGGATGGAGCACACGCCCGCGTCCTTCACCGAGTACGTCTACGGATCCGCCGAGGTCGTCGGCCTCATGTGCCTGCGCGCGTTCCTGGTCGGCCACGCCACGACGCGACCGGAGCGGATCCGCTTCGAGGAGGGCGCCAAGCGCCTGGGCGCGGCGTTCCAGAAGGTCAACTTCCTGCGCGACCTCGCCGCCGACCACGGCGCGCTCGGCCGCAGCTACTTCCCCGGCGTCGACGTCGCGACCTTCTCGGAGGCCGACAAGGAGCGCATCCTCGACGACATCGACCACGACCTCCGCATGTCCGGCGCCGTGATCCCCGACCTCCCCGCCTCCAGCCGCCGCGCCGTCGCGCTCGCGCAGGGCCTGTTCGCGGAGCTCGCCGTGCGCCTGCGCGACACCCCGGCGTCCGAGCTCGTGCGCACGCGCGTGCGGGTGCCGGATCCCGTCAAGGCCCGCATCGCGCTCGCCGCCGCGTCGGGCGCCGAGCCGTCCGGCGTCGACGGCCGCCTGGTGCGCCGCTCCCGCGGACCCCGCGCGCACGCGGCCCGGCCGGCGCCCGCAGCCCGACCGGCACCCGCATCCCGTCCCGCGCCGACCCAGCCCGCCCCGTCCGACCCCGAGCAGCAGGAGAGCGCCATGACCGCACCCACCGCCATCGTGATCGGCGGCGGGATCGCCGGCCTCGCCTCCGCGTCGCTCCTCGCCCGCGACGGCTACCGCGTCACCCTCGTCGAGGGCCGCGACGAGGTCGGCGGCCGCGCCGGATCCTGGGAGAAGGACGGCTTCCGCTTCGACCTCGGCCCCAGCTGGTACCTCATGCCCGAGGTGTTCGACCACTTCTTCCGTCTGTTGGGCACGAGCGCGGCCGAGCAGCTCGACCTCGTCCGTCTCCCCGGCTACCGCGTGCTGTTCGAGGGCGATCCCGAGCCCATCGACATCCGCGACTCCCGCGAGGCGAACCTCGACCTGTTCGAGAGCGTCGAGCCCGGATCCCGCCCCGCGATGGCCCGCTACCTCGACTCCGCGAAGGACGTCTACGAGGTCGCGAAGAAGCGGTTCCTCTACACGACCTTCGCCGACTACCGGCCGCTGCTGAAGCGCGACGTCGTCACCCGCACGGGCACGCTCGGGAAGCTGCTGCTCACGCCGCTCGAGACGCACGTCGCGCGCTACGTGAAGGACCGGCGCCTCCGCCAGATCCTCGGCTACCCGGCCGTCTTCCTCGGCTCGTCGCCCAAGCTCGCGCCGAGCATGTACCACCTGATGAGCCACCTCGACCTCGAGGACGGCGTGCTCTACCCGCAGGGCGGCCTCATCACCGTGATCGACGCGATCGAGCGGGTCGCGCGCGCCGAGGGCGTCGAGATCCGCACGGGCGCGCCCGTCTCGCGCATCCTCACCGAGCCGACGAAGGCCGGCAGGGCGCGGGCACGTGGCGTGCAGATCACGACAGCCGCCGGCACCGAGACGCTCCAGGCCGACGTGGTCGTCTCCACCGCCGACCTGCACCACACCGAGACCGAGCTCATCCCCGAGGCGTTCCGCACCTACCCGCAGGCGTACTGGGACAAGGCCACCGCCGGCCCCGGCGCCGTGCTCGTGTACCTCGGCGTGGAGGGCGAGCTGCCCGAGCTGCACCACCACACGCTGCTGTTCACGGAGGACTGGGACGAGAACTTCTCCCGCATCTTCCCGCCCAAGGGCGGCACGACCTCGGTGCCGGATCCCGCCAGCATCTACGTCTGCAAGCCCAGCGCCACCGACGGCTCCGTCGCGCCAGACGGCCACGAGAACGTCTTCATCCTCGTGCCCATCCCCGCCGACCCGACCATCGGCCGCGGCGGCATCGACGGCGCCGGGGACCCGCGCGTCGAGGAGATCGCCGACCGCGCCATCCAGCAGATCAGCGACTGGGCCGGCATCCCCGACCTTGCCGAGCGCATCGTCCTCCGCCGCACCTCGGGTCCCGGCGACTTCGCCGCCGACCTGCACTCGTGGAAGGGCACCATCCTCGGTCCCGCCCACACGCTCACGCAGTCGGCCATGTTCCGCGCCGGCAACACGAGCAAGAAGGTCGACGGGCTGCACTACGCCGGCGGATCCACCATCCCCGGCATCGGCCTGCCCATGTGCCTCATCAGCGCGGAGATCCTCGTGAAGCGCCTCCGCGGCGACACGTCGACCGGCCCCGGAGCCGTGCCGCTCGTGCGCACGGTCGGCCGCCCGGTGGTCTGATGGGCCTCGTCTACCTGGTGCTGCTGCTCGGAGCGCTCGGCTGCATGATGCTCATCGACCGGCGCTGGCGCCTGTTCTTCTGGCGCGACCGCACGGCGGCGGCGGGCACCCTGCTCATCGGCGTCGCGTTCTTCCTGCTGTGGGACATCGCGGGCATCTCGCAGGGCATCTTCTTCCGCGGGGAGACGCCGTTCATGACGGGGATCCTCGTGGGCCCGGAGCTGCCGCTCGAGGAGGTCTTCTTCCTCGCGCTGCTCTGCTACCTCACGATGAACCTCGTCAACGGGTTCAGCCGCCTCGCCGACCACCACGTCGCCCGGGCGAGGGAGCGCGCGAACCGATGAGCTACCTCGTGCTCGACCTGCTGTTCCTGATCCCGGTCGCGATCGTCGGGTTCCTGTTCCGCCGCCTGCTGCTCCGCGAGGCGAACGCCGTGCCCTACGGATCCAGCCGCTTCGACTACCCCGAGTACTACTGGTACCGGCGGATGCCCATCGTGATCGTGCTCGTCATGACCCTGATCTTCGACAACATCATGATCAAGGTGGGCCTCGTCGGCTACGACGACGACAAGCTGGTGGGCCTCATCCTCGGCTACGCGCCCATCGAGGACTTCGCCTACGCGATCGCCGCGCTCGTGCTGCTGCCCGCGGTCTGGTACCTGCTGCGTCGCCGCCGCAGCGTCTCCGGCATCGAAGCGCATGAGTGACGTGCGGGCCCGGCCGGGCGCCGCGGAGATGCTGCGCACCATCGCGCTCTCGTCGCGCCCGCTCTCGTGGGTGAACACGGCCTTCCCGTTCGCGGCCGCGTACCTCACGGTCACCCGCGAGCTCGACCTCACCGCGATCCTCGGCACCATCTACTTCCTCATCCCGTACAACCTCGCGATGTACGGCATCAACGACGTCTTCGACTACGAGTCCGACATGCGGAACCCGCGGAAGGGCGGCGTGGAGGGCGCGGTGCTCGCGCGGGCCATGCACCGGCCCGTGCTCATCGCGGTGCTCGTCACGAACGTGCCGTTCCTCGTCTACCTCGTGGCCGTGGGATCCGCGGCCAGCGTCGCCGTGCTCGCCGTGAGCGTCTTCGCGGTGGTCGCGTACTCGCTCAAGGGCCTGCGCTTCAAGGAGCGGCCGGTGCTCGACTCGCTCACGTCGAGCACGCACTTCACCTCTCCCGCGGTCTACGGCATCGTGCTCGCGGGTGGCGTGTTCACGCCCGCGCTGTGGGCGATCCTCGCCGCGTTCTTCCTGTGGGGGGTCGCGTCGCACGCGTTCGGCGCCGTGCAGGACATCGTGGCCGACCGCGAGGGCGGCATCTCCTCCATCGCGACCGTGCTCGGTGGCGCCGTCACCGTGCGGATCGCCGTGCTCGCGTACGCGGCGTCCGGGGTCGCGATGCTCGTCACGGGGTTCCCGGGGATCGTCGCGGCCGTGCTCGTGATCCCGTACATCCTCAGCACCGCGCCGTTCTGGTCGATCCGCGACGAGGACGCGGGCGACGCGAACCGCGGCTGGCGCCGCTTCCTCGGCCTCAACTTCCTGTCCGGCTTCGTGGTGACGATGCTCCTCATCGCGTACTGGCTCACGAACCCCTGACGACGGCGGCGGGGGAGCGCGGGTGGACGCGAGGGCTGGCGGCGGCCGGGTCGGGACCTGGCGGCGCCTCCCCGCCGAGGTGCGGATCCTCGTCCTCGCCCGGGCCGTCAACCGGCTCGGTGCCTTCACGCTGCCGTTCCTCACGGTCGTGCTCACCGTCGACCTCGGGGCCTCGCTCGCGATGGCCGGCCTCGTGGTCGCGCTGTTCGGGGCCGCCACGATCCCGTCGCGGATCCTCGGCGGGCTCCTCGCCGACGCCATCGGCCGTCGGGTCACCATCGTCATCGGCCTGACGCTCACCGCCTGCTTCCAGCTGATGCTGGCCGCGGCTCCGGGCGTCGCGACGGCCGCGGTCGCGGCGGTGCTGCTCGGCCTCGCGTTCGAGCTGTACGAGCCGCCGTCGCAGGCGCTCGTCGCGGATCTCGTGACGGGAGACCGCGACCGGGTGGCCGCGTTCGGGCTGTACGGTGCGGCGCTCGCGGTGGCGGGTGTGCTCGCCGGTGTCCTCGCGGCGATCCTGGGCGGGGTCGACCTGCGCCTGCTGTTCGTCGCGGACGCGGTGAGCTGTCTGGCCTGCGCCGCCCTCGTGCTCGTCGGGCTGCGGCGGCGCCCGACCGCCGTGGCCGCGGAGCCGACGGCGGATGCGCCCGCGCCCGCCGCGCGCAGCCCGTGGCGCGACCCGCTGCTGCTCGCGATGCTCGCCAGCGGCACCGGGTTCGCGGTGCTCTACCTGCAGATCGACGTCGCCCTCCCGCTGACGCTGACCGAGCGGGGCATCGGCCCGTCGTCGCTCGGCGTGCTGCTCGCCGTCTCCGCCCTCACGATCGTGCTCGGACAGCCCCTCCTGACGCGCGGTCCCGTGTCCCGCCTCGGGAGCACGGCGGCGATGTCGGCCGGCTTCGTGCTCCTCGGCGCCGGCTTCGCGCTGGTGGGGCAGGCGGCCGACCTCCCCGGGCTCGTCGCGGCGACCGTGGTCTGGAGCATCGGCGACCTGATCCTGCTGGGCCGCGCGACCGCGCTCGTCGCCGCCATCGCGCCCGCCTCCGCGCGCGGCCGCTACCTGTCGGCCTACGGGATCAGCTGGGGCATCGCCGCGATGGTGGGGCCGCTGCTCGGGACGCAGCTCATCGCGCGGCTGCACGCATCCGGCACGTGGGATGCGCTCGGCGCCCTCTGCCTGGTGCTCGCCCTCGCGCAGCCGGTGGTCTCCGGCATCGCGCGGCGGACCGGGCGGCTCCCCGCGCCGCCCGCGCCGTGAGCCGGGTGACGGATCCCGCTCAGTAGTGCGTCGGCAGCATGCCGATGGCGAGCTCTCGGCGGCGGCGCGCGTGCTCGCCCGCGAAGGAGAGCAGCTCCATGTCGTGCTCGCGCATCCACGCCACGGCGTCCTCGAGCGTGACCGCGGTGGAGACCCAGACCCGGCGGCCCGAGTCGTCGACCGCGTCGGCGTAGATCTCGAAGACGGGACCCGCACCAGCCGTGCGCGCGGTCGGCACGACGTAGCCGAGCACGGGCTGCGACGCGACCTGCACGCGCCAGGCGCCCTGGTGGTAGCGCGCGTGCGGGTGGTGGATGAGGGGCTCGGGCTCGCGGGTCATCGGTGCTCCAGGTGTCAGGACGGGGGCGCGAGCACCCGGCCGTGCTCGTGGACGACGATAGGCTGTGCGTCCGACACGGGGGTGGTCGGGACCTGGTCTGCGCGCGGTCCGCGAGCGGTCGGCGCATGATGGTCGGACGCCCCGCGATCCCCTGGAGCCCATGTCACCGCCGATCCGCCTCCTGCACCAGACGGTGCGCCCCTTCGTGGCGGCCGGCCTGCGCGGCGGCATCCCCACGCCGTTGACCGCGGCCGTGCCCACGGACGCGCCCGTCGGCGTGGTTCCGGGGCCGGATCCGGACCGCGTCCTCGCGCTCGGCGGCATCGGCGGATCCGGCGTCGGGCTGCGCACGCACGCGGAGGGCGTGGCTGCGCAGTCGGCGAAGGCGCTCGCCGCGATCACGGGCCGCGGCGTCGAGTGGCGCACCGTCCCGCTCGCCGACCAGCACATCACGGCCACGCAGGAGGCCGTCCACCAGATCACCGAGCTGCACCGCTACGACGTCGTGCTCGTGATGCCCGGGGTCGCCGACGCGCTCGAGCTCGCCCGCATCACGCCGTGGGTCCATCGCCTCGAGGACCTGCTCGACCACCTCGTGGAGCAGACCGCCGACAACTCGATCGTGCTCGTCTCGGACGTGCCGCAGGTGTCGCAGTACGTGCAGGCGGGCACGTTCGTGCGGGGCCTGTTCCGGGATCACGCCATGTACCTGTCGCAGCGCAAGGCCGAGGTCTGCGCGCGCTTCCCGCAGGTCACGTCGGTGACGCTGCCGGATGCGGGCCCGGTCGACTTCGAGGGCGGCGAGTTCCGCTACTCCTCCATGTACCGCCGCTGGGGCGAGCACGTGGGCCGCGTGATCGCCGACCTGCAGGCGGGGCGCGCCGGGGCCTGAGCCGCCCCGCGGATCCGTCCGCTCGTGTCCCTAGCGCCCGCGCCGCTGGCCGCGCGGCGGGGGAGTGCGCTTGCCGCCGCCCTTCGGGGTCGGCTTCCTCGCGCCCGCGGCACCCGCGGTGCCCGGCTTCCCCGCGGCCTTGCGCGCGGTCTTCTGCGCGGCTGTCGGCTTCCTGTGGTCGCGCTCGTCGTCGTCCCGCTGCGAACGCGAGCTCGCGGCCGTGCGTCCGCGGACGATGCCCACGAGCTCCTCGATGTCGGGGGAGGCGTCGCCCTCGCGCCAGGCCACGGCGATCCGCGTCTCGGGCAGGTCGTGGACGGGCACCGCGACGACGTCCTTGCGCGCGTGCAGCCGGCCGAGCGCGTGCGGCACGACCACGAAGCCGACGCCCGCGGCGACCAGCTCGACGGCCGCGGCGACGTCCTCGGGCATCGGCACGGGATCCGCGCCCGCGGTGCGCCCGGGCCAGCCCGGCACCTGCTCGGCCGGCTGCAGGAGCAGGTCATCCGCCAGGTCGGCGATCGAGATCGCGTCGGCCGTGGCGTGCGCGTGGTCCTTCGGCAGGAGCGCGACCTGCACCTCGCCGTAGAGCGGCACGATCGTGAGGCCGCGGCCGTCGACGGGGAGGCGCAGGAACGCGACGTCCGCGGATCCGTCGACCAGGGCGGGCGCCGCGTCGGGCTCGGCGAGCGGCACGACCCGCAGCGGCACGTCGGCGACGCGCTCGTCCCAGGCGCGGGTCCACTTCGCGACGGTGACGCCCGGCACGATCGCGACGACGAGACCGCGCGGCGGCGCTGCTGCCTCCTCGGCCAGGCGCGCGTCGTCCGCGGCGATCGTGGCGCGGGCCTCGACGAGCCGGTCCTCGCCCGCGGGGCTGAGCCGCGTGGGGCCGTCGTCGCGCACGAACAGCTCGACGCCCCAGAGCGCCTCGAGGTCGAGGATCGAGCGGCTCACGGCGATGCGCGAGACGTTGAGGGCCTTCGCGGCGCGGGCGAAGTGCAGCTCGTCGGCGACGGCGGCGAAGTGCCGGAGGGCGGTCGGGTCGGCGTCCACGGGAGTCCCCTCGATGGCCCGCACGGTGGTGGCACGCGGAGCGGCGGCGGGTCGGATCCAGGCTAGTGCAGGGCGCCCGGGGCCCCGACGGTACCCTGGGGGCATGACGAGCCCCGGATCCAGCCAGACGATGAAGGCCGCGACCGCGGCGAAGAAGCTGGGCGTGCACCTCCCGGCGACCCCCGTGGAGTTCCAGGAGTCGACCCCGTCCCGCGCGGAGCTCGCCGAGATGACCGCGAACCCGCCCGAGTGGCTCGCCACGCTGCTCCGCGACGGCCCGCACCCGCGCCAGGTCATCGCCGGCAAGCTCGGCGTCTCCATCGCCGGCCTCGCCCGCGGCGGCGTCGACGAGGCCCTCACCACCGCCCAGATCAAGGAGCTGCTGCAGGCCCCGCCGCAGTGGCTCGTGCAGGAGCGCGCGACGCAGGCCGAGGTGCGCGAGGAGCAGATCCGCGTGAAGAACCGCGACGCCGGCCGCGCAGCCATGGCCGCCGAGCGCGAGCGCCAGGACGGTGCCGGCGGCGCGCGCCGCTGAGCCGACCCGCATCCCCCGCGCGCTCTCGCGTTCCCCGGTCGACCGGCCCTGAGCGGATGATGCCGGGGATCCCGCCGCCGCGGACCCGGCCCCGCGTGAGACCCTGATGCCGTGACCCGCACGAACGACACGGCCCGCCGCCGCCACGCCGCCGACGACGCATCCGCCGAGCCGGATCCCGCGACGGCCGTCCCCGCACCGATCACCGGATCCCGCGTCCCCGGCACGGTCGGCTCCATCGTCGTCGCGGCGCTCGTCACCGTCGTCTACGTGCTCTACTCGGCGCTCGAGTGGCGCCGCTTCACCGTGAAGTCGTGGGACCTCGGCATCTTCACGCAGCTCGCGCAGGACTACTCGCGCCTCCAGGCGCCGCTCGTGTCCATCAAGGGCGACGGCTTCAACCTCCTGGGCGACCACTTCCACCCGATCCTCGTGCTGCTCGGCCCGGTCTACGCCGTGTGGCCGCACGCGTTCGCGCTGCTCGTGGTGCAGGCCGTCCTCATCGGGATCTCGGTGGTCGGCGTCGGGCGCATGGCCGGTCGCGTGGTCGGCCGGTGGGGCGCGATCGTCGTGGCGGCCGCGTACGGGCTGAGCTGGGGGATCCAGGGCGCGGTCGCGTTCCAGTTCCACGAGATCGCGTTCGCCCTGCCGCTGCTGGCCTTCGCGCTCGACGCCGTGATCGCCCGCCGCGCGATGGCCGCCGCGGCGTGGGCCGTGCCGCTCGTGTTCGTGAAGGAGGACCTCGGCCTCACTGTCGCGGTGCTCGGCGCGATCATCGCGCTCACTATGGACCGCCGCATCGGCGTCGCGCTCGCCGGCTGGGGCGTCGCGTGGTTCGTGCTCGCGACCACCGTGATCCTCCCGGCCTTCAACCGCGAGGCCCGCTGGGACTACGCGTCGAAGCTCGACGCGGGCGGCGCGCTCGCGGATCCCTTCGGCACCATCGCGGGGCTCTTCGTCGCGCCGAAGCTCGAGACGGTGGCCTTCCTGATCCTCGCGGGTGCGCTGATCGCCCTGCGCTCGCCGCTGCTGCTGCTCGTGGTGCCGACGCTCGCCTGGCGCTTCCTCTCGCCGACCGAGGCCTACTGGGGGCCCGGCTACCACTACGACGCGGTGCTCATGCCGATCGTGTTCGCCGCCGCGATCGACGGCATCGTGCGCGCCCGCGCGGGCCGGCAGCACTGGCTCGCCATGGCGTCGCGCGCGACCGTGCCGGTGCTCGCGATCGCCGCCGTCCTCCTCTTCTTCCGCTCGCCCATGGCCGAGCTGACGAAGCCCGCCATCTGGCAGCCGGCGCCGCGGGCCGCGCAGGCGCAGGCCGCGCTCGACCAGGTGCCGGCGGGCGCGAGCGTCCTCAGCGACATCGGCCTCATGTCGTACCTCGTCGACGACCACGAGGTCTACTGGCTCGGCAACCCGGGCAACCCGGCGCCGCAGTACGTCGTGATCGACAGCCTCGGCGGCGGCCTCGGCCAGGGCGCCCTCAACGCCGACCAGTACGGCGAGGCGACGCAGGCGGGCACGACCTACGAGATCGTCTACGCCGACGCCGGGTACCAGGTGGCGCGTCGCACCCAGTAGGACGCACGGGCGGATCCAGGCGGCTCCCGTCGGACGGGCGGACCCGCCGCACGCGCGGAGGCCGGGCGCTCCCCCGAGCCGCCCGGCCTCCGCGTGCGCGCGCCCCTCGCGGAGCGCTCCCGATCAGATCGGGATCACCGCCGTGAGCACGCCCACGGCGAGCATCGCGAGCGACACGAGCACCGCCCGCCACAGCACCTTGCGGTGGTGGTCGCCGAGGTTCACGTCCGCGAGCGAGACGAGCAGCAGGATCGCCGGCACGAGCGGGCTCTGCAGGTGCACGGGCTGACCGGTGATGGACGCGCGCGCCATCTCGACGGGGTCGATGCCGTAGTTCGCGGCGCTCTCCGCGAGCACCGGGAGCATGCCGTAGTAGAAGGCGTCGTTGCTCATGAAGAAGGTCATCGGGATGCTGAGCACGCCCGTGATGACCGCGAGGCCGGGGCCGAGCGCGTCCGGGATGATCGTGACGAGCCACGCGGACATCGCCGAGACCATGCCCGTGCCGTTGAGCACGCCGATGAGGACGCCGGCAGCCAGCACCATCGAGACCACGCCGACCACGCTGGGCGCGTGCGCCGCGATGCGCTCGCCCTGGTGCTTGAGGTCGCGGAAGTTGAAGATCAGCGCGATGGCGGCGCCGACCATGAAGACGTAGGCGAGGGGCAGCTGGTCCATGATCAGCAGCGCGAGCACCACGATCGTGAGGCCGAGGTTGAACCAGATCATGCGCGGGCGCAGGGTCTCGCGGTCGGGGTCGAGCATGGTCGTGCCGAGCGTGGAGACGGCAGCCGTCTCGGCGCGGACGAGCGACGGGGCCATCGTGATGAGGCCGCCGCGCGGGGTCGCGGGGGCACCGCGACCGGCGCGCCACCAGCCCGAGCCGCCCGTGGATCCGCCGGTGCCGGACCCGGACCCGCTGCCGCCCGCGGCGTCGAGGCCGCCCTCGGCCCGCGCCTCGCCGAGCGCGGCCAGGCGGCTGCGCTCGCGGAGGCCCATGGTCCAGGCGAAGATCATGACGAGCGCGATGCCCACGAGGAGCGACGGGATCATCGGCACGAAGATGTCGGTCGGCGAGACCTTGAGGGCCGCCGCCGCGCGGACGGTCGGGCCGCCCCACGGGACGATGTTGAGCGTGCCGTTCGCGAGGCCGGCCGTGCAGGTGAGCACCACCGGGCTCATCCCGAGCTTGCGGTAGATGGGCAGCATGGCCGCCGTGGTGACGATGAAGGTCGTGGATCCGTCGCCGTCGAGGGAGACCGCGGCCGCGAGGATCGCCGTGCCGAGCACGATCTTCGCCGGGTCGCCGCCCGCGAGCCGGAGGATGAGGCGCACCAGCGGGTCGAAGAGGCCGACGTCGATCATGATGCCGAAGTAGATGATGGCGAACATCAGCAGCGCGGCCGTGGGAGCAAGGTCGCCGAGCGCCTCGATCACCATGTCGCCGATGCCGAGCCCGGCTCCCGCGAAGAGGCCGAAGATCGTCGGCACGAGGATGAGGGCGACCATGGGCGTCAGCCGCTTGGTCATGATGAGGGCCATGAAGGTGAGGACCATGGCGAAGCCCAGGAATACCAGCACGCGTGACTCCTTCGTCGGTGGGCGGGACGCCCGGCTGAACACCACACGCTAGGTGGGCGTCCGCGTCCCGTCGCGCTTGTGCCGCTTCATCGCGATAGTGCACGTAGACGACGTTCTGCGCATTATTCTCAGTGGGTGGGAGAGGCGACGGGGCGACGACGGGCGGGGCTCGACTTCGCGCGCCGCACCCTCGTCCTCCAGCTGCTCGTCGTGCTCGTGGTGGTGGGGATCGCGACGATCGCCTACGGCTTGCTGAGCTCCTCCGAGAACCGCGATGAGGCGCAGGCGACGGCGCTCGCGATCGCGCGCACGGCCGCCGAGGATCCGGCGCTGCGGGCCGCCGTCACGGCCGAGACCGCGGATCCCGGGGTCGCCACCGCCTCCACTCTCGCCGACGGGCCGGTGCAGCTGACGGCCGAGGCGGTGCGCGAACGGACCGGCGCGCTCTTCGTCGTCGTCACAGACGACCGGGGGCTCCGGCTCGCGCACCCGGACGCGTCCGAGCTCGGGCAGCGCGTGAGCACGGATCCGACGGTCGCGCTCGCGGGGCGCGAGGAGGTGACGTGGGCCACCGGCACGCTCGGGGAGTCCGCGCGGGCGAAGGTGCCGGTGCGGGCGCTGGCGGACGCGGACGCTCCCGACGACGCTCCTGGCGACGACGCGCGCGTCGTCGGCGAGGTCAGCGTCGGCTTCGCGGCGGCCACGGTGCGCGACTCCATCGGCGTCGACGTCGCGGCCATCGCGGTCGTCGCCCTGCTCGCGCTCGGCGTCGGGGCGGTGGCCAGCGGGATCCTCTCGCGGCGGCTCGCCCGCCTCACCCTCGGCCTCCAGCCGTCGGAGCTGGCGGGCCTCGTGCAGGACCAGGCGGCCGTCCTCTCCGGCGTCGGCGAGGGCGTCCTCGGCATCGGCCCGGACGGGCGGGTGACCGTCTGCAACCCGCGGGCCGCCGCGCTGCTCGGCCTCGTGGATCCGGTCGGCCGCACGCTCGCCGACCTCGGCGTCGCGCCGGTGCTACGCGACGCGGTCGCGGGCGCGCAGGCCGGGGCCGCCGCCGGATCCCCGTCGCTGCGCGCGGTCGTCGACGACCGGCTCCTCTTCGTCGACGTCGCGCGCGTCGACCGCGACGGACGCGACCTCGGCACGGTGATGGTGCTGCGCGACGAGACGGACATCGAGGCCATGAGCCGCCGCCTCACCGCCGTCACCGCGATGTCCACCGCGCTGCGCGTGCAGCGGCACGAGTTCGCGAACCGCCTCCACGTCGTGCGCGGCCTCGTCGCGACCGGCCGGGTCGACGAGGCCGACAGCTACCTCGCGGGCGTGCTCGAGCAGGGGCCCGTGGCGTTCCCGACGGTCGACGCGGGGCTCGTCGACGAGCCCTACCTGCAGGCGTTCCTCGGCGCGAAGGCCATGGAGGCGGAGGAGCGGGGCGTGGCGCTCCGGGTCGGGCCCGGCACGCTCGTCCGCGGGATCCTCGTGCGGCCAGAGGAGGTCACCACCGTCCTCGGCAACCTCGTCGACAACGCCATGCACGCGGCCGTCCGCGGATCCCGCGCCGACAGGTGGGTGGAGGTGGAGGCGCTCGACGACGGCGCCGACCTGCACATCGCGGTGTCGGACTCTGGCGACGGGCTCGCGGCGTCCGATGCCGGACGCGTGTTCCAGCGGCGGGCGGACGACGTGGGCGGCACCGCGGAGGCGCTGCTGTCCGAGGGCTCGTCCGCGGGCGGTGCATCCGTCGCCGGCGCGGGCGGCCGCGGGGGAGCGGACTCCGCGCACGGGCTCGGATTCGGCCTGCCGCTGGTGCGCGACATCGCCCGGCGCGACGGCGGCGACGTGTGGGTCGCGGATCCCGGAGGGCCGCCGCCCCACGCGGAGGCCGGCGCGGTGTTCTGCGCGCGGCTCGCGGGCGTGGTCGAGCCGCCCGACCAGGATCCGCCCGCCCCCGCACCCACCGACGACACCCGGACCGACCCCGACCCCGACCCCGACCCCGACCCCGACCCCGACGGAGCCCGCGCATGACCGACGACCTCACCGTCCTCATCGTCGACGACGACTTCCGCATCGCCCGCCTGCACGAGGGCATCGTGGAGCAGGCGCCGGGCTTCCGGGCCGTCGGCACCGCGGGCAGCGTGCGGGCGGCGCTCGCGGTGCTCGACACGTCCCGCCCCGACCTCGTGCTCCTCGACGCGTACCTGCCCGACGGCAGCGGCGTCGACCTCGTGCGCCGCATCGAACCCGACGTGATCCTCGTCACGGCCGCCGACGACCCCGCCACCGTCCGCCGCGCCCTCCGCGGCGGCGCCGTCTCCTACCTGGTGAAGCCGTTCGTGCCGGAGCTGCTCACCGCGCGCCTCGCGGCGTACGCGGCCTTCCGCGCGGGGCTCGCGAGCGACCGTCCGCTGGACCAGGCCGGCATCGACCGCGCGATCCATGCCCTCCGGCCCGGCCGGGTGTCGACGCGCGAGCGGCCGGCGACGGAGCAGGCCGTGCTCGACGCGCTGTCCGCCTCCGACCAGGAGCTCAGCGCCCCCGAGATCGCCGAGCGCGTGGGCGTCTCCCGCGCCACTGCGCAGCGCTACCTCGGCGCCCTCGCCCGCGATCGCGTGGTCGACGTGCAGCTCAACTACGGATCCACCGGCCGCCCGGAGCACCGCTACCGGATCCTGCGGCCGCGCGGCTGAGCCGGCTCGCGGCGCCCGCCCTCGTCACCGCCCGTAGGCTCGACGGATGCCCGACGCAGCAGCCCAGGTGATCCGCTTCCACCGGAAGCACCACGACGCGATCGTCAGCGGCGAGAAGGTCACCACCGTGCGCTTCGAGGAGGACCTGCGGGTCGGTCCGGCCACGTTCGTCTTCGACGAGCACCCCACCGCCGTCCCGCTCGCCGGTCGGGTCACCTCCGTGCGGCGTCACCTGCTGTCCGATCTCACGCCGGAGGACGCGCATCAGCCGCCGGGCACGGACATGGCCCTCTTCGCCGAGCAGCTCCGCGAGAACTACTACCCGACCATGTCGACATCGGCGGCCGTCGTGGTCGCGGAGATCGCGCTGCAGGACACCTCGCCTGCGGGCTGAGTCGAACGCCCACGAGGCGACGCGCGGCGGCGAGGCTCGCGGGTTCGTGACTCAGCCGGGCGTGCGGAGCCGGGTGATGCGGGACCGGATGCGGTCGTCGAGATCCTCGAATTCGTCCAGCACGTCCGTGACGGCGTAGATGCGATCGCGTTTGCGCTCCGTGACCTCGGTGATGATCCCCGACTCCTGGAGCTGCTCGATCGCCCGGTACGCAGCCCGGTCCCCGAGTCCGGCGCGTGCGGTCAGCTGCTCGGCGGTGAACACCGGCAGGCCGACCAGCATGTCGAGCACCTGGTCCGTCGCGCTGCCAGCGCGCATCCCGACTTCCCGCCGCCACACGTCGGAGTAGAGGATGAACGACCGGGCCGTCCCGCGGGCCTCTCGTGCGGCGACCTCGACGCACAGCGCCACATCGGTGATGATCGCCTGCACGTCACCGGATCGGTAGGCGGTGAGCAGCCCGAAGTAGTGGTCGGTGTCCGCGGCCAGGGCCGACGCGACCGGCAGCACCGTGTTCGGCGTGATCCCCCGACGACGGAGGACCGCTCCGATGAGGGCGCGGCCGATCCGGCCGTTCCCGTCGGTGAACGGATGGATGCTCTCGAACTGCGCGTGCACGATCGCGGCTTGGGCGATCGGATCCACGTCGTCCCGGTTCGCGAACGACAGCAGGTCGACGAGGAGCTCCTGCACGAGCTCCGGGGGTGGCGGTACGTACAGCGCCCCGCGCGGGGTGTGCTGCGATCCGCCGATCCAGTTCTGCACGTCCCGGACCCGCCCGGCGTGCTCGCGCTCCCCGGGATCGTCCTGCATCAGCAGCTCATGCGCTCGCAGGATCGCGTCGAGGTCGATGGATGTCGCGGATGCGTCGATGAGCGCGGTGATGGCGCGGCCGGCGGAGACCATGGACATCGCCGACGGGTTCTCCTTCACGCCTCCGAGGGCGCGGGCAAAGGCGGTGGTGCTGGCCTCGACCTGCTCGATGCGCGAGGACGCGACGGACTCCATCCGGATGAGGAAGCCCGCCAGCGGCTGCAACAGGTCGCCGGCCACGCGTTCGAGCTCCTCCGTCTCATACCGCGCGCGCACGAGGTCGCGCGGGGCCGTCGGCGGGACGGCGATGTCGGCGAGATGGGGCGGGAGCGCCACGGCGACCTCTGAGAAGACGCGATCCTCGCGCGGGCCGCGTCGTCCCGTGCTCCGCCAGGGGACCGTGCGGTTCTCGTGCTGAGGCCACTCCGGCATCGTCTCGCTCCTGTCACCATGACGCGAGACACTGACACTTGTCGCGTGGAAGTGACACTAGCAGCCGAGATCGTGACAGCGAGGCTGCGGAGGAGCGGATCAGCTCCCGACCACCACCGGCAGCGGCACCTCGTCGGCCGCGAGCTCCTCGCTCGTGGAGCCGAGGACCTCGCGGACGGACGCGCGGATGATGGCGAGCCCCTCCTCGACCTGCTCGTCGGTGATGGTGAGGGCGGGCAGCACCTTCATGACCGTGCCGCCGGCGCCGCTCGTCTCCATGAGCATGCCGCGCTCGAACGCCGCCCGGCAGACCGCGCCGGCAAGGTCGCCCGAGGGGAACTCGATGCCGCGCGCGAGGCCGCGGCCGCGCACCTCGAGCTGCATCTCCGGCGCGGCGTCGGCGGCGATCTCGGTGAAGACCTCGTGGATCCGCTCGCCCTTGCGCAGCGTGGACGCCTCGAGCTCGCCGTCGGCCCAGTACAGGCGCAGCGCCTCGGCCCCCGTGAGGAACGCGGGCGCGATGCCGCGGAAGGTGCCGTTGTGCTCGCCCGGCTTCCACTGGTCGAGCTCGGGCTTGAGGAGAGTGAGGGCCATGGGCAGGCCGTAGCCGCCGATGGACTTGGAGAGCGTGACGATGTCGGGGACTATCCCCGACTCCTCGAAGCTGAAGAACCCGCCCGTGCGGCCGCAGCCCATCTGCACGTCGTCGACGATGAGCACGATGCCGTGGCGCGCCGTCAGCTCGCGCAGCTTCCGCAGCCACTCGGGCGTCGCGACGTTGATGCCGCCCTCGCCCTGCACGGTCTCGACGATGACGCCGGCGGGCGTGTCGACGCCCGAGCCCGAGTCGTCGAGCAGCTTCTCGAAGTACGCGAGGGTGTCGGTCCCCCCGCCGAGGTAGCCGTCGAACGGCACCGCGACCGCGTGGTGCAGCGGGTGCCCGGCGCCGCCGCGCTTGAGCGCGTTGCCGGTGACCGAGAGCGCGCCCTCGGTCATGCCGTGGAACGAGTTGGTGAAGTGGACGATCGTGGTGCGGCCGGTGACCTTGCGCGCGAGCTTCATGGCGGCCTCGACCGCGTTCGCGCCGCCCGGGCCGGGGAACATGATGCGGTAGTCGAGCCCGCGCGGCTGGAGGATGACGTCCTGGAATGTCTGCAGGAAGTCGCGGCGGGCCTCCGTGAACATGTCGAGGGAGTGCGTGACGCCGTCGCGGAGGATGTAGTCGACGAGCTTCTGCTTGAGCGCCGGGTTGTTGTGCCCGTAGTTGAGCGCGCCGGCGCCCGCGAAGAAGTCGAGGTAGCGGTCGCCGTCGGCCGTGAACATCTCGCTGCCCACCGCGCGGTCGAACACGACCGGCCAGCCGCGGCTGTAGCTCCGGACCTCGGACTCCATCTGCTCGAAGATCGTCATGCCGTGTCGCTCCTTGATGCTCATCGGCGACCTGGGTCGATCGCCGCACGTCGGGCGGGCTCGTGGCTCCGGGCGACGGGGAAGGCGCTGCGATGCGCAGCCCCTCCATCGTCGCACCTCCTCCCGACATCGCCGGAATCCCTCGCCCGGGGGATCCTCGGTAGGGTCGCGACATGGCCGCATCCGGGGACGTCGATCCGCTCCGGGCCCCGGGGACCGCGATGCTCGACGTCGGCGGCCGGCGGGTGCGGCACCGCGTGACGGGCTCCGGGGATCCGCTCCTCCTCCTGCACGGCATCGGCCGCAGCCTCGAGGACTGGGACGAGCAGCACGCCCGCCTCTCCGCAGGCCACGAGCTGCACAGCCTCGACCTGCCGGGGTTCGGCTGGTCGGATCCCGTCGTCGGAGCGACCACGCTGGAGTCGCTCGCGGACGCGCTGCCCGCCTACCTCGACGCGGCGGGCGTCGCCGGCCCCGTGACCGTGGTCGGCAACTCGCTCGGCGGCGCGGTCGCGATGACCCTCGCGACCCGGCATCCGGAACGCGTGCGCGCGCTCGTGCTCGCGGACAGCGCGGGCTTCGGCCGGCAGGTCACCGTCGGTCTCCGCATGCTCGCCTTCGACCCGCTCGCGACGCTGCTGATGCGCCCGACGCCCGGCAACTCGCGGCGCTCGACCCGCACGATCTTCCACGACCCGGCGCTCACGACGGACGTGCGCGTGCGGCACGCGCAGGAGCTCTCGGCGCGGCCGGCCCACGCGGCGACCATGCTCGACATCGCGCGCGACCTCGGCACGGTCCGCGGCGTGAGCTCGCGCTGGCGCCGACCGCTCGTGGAGGGCGTGCGGGAGTCGGGCCTGCCGGTGCTCGCGGTGTGGGGCGACCGCGACCGGATCCTCCCGCCCGCGCACCTCGCGGCCGTCGCGCGCGATCTCCCCGACGCGCGCACGCGCCTCATCCCCGACTGCGGGCACATGCCCCAGATCGAGCGGCCCGACCTCTTCGCGGGCTTGGTCGAGGACTTCCTCGCGAGCCTCTGATCCGGCGGCGGCCCGCTGGGGAGCGTCCGCGCGGGCCGTCGCCGGGCGGCCTACCGTGGCCGCATCGCGCGGGACCTCCTCGCCCTGATCCTCGGAAGGGCGCCGCATGGGCCTCGCTCCCCACCGCATCCGCACGCTCCTGGTCGGCGGACTGCTCGTCGCGGCGGTCCTCGCGTCCGTCGTCGGGGTCGCCGCGGTGCCGCCAGGTGCTGCGTCCGTCTCGTCGGCGGGTGACGCGGGATCCGTCGTGCAGGGCGACCGGCGCACCGTCACGGAGCCGGTCGCGCCGGCGACCACGTGCGCCACCGTCCCGGCTCGCACCGCGATGGCCGAGCGGCAGGGGTCCGCGGCCGACGAGGCGCACGCCCCGGACACCGCGCGCATCCAGGCCGCGCTCGACGGGTGCGCGGGATCCGGCGGCGCCGTCTTCCTCGCGGCCTCGAGCACCACGGCGGCGTTCCTCAGCGCGCCGATCACCGTGCGCGCCGGCGAGGTGCTGGTCCTGGATCCCTCCGTCGTGCTGCACGCCTCCCGCGCGGCCGCCGACTACCAGGTGTCGGGGCGCGCGACGTGCGGCACCGTCGCCGGCGCGGGCGACGGCTGCCGGCCCTTCATCGTCCTGTCGTCGCACTCCGGCCTCGCGTCGAGCACGGCGACCGGCCTCAGCCAGGGACGGGTCGACGGCCGGGGCGACCTCCCGATCCTCGGCGGGACCGCGAGCTGGTGGCAGGTCGCGGCGGGCGCCAAGCAGGGCGGCCACCAGAACGTGCCCCGGCTCGTCGCGGCGACCCGGGCGGACGACGTGACGCTGCACGACGTGGACCTCGTGGACTCGCCCGGCACGCACGTGTCCTTCGACCACGGCGACGGCCTCACCGTGTGGGGCGTGCGGATCCGGACGCCCGCCGGCGCCCGCAACACGGACGGCATCGACCCGGCCGGCGCCACCGACGTGACGATCGCGCAGTCGTGGATCAGCGCCGGCGACGACGGGATCGCCGTCAAGGCGGGCACCGCGGCGTCCGCCCACATCAGCGTCCTCGACGACCACCTGTTCGGCACGCACGGCGTCGCGATCGGCAGCGAGACGCAGGCCGGGGTGGGCGACGTGCTCGTCGCCCGCGTCACCGTCAGCGGACGGGACGCCTTCGGGGCGCTGAGCGTCGCGGCCGGGGGGATCCGCATCAAGAGCTCCGCCGCGTCGGGCGGCGTCGTGCAGGACGTCGAGTACCGCGACGTGTGCGTCGACGAGGTGAAGTACCCGATGGTGTTCGACCCGAGCTACTCGGAGGGGGCCGGATCCTCGGTCCCGACGTTCACGGGGATCGTGGTGGACGGCTTCCGGGCCACGCGCTCGCTGCACCTGGCGTCGTCCGCGCTCGAGGGCTTCGACTCGGCGCACCCGCTGGGCCTGGAGCTCCGCCGCACGTCGGTCGACGCCGCGCCCGTCGACACGGCCGTGGCGGACATCACCACGGCGGGCGCGACGTTCGGGGGCGTGCCGCTGGCGTCCACCCGGCCGGACGTGCACGTGACCGCGGGCACCGACGCCGGGGACCCGCCGACCTGCGCCTTCCCCGCCTTCCCGGCCCTCTGACCGGCTACGCGCGGGATCCGCGCGTCCTGATCGGATCGGGGACGGGTGAGGGGCGACGACCGCTTGGTCGCCGCCCCTCACCCGTCTGCTCGCGGGCTAGGAGCGGTCGGCGTCCTCGGCGTCGTCGGCGTCGTCAGCGTCGTCGTCCGCGTCCGTCGCCGCGCTCGCCTCGGCCGCGGCGGCCGCGTGCCGACCGGCGGGGGAGAGCACCTGCTCGTGGCGGGCGGCGAGGGCCTCGAGGCCGTCGTGGGCCGCAACGCGCACGGAGGTGTCGGGATCCGTCAGCGCACGGCGGATGACCTCCTCGTCGGACGGGCCGCCGACGGCGCCGAGCGCGCGGAGGGCGGCACCGCGGACGCGGGCGTTCTCGTCGGTGACGAGGACGGTGAGGGCGCGCACGAGCGGCAGCTGCCGGGTCGCGACGACCTTCGCGCACGCCTCGCGCACGCGCCAGGCGCGGTTCGTGAGGTTCTTCTCGACGACCTTGGCGGCCTCGGGGGTCCAGGCGTAGAGGAGCGCGCGGGCACCCCAGGCCTCGGGCCAGTAGAGGGGAGGTGCGCCGTTGAGGATCCCGCGTGCGTGGCGTCCGCCGACCAGCAGCAGGAAGTCGTCGCCCTCGTACAGGCCGTCCAGCAGGCCCATCGCCCGCAGGGCGACCTCCCGCTCGCTCGTGCGCGACACCGCGTCGCTCATGCGCGTCGCGAGGGAGTCCTCGCGACGGCGGGGGTCATCTCCGTCAGCCATGCGGACAACCGTATCGGCTGCGGCAGGCCGGCCCCGCCGCCCGCGAGCGGCGGGACCCGCGGATCAGCCGGCCTGCGTGTTGAAGAGCAGCCCCAGCAGGTAGGTGGCCCCGGCCGCGCCGAAGCCGATGAGCAGCTGGCGTCCCGCGCGGCGCAGCGGCGGGCCGCCCGAGAGGAGGCCGGTGACCGCGCCCGTGATCGACAGGGCGATGGCCACGAGCACGCACGCGAGGGCGAGTGCCGCGAGCCCCTGCAGCCCGAAGAGGTACGGGAGGACCGGGATCACGGCGCCGGACGCGAAGAAGCAGAAGCTCGAGATCGCCGCGCCCCAGGCGGTGCCGACGCTCTCGTGGTCGTCCTCCGGCGCGACGACGCCCGCGATGCTGACCGGGATCGGCCGGGTCTCGGCCGCGAGGTCGCGCAGCACCTCGTCGGCGTGCGTCAGCGCCTCCTCCTCGGTCATGCCGCGGGCGCGGTAGACGAGGGCGAGCTCGTTGGCGTCCACGTCGAGGTGGGGGAGCGCGTCGCGCGTGCCCGGATCCGGGGCCGAGGCCTCGAGCAGCTCGCGCTGGGAGCGCACCGACACGAACTCGCCCGCGCCCATCGAGAGCGCGCCGGCGAGGAGGCCGGCGAGGCCCGTGGCGAGGATCACGGCGTTGGGCACGCCCGTGGCCGTGATGCCGAGCACGAGCGCCAGGTTGCTGACGAGCCCGTCGTTGGCGCCGAACACGGCGGCGCGGAATGTTCCCGACAGGCGCATGCGCCCGCGGGTGGCGAGGCCGCGCACGACCTCCTCGTGCACGCGCTCGTCGGCCGCCATGGCGTCGGTCGCGTCGGCGTCGTCCGCGTACGGCGACCGGCTCTCGGCGCGCTGGGCGAGCGCGAGCACGAAGACGGATCCGAACCGGCGGGCGAGCACGCCGAGGATCCGCGTGCGGACGTCGCCGCGCACGGGCTTGCCGACGCGGTCGCCGAGCAGCTCGATCCAGTGGTCGGCGTGGCGGCCCTCGGCCTCGGCGAGGGCGAGCAGGATCTCGCGCTCCTCGCCCGTGCGGCGACCGGCGAGGTCGCGGTAGACGGCGGCCTCGGCGCGCTCGTCGGCGAGGTACTGCCGCCAGCGGCGCACCTGGGCGGGCGTCGGATCGGGCGTTCGGGCAGGGGGCACGGATGTCATGGGTCCTCCGGTCGGGCGACGGCCGGGAACCTGGGAGGGACTCCGGCCGACGCGACGGCGCGCGTGCGCCTGTCGTTCGTCTGGCCGAAGGTCTCGTCCGCCCGCCGCTCGTGCTCGTGGCGGGTGATGCACCGGGCCCTGGGGGCCAGCATGTCGACGCATCGCCGTCCGGCTCGAAGGCCGGGGGGACTACTCCCCTTCGAGAGGAGACCCTAGCGCACGGGTCCGAGCGGCCCGGGTGGCCCGTGGCTCAGGCCGCCGGCAGCAGCACGATGACCAGCGGCAGCACAGGGAGCGCGCACGCGACGGCGCACAGCAGCCGCAGCGCGACCCGGTGCCCGCCGCGGGGGTGGCGCATGCGGTCGGCGCGGAGGGCGGAGAGGCCGCCGTCGGGATCCAGCTTGCGGAGGGCCGCGGCGACCGTGGCCGGCCCGGCGACCCGGGCCGCGTGGTCGTCCGCGATGAACTCGATGGCGATGGTCGTGGAGAGCGCGAGGCGCTGGCTCGCGGGCAGCGCCGGCAGGATCGCGCGGGAGACCTGCGCGATCCGCACCGCCAGCGCGTGCCGCTGCTCCAGGTGCGCGGTCTCGTGCTCGAGCACGGCCGCGAGCTCGTCGTCGTCGAGGCGGGCGCGCGCCTCGGTCGTGAGCAGGATCACGCCGGTGGCGGGCGAGAGCGCGGCGAGCGGGACGTCGGACTCGACGAGGCGCGCATCCCTCCCGGCCACCCGGTACGGCCGCGACGCGAGCAGCAGCGTCGCCACCTCGCCCGCGCGCTGCCTGGCCTCGCGCACCACCCGGCCGCCCTCCTCCACGATGCGGAACAGCAGCACGCCGAGCACGCCGGCGGCCACGTAGGCCAGCGGGATCGCGGCGACGGGCGCCGTGTCCGCGTCCTGCTGCGGGCCGGCGCCCGCCTGCATCGCCATGCCCTGGTGGATGAGGAGGCCGAGCCCGGATCCGAGGCTCAACACCGCGGTGACGAGGAATCCGTGCCACGCCGCGAGCATCGCGACGGGTCGCTGCGCGACGAGCGGCAGGCGGCCGAGGAGGAGCGGCGCCAGGAGGGTGACCGTGACGTAGCACTCGAGCAGGAGCACCGCGCGGACCGTGTCGCTCACTGGTCGCGCTCCGATCGGATGGTGCGGTGGTGCGCCACGGCCGGTGGTGCGTCGGCCGGTCAGATGGTCTCGGGGAGGGCCTTCGCGTTGTCGATGACCTGGCTCAGCACGGTCTTCAGGCCCTCGAGCTGCTCCTCCGTCATGGAGAGGCGGTCGCGGATCTGCTGCGGGATGTCGACGGCCTTCTCGCGGAGCTCGCGGCCCTGGTCGGTGAGGCCGATCTCCAGCACGCGCTCGTCGGTGGCCCGGCGGACGCGCCACACGTGGCCCATCGCCTCCAGCCGCTTGAGGAGCGGGGACAGCGTGGCGCTGTCGAGCTGGAGCTCGTGGCTCAGGTCCTTGACCGAGCGGGGCCCGCGGGCCCAGAGCGCGAGGAGCACGAGGTACTGGGGGTGGGTGAGCCCCAGCGGGTCGAGGATGGGTCGGTAGAGGGCGGTCACGCTGCGGGCGGCGACGACGAGCGAGTAGCTGACCTGCCTGTCGAGCGCGAGCGGGTCCTGCAGGTCCTGCGGTGTTGACATGGTTCCTCCGCGGGTCATTCTGTCACTCCGTGTTGCTAACCCCGGGGCCATCGGGCCTCAGCAACCGGATCTGTGGAAAGGCTCCTGCTTGTGAGGGATTCGGAGCGGCGGCCTCAGGCGGCGGGTCGCGCCGCCGTCGGGAGCAGTCGGGCCTCCAGCTCGGCGGCCGTCTCGACCACCGCGATGGTGCCCGCCGCCTCCGCCGGGCTGCCGTAGCCCCAGCCGACCATGACGGTCGGGATCCCGTGGGCGGCCGCGCCGAGCACGTCGTGCTCGCGGTCGCCCACCATCACCGCGTTGCCGAGGTCGACGCCCGCCGCGCGCAGTCGGCGCAGCGCCTCCTCGATGACGTCGGCCTTCGCCGATCGCACCTCGTCCTCGCTCGCGCCGCAGATCTCCGTGAAGAGGTCGGTGAGGCCGTAGTGGTCGAGCACGCGGCGGGCCTGCGACTCGGGCTTGCTGGTGGCGAGGGAGAGCGGGATGCCGGCGGCGTGGATCGCGCGCAGCACCTCGGGGACGCCGGCGTACACCGAGCTGTCGAAGACGCCGCCGCCCGCGTAGCCCTCGCGGTAGTGGGCGAGCGCGCGCTGCTGGGCGTCGTCGTCCATGCCGGCGAGGTCGCGGAACGAGTCGAGGATGGGCGGGCCGACGTACTCGAGGAGCTGCGCCGGGCCGGGCACGGGCAGGCCCATGAAGACGAGGGTCTTCGCGAGCTGCGCGGTGATGCCGGGGGCCGAGTCGGTGATGGTGCCGTCGAGGTCGAGGAGGATGCAGCTCCAGGGCGCGGAGCCGACGACGGCGGCGGAGGGCGTGGACGTGTCGGGTGCGGTCACGCTGCCACCCTACGAGGGTCGTGCGGGTGCCCGCCGGGAACCCGCACCCTCACTGCTGGGTGAGGCCGTGCTCCGTCTTCTCCCAGTAGTGCGGCCGGGTGAGCAGCTGCCAGAGGCCCTTGTACGCGGCGATGGAGTGCAGGATCCAGTACACCGGGTTGAGCAGCGACCACAGGATCAGGTGGAAGGTGCCGCGCTTGAACGGCCCCATCATCGAGACGTAGACCATGACCCCGTTGCCGATGAGGAAGTTGAACAGGCTCGTCCAGAGCGCCCAGGCCGGGAAGACCGAGGTGAGGACCGTGCTCGGGATCGCCAGCGACGCGATCGTCACCAGGTAGAAGGGGATGACGCCGAGGAACGTCGCCGGCGTCCCGCCGATGAGCAGCGCGAACGACAGGAAGCGCACGATCCCGACCTCGCGGATGAGGGCGACGGGACGCCGGGCGTGCACGAGCGTCGTCTGCATGTACCCCTTGATCCATCGCGAGCGCTGGCGGATGAAGTTCGGGATGGAGGTGTTGGCCTCCTCCATGGTGGTCGAGTTGATGACGCCCACGCGGTACCCGACGGCCGAGGCGCGGATGCCGAGGTCGGCGTCCTCCGTCACGTTGTATGGGTCCCAGCCGCCGAGCTCGACGAGCGCGTCCGTGCGGAAGTGGTTGGAGGTGCCGCCGAGGGGGATCGGCAGGTCCGAGTGGTCGAGGCCGGCGAGCATGTAGTCGAACCAGTACGAGTACTCGAGCGTGAACATGCGGGTGAGCGCGTTCTCGGTCGCGTTGAAGTAGTTGAGGGCGGCCTGCACGCACACCATCTCGGGGCCTCCGCGCTCGAAGGCGATGAGGGCCTTCTTGAGCTGATCGGGATCCGGCGTGTCCTCGGCGTCGTAGATGACGAGGAACTCGCCCGACGCCAGGGTGAGGCCCACGTTGCAGGCGCGCGGCTTCGTCTGCGGCTGGCCCGCCGGCACGGTGACGATGTGGAAGTGGGCGGGCGGATCCGCGTGCACGATCGCATCCCGCGTCTCGGAGTCCTCCTCCTCGATGAGGATGAGCACCTCGAGCCTGTGCGCCGGGTAGTCGAGGCCGCCGAGGTTCTCGATGAGCTGGGCGACGATGTTGGCCTCCCGGAACACCGGCACGAGGACCGTGTAGACCGGCAGGTCGGCGTCGTCGAGCCGCGCGACCTCCGCGTCGGTGACGCGCTCCACCACGTCGAAGCGCGCGCCCTGCAGCGCCACCAGGAACTTGAAGGTCGTCGCCGCGAGGAACGCGAGGCTCACCACGGAGAGCGCGCCGACGGCGGTCTGCCGCGGCCAGATCACGGCGAGGCCGACGAGGAGGATCGCGGCCACCAGGGCGCCCCCCTTCTGGCCGCGCGAGAAGACGAAGCGGCCGGACAGCTCGGGGTTGCGGCGGAAGAGCCGGTTCGCCGCGTCGTCCGCGACGGCCTCGCCGAACAGGCGCAGGACGGCGTCCTTGAGCTCCCACGCGTCGACGAGCGTGACCGCGATCGGCCCGCCCAGCTCCTCGGCCAGCGCGGCCTCGAACGCCGGATCCCGGCGCCGCTCCTCCGCGGCGACGAGCTGCCGACCGTCGTCGAGCCGTCGGACGGGGAGCCAGCCCTCGGCGAGGTAGCGCGCGCGGTCGCCAGGTCGGGCGAGGTCCGGATCGATGCCGTCCGTCCACGTCGGCTGCGCGATCGTCATCTCAGGCCCATCCGATGGCGCGGGCGATGGATCCCATCCAGTCGAGGACGACGGGCCGGTTGTACGCGGCCGCCCAGGCGATGGCGATCTGGACGGCGGCGACGACCGTGATCAGCGCGTCGGCCCGTCGCGTGGTGGCGGCCGGGAGGATCGCCATGCCCATCATCGTCATGATGAAGAAGGTGTTCCCGGCGGAGTTGGCGGGGATCAGGCCGAGGATGTAGCCCGTCAGCAGGCCGAGGAACAGCAGCGTGGAGATGAGCACGGCGCCGGGGCGGCGGACCAGGAGCGCGAGGATCCACCCGGAGATCATCGGCGCGAGCAGCAGGAACCCGTTGAGGGTGGTGACGAGCTGCGGCACGGTCGCCCAGAGCGCGGGGTCGTAGTGGAACTGCGCCTCGATGAACGCGAAGGGCCGGTGCAGGAACACGAGCTGCAGGAACGAGACGGTGAGGAACGCCGAGAGGGTCGGGAACAGGAGCACGAGGATGTTCGACGCCCGGGCCCCGCGCTCCCCACGGCGGGCCAGCGTGACCAGCGGCGCGGCCAGCCCGATGACGACGATGTAGACGATGCCGCTCGCGCTCGAGAGGGCCGCGAGCGAGAACAGCAGCCCCGCGCGGAAGCCGGCCTGCGTGTTCCGGTAGGCGACGAACCGGACCATGCTGGTCGCGCCCACGCCGAACGCCGCGACGCCGAGGAACGCCTCGAGGTTGGTCGTGACCATGTGGGCGAACAGCGGGTTGGCGCCGAGGGCGGCCATGAACATGGCCGACTCGACGGGCGGGAAGCGGCGCTGCTGCATCGCCTGGAGCATCTGCTGCAGGAACGGACCCGCGATGAGCGCGCCGACGATCCCGAGGCCGAGCGTGCCGCCTGGGGTGATGGCCGCGATGACCGTGCCGACGGGCGGGTAGAGGTCGCCGACCCATGCGGCGTCGGCCCGGGTCCAGTCGATCCGGGCGACCCGCGCGAGGAGGTCGGCGTTCACCGTGCTCGTCGCCGGCGGCGTCTGTGCGGCCGCCCGCTCGCCGAGGATCGCGACCACGACGTACGGGAGGGAGAGGAGCAGGCGCAGGAGCCAGCGGTTCCTGCGGCGGAGGGGGTACGGGTCGATGCGCACGCGCGCGGCGGACGCTCCCGAACCGGCGCCGGCTGCCCTCGCGGCGGCACGGGACGTGGCCGCGTCGACGACGGTCATCGTCGTCATGGGCGCACGGCGGTGGATGCGGATGCGCTCGCCCGGGCGCGACGGAGCGCGCGGCGGCGGGACGCACCGGACACCATCAGATCCACCCCCGAGGACACGGCGGCGAGGCGCCGCGCATCGTCAGTATGGGCGGGTCCCCGGCAGCGGTACGGGGCCCGACGGTGAGCGGATAGGCGGGGAGGAGGGCGCGGGCCCGCGGACCGCGTCCGCCCGTCCACGGCCTCGCCAGGACGATCCCGGCGGGCGGATCAGAACAGGCGGGAGTGCCCGTCGTCCATCCCGCGCATGGCGTCGTAGTCGAGGAGGAGGCAGCGGATGCCGCGGTCCTCGGCGAGCGTGCGGGCCTGCGGCTTGATCTCCTGCGCGGCGTAGACGCCCGTGACCGGCGCGAGGTGCGGATCCCGGTTCATCAGCTCGAGGTAGCGGGTGAGCTGCTCGACGCCGTCGATGTCGCCGCGGCGCTTGAGCTCGACGGCGACCGACTTGCCGCTCGCGTCGCGCGCGAGGATGTCGACCGGCCCGATGGCGGTCATGTACTCGCGACGCACGAGCTCGTGGCCGTCGCCCAGCAGGTGGATCTGCTCGGCCAGCAGCTTCTGCAGGTGCGCCTCCACGCCGTCCTTCACGAGGCCCGGGTCGACGCCGAGGTCGTGCGCGGAGTCGTGCAGCACCTCGTGGATGGAGACGACGAGCATGTCGGCCGTCTTCGGCTGCACGACGCGCCAGATCTCGCGGACGCCCGCGAGCGCCTGGTCGTCGTCGGGCTCGACCTCGACGATCGTGCAGGGCGGGCTCATCCAGTTGAGCGGCTTGTAGGAGCCGCCGTCCGAGTGGACGAGGAGGCTCCCGTCGGCCTTGACCATGAGGAGGCGGGTGGCGAGGGGGAGATGCGCGCTGAGGCGGCCGGCGTAGTCGACGGAGCAGCGGGCGATGACGAGACGCACCCGGCGAGCCTATCCGGGCGTCGGAGGGGTGCGCGTCGCGGCGGGCGCGGTTCGGGTGCGTCTCAGCCCAGGAGCTCGAGGTACTGCGGCCGGCACCTCATGGCGTGGATGACCTCCTCGGTCCCGTCGTCCCACACGAGCACGACGATCTCGAGGAGACGCGCCGCGGTGTCGAATCCCACGCGGAGCTGACGCTGCGGTTCCTCGTCGTCGAGGGGACCCGAGACCAGCGGAGTCGATGCCGCGGTGACGGCGTCCTCGTCCGCGACACCGTGCTTGCGCGCGGACGGACGGACGATCACGCGGCGTGCGACCAGGCGTCGAGCGCCGCGCGGATGGCCTCGGAGCGGTTCAGCCCTTCGCGCTCGGCGCGCGCCATCACGGCCTCGAGCTCCGCCTCCGTGAGGCGCACGGGGATGACCTTCGCGGCGGACTCCCCCCGGGGAGCGCGGCCCCAGCGGGCGCGGAGCGCGCCGACGTCGTATCCCGCTTCCGCTTCGTCGACCCACTCGTCGACCTGCGACTCGTCGACTTCCCTGCCGTTGATGATGCGCGCCATGCGCTCATCGTAATACGGAAGTCGTCACCGGGCCACGGTCGGCGTCGCGGATCCGCGTGCGGCGCGGCGGCGGCCCTGCGAGAGGAGCACGCCGAGGAGCACGAGGACGGCACCAGCGGGCTCGTTCCAGTGCAGGGTCTCGCCGAGCACGAGGATCCCGAGCGCGACGCCGACCACGGGCGTGATGTACGTGACGGTCGAGGTGGCGGTGGGGCCCCAGGCGAGCAGCACGTTCATGTTCCAGAGGTAGGCGAGGCCCGTGCCGACGACGCCGAGCACCACGAGGCTGAGGACGACGGGCAGGTCGAGCGACACCGGTCCCGTCGCGAGGAACGGGGTGGCGAGGATCATCGCGGCGGCGCCCATGCCGATCTGCATGAACGCGGTGACGACGCCGGGGATGCCGCGGTGCGTGAGGAACCGGCGGAGGTAGCCGAAGGTGATCCCGTAGCAGAGGGCGGCGCCGAGGCAGGCGAGCTGGCCGGCGAGCTCGAGCAGTGGCTGGCCGGACGCGGCGGCCTCGGCGGACGGGGTGAGGCGCCACGGTCCGATGATCACGACGACGCCCACGATGCCGAGCGCGATGCCCGCGAGCTGGCGGCGGCCCAGCCTCTCGACGCGGAACGCGAGGGTCGCGAGGAGGGCCGTCATGATCGGCGTCGTCGCGTTGTAGATGCTCGCGACGCCCGAAGTGACGTGCTGCTCGGCCCACGCGAACAGCGAGTACGGGATGGCGGATCCGACGACGCCGACCACCGCGAAGTGCAGCCAGACGACGCGCTCCTTCGGCAGCGGGAGGCGGCGCGCGGCGACGATGAGGCCGAGCGCGATCGCGCCGAGCACCAGCCGCGTCCACGACACCTGGCCGAACGAGACGCCCTCGAGCGCGACCTTCATGAAGAGGAAGCTCGCGCCCCAGACCGTGCCCATCGCGGCGAACTGCACGGCGATGCGGCGGCCGCCGGGGAGCGCGAGCGGCGCGGCGGGGGCGGCGGATGCGGAGGGCGTCGGGGCGCCGCGGGGTGTCACGTCGTCAGCGTATCGACGGGGTGCGCCGGCGGGCAGCGGTCGGCCGTGCTTGCATGGCCGGATGCGCCTGCACATCGACGAGACCGGCACCGGGCCCCGCGCGGCCGTCCTGCTCCACGGGCTGATGGGATCCGCGGAGAGCTGGTGGCGGGTCGCGCCCCTCCTCGTCGCGCGCGGGTACCGGGTGCTCGCCGTGGACCTGCCCGGCCACGGGCTCTCCGACCGGGATCCGGCGCTGACGGTCACGCGGGCGGCGGAGGCGGTGACGCGCGCCGTCGCGGACGCGGGCGTGGAGCGCCCGGCCCTCGCCGTCGGGCACTCGTTCGGCGGGATCGTGCTCGGGGAGGCGTTCCCGGAGCGCCGCCCCGAGGTCGTCGTCTACGTGGACGCCCCGCTCGCGCCGGCCGGTGGCGGCGACCCCGTCGAGATCCGCGACGCCTACGAGCGCGACCGCCGGGGCCGGACGGCGGAGGCGCTGCGGATCTCGCGACCCGAGTACTCCGACCGCGACCGGGAGGCGGAGGGCCGCGCCGCCGCGCGCTTCGATCCCGCCACGGCGGCGGCGCTCGCCGCGGTGCCGACGTACGCGTGGGCGCCGGAGCCCGGATCCATCGTCGTGCGCGCCGACCCGAGCCGCTTCGTGAGCGCGGAGGAGGCCGCGCGCCTCGCCGCGTCGGGCGTCGACGTGCGGGGGATCCCGGGCGCCGCGCACTCCGTCTGGTACAGCCACTTGGACGCCTTCACGGCGGCGCTGCCGGAGGCGTTCGGCTGATCCGGTCCCGCTCGGCAGGGCGCGCGCGGCCCCCGCGTGGGAGGCTCGGGCGATGACGACGACGCCGGCCCCCGTGCTCGCCACGGCGCGGTTCGCGCTCGAGCCGCTGGTGGTCGCGCACGCGCGGGAGATGGTCGGGGTGCTGGCGGATCCGGCGCTGTACCGCTTCACCGGGGGCGAGCCGCCGTCGCCCGCCGCGCTCGAGGTGAGGTTCGCGCGGCAGGCCGCGGGGCGCTCGCCGGACGGATCCGCGCGGTGGCTCGTCTGGATCCTGCGCGACCGCGGGTCGGGACGGGCGGCCGGGTTCGTGCAGGCGACCGTGACCGGCGAGGCGCCCGTGCGGGTGGCGGAGGTCGCGTGGCTCGTCGGCACCGCGGCGCAGGGATCGGGCGCCGCGGCCGAGTGCGCGGCGGCGATGGTCGCATGGCTCCGGGAGGACGGCGTCGGGATCGTGCGCGCGCACATCCACCCGGATCACTCGGCGTCCGAGGCGGTCGCCCGGCGGCTCGGGCTCGCGCCCACGGACGAGCGCGTCGACGGCGAGGTGCGCTGGGAGCTGCGGGCGGGCTAGGCGCCGGCGGCGGTCGGGATCAGGAGATCGCACGTCATCCACACCGTGTCGCCGTCCTCGGGATCCGGCGTGACGCGCCCGCTCTCCGTGAAGCCCGCTTTCCCCAGCACGCGGAAGGACGCGGTGTTCCACCGGCGCACGGTCGACCAGAGCCGTGCGCGGCCCGACTCCCGGGCGGCGTCGACCACGGCGCGCGCCGCCTCCGTCGCGAGCCCCGAGCCGTGGACGTCGCGGAGCAGCTCGAACGCCATCTCGGGCTCGTCCACGGAGGCGCTTCCGACGACGAGGCCGCAGTAGCCGATCGCTCCCGGCTCGTCCCGACGCTCGATCGCGAGCAGACCGATCCCCGTCCGGAGCGACTCCTCCGCCTGCACCGTGAGGCGGTCGCGCACCTCGTCCCGCGACGGGCGGCCCTCGTCGTCGAGGCGCCGGCTCGCGGGGTGGCGGGGATCGCGCTCGGCCCAGAGGCGGTGCACGACGTCGACGTCCGCCGGGCCCAGCGGCCGCATCCGGAGGCGAGCGGTCTCGAGGAGCGCGGGCAGCGGGGAGGCGGTCATGCCCTCACGCTACGTGGCGGGTGCGCCGGGTCGGCGGCGGGCCTCGGCGAGCGGATACCCGGCGGATCAGTGGATGGCGAGCTCCACCACGAGCACCGCCACGCCGAGCACCGCGACCCCCGCGAGCACCAGCAGCTTGACGCCGAACGCCACCCGCAGGCGCCGGACGGCGACGAGCGTCACGACCACCAGCGTCGCCACGAGCACGATCGCGATGATCCGCAGGGCCGTCGCGAGGTCGAGCACGCCGAGCGCCGCCAGGCCGAGGATCGCCATCGGCGCGGGCAGGGCGCCCAGCGAGCTCGCGGCGACGTAGAGGATGTGGCCGACGTCGCGCCGGTCCGGCACCTCGCCGTCGCGCACCATCTGCGCGATGCACTCGGCGACCGACACCGCGAGCAGCGTGCCGACGACCGTGAGCAGCAGGGTGAGCGCGGCTCCGCCGACGGTCGCGTGCTCGGCCTCCCGCTCGGTCGCGATGGTCACCGCGAGCGCGGTGAACGTGACGTAGATCCGCTCCTTGAGGGCCTCGGATCGCTGCTCGGCGTCGGGGCGGCGGCGGTCGCGGGCGGGCTGCTGTTCCGGGTCGGTCACGGGATCAGGGTAGGCCGGGCGGCCGATAGCGTCGGGGCATGCCCGACCTCGATCCCCGCATCGTCGCGCTCTACGACGGCGACAACCCCGACGGACCCGACCACGACTTCGACCGGGCGCTCGCCGAGGAGGTCGGGGCGCGTTCCGTGCTCGACCTCGGCTGCGGCACGGGCATGCTCACCGTCTCGCTCGCGACGCCCGGGCGCCGGGTCGTGGGCGTGGATCCGTCCGCCGCGATGCTCGACGTCGCGCGGCACCGGCCCGGCGGCGACGCGGTCGAGTGGATACACGGCGACAGCCGCGCGATCCCGCCGGGCCCGTTCGACCTCGCGTTCCTCACCGGCAACGTGGTGCAGCACATCCCCGACGCCGACTGGATCCGGACCCTCGCCGACCTCCGCGGCGCCATCCGCGCGGGCGGCACGCTCACCTTCGAGAGCCGGGAACCGGCCGACCGCGCGTGGGAGAGGTGGGCTGGGCCGGCCGCGACCCGCGCCACCGCGCACGGACCGCTGGAGGAATGGGCCGAGGTCGAGGAGACCGGGCCCGGCCGCGTGACGGTCGCCTTCCGCAGCCGGTTCGCCGCGACGGGCGAGCTGGTCACCGACGTGCAGGAGTTCGCGTTCCGTGACCGCGCGACGCTCACGGCGCAGCTGGAGGGCGCCGGCTTCGACGTGGACGCGGTGCACGGCGACTTCGCGCGCGGCCCGCTCACGGAGTCGTCGCGCGTGATGGTGTTCGTGGCGCGGGCGGTCTGACGCCGCGGGCGGGCACCCCACGCGTGGGAGCATCGGATCCATGAGCGATGCGACCGCGCCCGTCTCCCCAGCCGATTTGGCCGCGGCCGCCGAGATGTGGGATGCGTACGCCGAGGCGCATCCGCAGGCCGCCGCGGCCGGGCGCGAGCACACGGTCGAGCACTTCGGCGACCACGCCCGACTCGCCGACGAGCTGCTCGGGATCGTGCTATCCGGCCGGAAGCGGGCCACCGCCGAGCTGGTCGCCGACTTCCTCGCGCGCGGCGACGAGGTGCCGCGGATCGGGTCCCACTGGATCGCCTGCGACAGCACCGGGGAGCCGCGCATCGTGATCCGCAGCACCGAGCTCCGCGTCGGCCCGTTCCCGAGCGCCGACGCCGCCTTCGCGCACGACGAGGGCGAGGACGACCTCTCGCTCGAGAGCTGGCGCACGCAGCACCGGATCTACTGGGAGCGCGTCAGCGCGGCCCGCGGCGCCGTCTGGTCGGAGGACGACGAGATCGTCTTCGAGCGCTTCTCCGTGGTGTGGCCGCCGGAGCACGCGGACCCACGGTGACGCGGTTGCGGAGGGCGGCGGCGCTCGCAGCGGGCGCGACCGCGGCGGTCCTGCTGGCCGGCGGACTCTCGGGTTGCGGTGCGCTCCGGTCGGACCGCTGCCTGCCCGCGCCGCTCAGCGCATCGCCCGCGAATGTCGCCCCCGGCGGCACCGTGACCGTCTCGAGCCCGGCCGTCGACTGCGACCTGGGCTACGGATCCGGTCGCACGCACACCATCGCGGTGAAGAGCGACGCGCCCCTCCCTGGCGGCGGGGCCGCGTCCGTGCGCGGCGAGGGGTTCGAGGTGGGCGCGGACGGCGCCTTCCGCCGCGACGTCGTCGTGCCAGGGGACATCGCGCCCGGCCCGGCGTCGATCTCGGTGCGGGGCAGCGCCATCGACGACTGCGACGACGGCGAGGGCTCGTGCGCGGCCTACCAGGTGCCGATCACGGTGACCGGGTGACCGCGCGCACCTGGGCGCGCCTCTGGTTCGCCGCGCAGGCGCTCGGCGGGGCCGCGTGGTGGATCGCCGTCCCGCTCTTCCCGGCGGTGCGGGTCGCGACGCTCGGGTCGCTGGATCCGCTGCCCGTCGCCCTGCTCGACGTCCCGCTGTTCGTCGTGGGGTCGGCGCTCGCCGCGGCCGGGATCCGATGGGCGGCCGTGGTGGCCGCCTCCTGGACGCTCCTGGTCGCCGTCGCGCTCGCCGCGTACGCGACCGTGACGACCGAGGCCGGGATAGGCGTCATCGTCATGGCGGTCGCCGCGCTCGGGTCCCTCGTCGCCTGCGCCCTGGTGCTCGTCGGCCGGCTGCCGACCCGCTGGGCGCTCATCGGCCCGTTCGCCGCGCGCCCGGCCGACGCGAGCGCGGCCACCTCGCGGCACGTGCTCGCGACGGCCCTGCAGATCGTCGTCTTCTGGGGCTCCTTCCTCGCGGTCGCGCCGCTCGGGATCCGGTGGCTGGAGCTGCGCTGGCGCGTGGCCGTGCCGCTGCCGTCGTGGTCGCTGCCCGTCGGGGTCGCCGTGCTGGTGCTCGCGAGCGCGCTCGGGATCTGGTCGGCCGCCGCCATGTCGACCCGCGGCGGCGGCACCCCGCTCCCGGCCGCGACCGCCACGCGACTCGTGATCGCGGGCCCATACCGCTTCGTCCGCAACCCCATGGCGCTCGCGGGCGTGACGCAGGCGGCGGCGGTCGGGCTGATGCTCGGATCCTGGCTCGTGGTCGCCTACGCCGTCATCGGCTCGTCGCTCTGGAACCACGTCGTGCGGCCGGGCGAGGAGGCGGACCTCGAGGCCCGCTTCGGGGATCCGTTCCGCCGCTACCGCGCTGCCGTGCGCTGCTGGGTGCCGACCTTCCCGGGCGTCGCGGCGACGCCACGGGTGCGCTGAGGTGGCGACTCGCGGCGTACGCGTGTGATCCGGCCGGCCGACGTCCGGGGCTCTGCGTTTCCGTAGCGTCGGGGCATGCGCTGCCTCCGACTCCTCCTCGCTGCGGTCGTCATGGTCGGACTCCTCGCCGGGTGCGCCTCCGTCGCCCGCATCGTGAACGGCTCGCAGACGGTGCGCGAGGAGACATGGACCCGCTCCGACGGTGCGGAGTGCGCGACAAGCTGGAGCCTGGGCGTCATCGACGGGTTCGACCAGCGGGACGGCCCCATCGAGCGGTTCGAGGAAGCGCTCCTCGAAGTGGATCCCGGGGTGGACGGCATCGCGGCGTCCGAGGCCGGTCTCGAGAGCGCCCTGCGGGTCCGCGAGTCGGATCCGTCGCCCGAGGACCTGCTGCGCGTGGAGGCCGATGCGCGGGGTGCCGCGGTCCTCGACGAGGCGACCGCGCGCCTCGAGGCGGAGGGGTTCGGAGAAGACCTGCCGCGGTTCGAGATGCGGCACGCGACCGACTGCGGTTGAGCGCCCGCCGCGCCGCCCGGACCGCCCGCGCACGCGTCCCGAGGCGGATGATGGACGCGATGGCTGACACCGAGATCCCCACGACCACCTTCCCCGACGGACGCAGCGCGGTCGCCCTCGCGCAGGGCACCTGGAACATGGGCGACGAGCCCGCCGCCCGCGCGACCGAGCTCGACGCCCTGCGCGCCGGCCTCGACGCGGGCCTCACCGCGATCGACACCGCCGAGATGTACGGCAGCGGGCGATCCGAGGAGCTCGTCGGCGAGGCCATCGCCGGCCGCCGCGACGAGGTCTTCCTCATCAGCAAGGTGCTCCCGTCGAACGCGTCCCGCCGCGGCACGGGCGAGGCCGCCCGCCGCAGCCTCCGCCGCCTCGGCACCGACCGGCTCGACCTCTACCTGCTGCACTGGCGCGGATCCCACCCGCTCGCCGACACGGTCGCCGCGATGCAGGAGCTCGTGGAGGAGGGTCTGATCCGCGCGTGGGGCGTCAGCAACCTCGACGCCCGCGCCCTCGACGAGCTGGCCGCGATCCCCGGCGGCGACGCCGTGCAGACCGACCAGGTGCTCTACAACCTCGCCCAGCGCGGGCCCGAGGCCGACGTGATCCCGTGGGCGAGCTCGCGCCGCATGCCCGTCATGGCGTACTCGCCGCTCGACCAGGGACGCCTCGCGACGGATCCGACCCTCGCCGCCCTCGCCCAGCCGCTCGGCGTGAGCGCGGGCCAGCTCGCGCTCGCCTGGGTCCTCCGCCAGGCGCCGCAGGTCTTCGCGACCGCCAAGGCAGCGACCGCCGCGCACGTCGCCGAGAACCGCGCGGCGCTCGACCTCGTGATCCCCGACGAGACGCTCGCCGAGCTCGACCGCGCGTTCCCCGCACCCGCGGGCGCGGGTCCGCTCGCGATGTACTGAGGCGCGAGACGCCGCCGCGTCAGGCGCGCGCGACCCCCGTCACGATCCACCGGTCGCCGCGCGCACGGAGCCCCAGCGTGAGCGCCCGCGCGCCGATGTAGACGAGGCCGAAGGCGGCCCACAGCGCGAGGAGGGCGGGGGTGCCGGCGACGCGGCCGGTCTCGGTGAGCCAGGCCACGAGGATCAGCGCGGGTGCGTAGATCGCGAGGTTCACGAGGCCCGCGAGGGCGAGGTAGCGGGCGTCGCCGGCGCCGATGAGCACGCCGTCGAGCACGAAGACGTAGCCGGCGACGGGGAGGCCGACGGCGAGCACGAGCGTCACGGCGGTGAGCATGCGGTGGATCCCCGGGTCGCCCGTGAAGACCGGCCCGAGCAGCGGCGAGAGCGCCGCGAGCACGAGGCCGAGGATCACGCCGAGGCCCACGCCCCACTGCACGAGCCGACGGGACACGGCGCGCACGCGCGGCACGTCGTCGGCGCCGAGCCCATGGCCGACGAGCGCCTGGCCGGCGATCGCGAGCGCGTCGAGCACGAACGCGACGGTCGAGAAGAGCGTGAGCGCGATCTGCAGGGTCGCGAGCCCGGTCACCCCGAGGCCCGCGCCCACCGCGACCGTCGCGAGGATCGCCGCCCGGAGCGAGGCCGTGCGCACGAGCAGCCAGCCGCCGGACGCCGCCGAGCGCGCGACCCCGCGGATCCCGGGCCGCAGCGTCGTGCCCGTCTCGCGGGCGGCGCGCACGGCGATCACGACGAACACCGCCGCCATGCCCCACTGCGCGATGACGGTGCCCCACGCGGATCCGGCGATGCCGAACCCGAGGCCGTAGATGAGGAACGCGTTGAGCGCCGCGTTCGCCGCGAAGCCGGAGACGGCGACGACGAGCGGGGTGCGCGTGTCCTGCAGGCCGCGGAGGAGGCCGGTCGCGGCGATGACGAGGAGCATCGCGGGGATCCCGGCGAGCGAGATGCCGAGGTAGGTGCGGCCGGCGTCGACCACGGCGGCGGTCGCGGCGGGGTCCGCGTCGGCGCCGCCGGTGTCGGCGAGGGCGCGCACGAGCGGACCCGCGAACAGCAGGCCGAGCACCAGCACCACGGCACCGAGGGCGAGCGCGAGCCACAGCCCGTCGATCCCCGCGCGGATCGCGCCCGGCCGGTCACCCGCGCCGAGCCGCCGGGCGACCGTGGGCGTCGTCGCGTAGGCGAGGAAGACGAGGAGGCCGACGATCGTCTGCAGGATCACGCTCGCGATGCCGAGGCCCGCGAGCGGCGCGCTGCCGAGGTGCCCGACGAGCGCCGTGTCGGTGAGCAGGAACAGCGGCTCGGCCACGAGCGCGCCGAGCGCCGGCACCGCCAGCGCGAGGATCTCGCGGTCGAGCGGGCGGCGGATCCGCGGGCCGCGCCCGGCGGATCCGCCTTCGGGTGCGCCCGTCAGCGGACCGCGTGCGCGAGCCGCTGCACGACCCCGGCGGTCGCGGCCGTGAAGGCGCGCGCGACCTCGGGGTCGAGCGAGGCGAGCGAGATCGGGCCGCGCTCCGCGATGTGCGCGTCGTACGGCACCGTGAAGATCTGCGCCGGGCGGGCGTCGTCGAGGATCCGGTCGATGCGCGCGACGACCGCGGGATCCTCCGGGCGCCCGTCGTGCAGGCGGATGATGATCGCGTTGTCCGCGAGCATCGCCGCGTGACCGCCGAGCTCGCGCAGGAAGTCGAGCAGCGCGACGGCCTCGAGCACGGCGTCGCCCGCGTTGAGCACGGGGACGACGAGCACGTCGGTGACCTCGATGGCGCCGCGGAACGCGGACGACGACGGCTGGTTGCCGGAGTCCATCACGCGCATCGCGTAGTACTCGTCGATGAGGCGCGAGACGCCGATCACGTCGTCGCCCGTGAGCTCTCGGCGCGGCCCGACGGACGCGACGACGGAGGCGAAGCTCGTCTGCGGCGCCGTGTAGCCCGCGAGCTGGCCCGCGCTGTGGATCTCGTCGCGGTCGCGCACGAGCTCGCCGAGCCCCCGGGTGGGCTGGCCCTCGGCGCGGTAGCCGAGCGCTCCGGGATCGTCGGTGACCTCGACCACCGCGACGGATCCGCCGCGGATGGAGCCGAGCACGCCGCCGAGGATGAGGGAGGTGGGCGTCTTGCCGACGCCGCCCTTGCGGTTCGCGACCAGCACGCTGACCGCGCGCGACCAGGTGGCCTGCCGGATCACGCGCTCGTCGCCCTGGCGTCGGGCGACCTCCGCGTTCGCGGCGGCCTCCTCGGCGCCCGGGCCGATCTTGAAGACGCCGCCCGTGATGCTGTTAATGAAGCCGCGGAAGCCCGTGCGGGCGACGGCGGGTCCGCGCGGTGCGCGCTGGCCCGTCTGCTCGGGGAAGAGGGTGAGGGCGCTCGTGGCGGCGTCGGCGCGCGGGGTGCGCATGGCGTAGCGCTGCGGATCCGCGTCGGGGAAGGCCGTGAGGTCGGTGCCGGGCCGCGGGGCGTCGGCGGGATCCTCGATGTCGTCGGGCGCGGCGGGGAGCGAGGCGACCGGGGTCGGCTGGGGCTCCACCGCGGCGGCGGCCGGGCGCGCGGGCGGCGCGTCGTCGACGGGCACGGCGGCGGGCGCGTCGGCGGGCGCGGTCGGCGACTCGGACTCGGCGGGGCTGGTGCGCTCAGCGGCGGCCGGCTCGGGGCCGGACGACTCCGCGCTCGGGCGCAGCGGCATGCGGAAGGGGTGCGCGTTCACGACGTGCGGCGCCGGGACCGCCCATGCGGATCCGGCCTCGGGGGAGACGACGGCGTCGAAGGGGGTGGACGCGGCGGCGGGGCGCGCGTCGTCGTCCGCGGGTGAGGGGGCCTCGGCGGCGGGCACGCGGTCCTCGGGATCCACGTCGTCGTCCTCGGCGTCGTCGAACAGCTCGTCGAAGGCGTGCGTGCCGACGATGACCTCCTCGTCGGGCTCGGCGCCGGACGCGTCGGCCTCGTGCGCATCGCCGTCGGCGTCATCGGCCGGGAACTCGGCCTCGGGAGCCGCGGCCTCGACGGGAGCGGCACCGGGGCGCACGCGGTCGGGCCCGAACAGGCCGCCCTCGGGGGTGCGCGGCACGGCGGGGAACGGATCCACCCAGCGGTGCGCGTCGCCCGACGCGTCTGCGGAGCTCCGCTCCATCTCCTGCTGGCGGCGACGCAGCTCCCTGCGGCTGAGGAGGGGAGGCTCGGACGCCCCGCCGTCGCGGTGGCCGGTGTCCTGCGTGTCGTCGGTCATGTGGCTCGCCTTCATCGTCCCCGCCTGCGCGGACGAGGCTACCAGGGGGCGGTCGGGCACCCGGATCCCGCTGGCGCCCCCGCGGCCGCGCCCCCGCCGGGGAGGCCGTCTCCCCATGCGGCGGATGCCCGGATCGGCGTCGGTTAGGGTCGGCACGTGATCCCGGAGCCGACCCTCGACCGCCCCGCCGGCGTGCCCGTCCACGCTGCGCCCGCGGACGGCGGGGCCGTGCCCGATGCGCCCGTGCCCGACGTGCCCGCGCCCGCCGGCGACCGCTCGGCCGCGGTGTCGTCCGTCGCGACCGAGCTCGGGGCCCTGCTCATGCAGATCCGCTCCCTGCGCGTCGAGGAGGCGGCCGCGTTCCACGCCGGCCTCCAGCCCGGCGCGTTCGCCGTCGCCCGGTGGATCCGCACCGACGGGCCCGCGTCCGCCGGCGCCGTCGCCGCCGGCCTCCTCATGGACAAGAGCTCGGTGAGCCGGCACCTGCGCGTGCTGCGCGAGGCCGGCTACGTGCAGGACGAGCCGGATCCCGAGGACCGCCGCTCCACGATCCTCACCCTCACGCCGCTCGCCGAGGAGCGCCTCGCGCAGGTGCGGATGGGCACGCGCGAGCGGCTGCAGAACCGCCTCCACGCGTGGGACACCGATGAGGTCGAGCAGTTCGCCGGCCTGCTGCACCGCTTCAACGTGTCGCCGCGCGACCGTCCCGCGGACGCCTGACGCGGAAGCCTGAGGGCAGCACCGGCGGGTCCGGACGATCAGCGAGGCCGGCTCCTCCGATCCTCGTCGGGGAGGTCCTCGGGGAGCCCGCGGGAGAGGCGGAGCCTCTGGGCCTTCCGCTCCACGCGGTAGAGGTGCCACCCGGCGAACGGGGCGAGGAAGGACACGGCCACGAAGAACCACTCGACCGGAGTGAGCACCCTGTCCCCCGGGGTCTTCGCCAGGAGGCCGGCATCCTGCGCGATGAGGATCCCGATCATGACGAGCACGAAGACGGAGATCGCCGACAACGCGATGGAGAGCGCCAGGAGCCCCCTCGCCGAGGTGACCGTCAGCCTCCCCGGGTTCAGCACGAAGAGGTCGCCCTTGTAGACGCCGTACTCCTCGCGCGTGAGACCCCGACTCGCGGCGTCCGCGTCGGAGAGCCTCCGGAAGACGCCGGGGCGGCGCGGGTGCTTCCTCGCCCACAGCGCGTTGACGATCGAGAGCACGATGGCGGCCACGGGACCGAGGAGGGCGATGCCGGTGGGGATCATCGCGAGCAGGTGCCAGACGCGCCCGTCCGCGTCCAGCATCGCGCCGCTGATGAGGATGGACACGACGAAGATCACCGGGGCGGCGAGCAGCGGCAGGATCCACGATCGACGCCAGCGCGGTCGGTCTGTCGCGGATCCGGGAGCATCGGTCACCGGGGAAGTCTCTCAGCTCAGCTCAGCTCTGCTCAGCACGGATCGCGACAGTCCCGATCGGCCTCAGCCGGCCTGGTGCACCGCGTAGCTCGCCACGAACCCGAGCACCGTCACGAGCCCGGTGAGCGCCTGCGCCCTGCGGAACGCCTCGGGGATCATGGTGTCGCAGATCATCGCGAGGATCGCCCCGGCCGCGAACGCCATCACGACCGACTGCCCGCTCTCCGGCAGGCCGCCGAGCAGCGCGTAGCCGCCGAGCGCGGAGAGCGCGCAGACCACGGCGATGGAGGTCCACAGCCCGAAGACGTAGCGCGCGCTCCGGCCGCTCTGCTTCAGACCCGCGGTGCTCGACATGCCCTCGGGGAAGTTCGAGATCACGACCGCGACGAGCACGCCGATGCTCAGCGCGCCGCCGCCCGTGAGGCTGAGGCCCTGCACGGCCGTCTCGGGCACGCCGTCGAGCAGGGCGCCGAGCGCGATCCCCACGCCGGTGCCGCCTCCGCCGCCCGACCTCCCGTGGTGCTTCCGGCGGAACCCGCCGTGCTCGAGGATCTGGTCGAGCACCACGTACACGACCGCGCCCGCGACGAACCCGCCGAGCGTGGGGACCACGCCGCCGCTCCCCGCCGCCTCGTCGACCAGGTCGAAGGACAGCGCCGAGATGAGCACGCCGGCGCCGAACGCCATCACGAGCGCGACGACCTCGCGCGGCACCTTCACGAACCACGCGACGAGCGATCCGACGACGAGCGACAGCCCGGAGAGCAGGCCGGCGAGCCCGGCCAGGAGGAGAGGCGACATGCCTCCGAGGATGCTCCTCGCACGCGGCCCGCGTCATGTCGACCCGGTTGCGGCAGGCGCCCGGAGCCGATCTGATGGGGCGGATGCGGATCACACGGGGGACCACGGACCTCCATCGACCGGGCGGGATCGCCGTGGCGGCGCTCGCCGCGCTGCTGCTCGCGGGCTGCACCGCGGGATCAGCCGGATCGGGTCCCACCCCCGCGCCGACGTCGGCCTCTCCCTCGGCGGACGCCGCGGATGGTCTGACCGACCCGCTCGACATCGTGACCACGCCCGGCACAGGCGCGTCCATCGCCGAGGACGTGCAGCCGGCGCTGCACGAGGGCGGCACGGGACCGGCGACGTTCGAGGTGCCGCAGCCCGAGGCCGCGGTCGGATCCCTGCAGTTCTTCGTCACGTGCGCGACCGGCGAGTACCGGATCCTGGTGGGCGGCGTCTTCGTCTACGGCTCGGGCTGCTCGCCGACCACCGCGAACAGCGCCGCCATGCCGATCCCGCAGCGCGACACCCCGCTGACCGTCACCGTGGAGGTGCCGGAGAGCGTCGCGTTCCGCATCGTGGCGCTGCCGGTCTAGGGGCGCGGGGGCGTACGGATCACCGCCCCGCAGACACCCCCGCGTCGCGCAGCGCCAGGTCGGCGAGCTGGCGCACGACACGCGGGTCGCCCGCGCGCCAGGCGGCGACCGGATCCGGGTGCGCCTTCAGCAGCGCCGCGGACTTCCGGGACGAGAGGGCCCGGAGCGCGAGCAGCTCGGTGCCGCCGGGAGTCGCCGCGAGCGAGCGGGCGGCCGCCGCGCGCCGCACGAACGAGATCCGCCGCAGCAGCCAGTGCCGCACGATGAACGCGATCGGCACGAGCGCCACGAGGAGCCCGAGCACGAGCGCGATGGTGCTGACGAGCGACTGCTGGTCCCGACCCGCCTGCACGAGGCCTGATCCGATCCCGCTCGCGTCCTCGAAGGGCCCGCGCGCGGCGTCGCCCACGAGCGGGATGCGGCCGAGCGCCGTGGCGGCGTCGGTCATGGATCCGCTGAGCCGCGTGCCCGACTCCTCCATGCTGCGGCCGAGGTCGCCGAGCGGGCGGATGAGCGCGGCCACCGCGATCCCCACCAGCACCGACACGACGATGCCCGCGAGCGCCGCGGTGTCGGCCGCGATCTGCCGGGCGCGGACGAGGGGGAGCGCGGAGTAGAGCTGCATGCGTCCAGCCTGGCCCGCAGGCCGTCCCGGATGCGCCGGGCGGTCGGTCACCCGGAGGCGTCGAGCGCCTCCAGAGCGCGCAGCGCCTCCCGCGCCCGCTCGAGGCGCGCATCCTCCGGCTCGTCCCACCAGCGCGGGCCGCGCTCGCCGAGGCCGTGCTTCGCGAGGCTGACCCGCTCCCGGGCCGTCGCGATCGCGGCATCGTCGCCCGCGCGCTTCGCCGTGCGGACCCCCGACCGGCCGCGGCCGAGATGCGACTTCAGCGCGTCGACCAGCTCGGCCGGCAGCGACGGATCCGTGCGGGGCCACCGCCGCCCGTCCACGACCAGCCAGCGCTCCGCCTCGATCGCGGCGTCCGAGGCTGCCGCGGCGTCCGAGGCGACCGTGGGGTCGGCCGCGTTGGCGTCGGGATCCTGCGGGCGCTCGGTCATGATCCCGACGCTAGCCCCGGCCGTGCTGCACGACCGACCGTCCGCGGCGATCGGCCACGCACGGCGACAGGCGCGCACGCACCCGCCTCCGCGCACGACTGGCAGACGCACGAGGGCCGGGGCGCACGCACGCCCCGGCCCTCCGATCGGCCCCCCGATCAGCTCACGGGTCGCCCCGCGAGTAGCTCTCGGTGGGTCAGCCGCGCCACACCTGGATCACCGACGGGCGCGGTCCGCGCCACGCGCCCTTGGGCGGGGTGGCGCCTGCCGGCACGTAGTCGGGGAAGAACGAGTGCTGCTCGGCGAACGAGCCGTCCTCGCCCGGGTGCTGCACCGCGACGAACACCATGCCCTCGGTGTCGTGCACGACCGGCCCGCAGGTCTCCGCCTCGGTGGGCACCGAGAGGAACTGCTGCACGTGGCCGCGCTCGGCGCCCTCGACGGGGACCTTGAACAGGCCGTCGTTGAGGCCGATGGTGCTCGGGGCGCCGTCGGTGGAGATCCAGAGGTTGCCCTCGGAGTCGAACGCGACGTTGTCCGGGCAGCTGATGGGCGAGACCTTGTCCTTCGGGAAGCCCGAGAAGTAGGTCGACTCGTTCTTCGCCGGGTCGCCCGCGACGAGCAGCAGGTTCCACGTGAAGGTGGTCGAGCGGAGGTCGCCGCCGTCCTCGGTGATCTCCACGATGTGGCCGTCGCGGTTGGTCGTCCGCGGGTTCATCTCCGTTGCGCCCTCCTTGCCGGCCTTGCCGCGGTCGGTGTTGTTGGTGCAGGCGACGTAGATCTTGCCGGTGACGGGGCTCGGCTGGACGTCCTCGCAGCGGTCCATCTTCGTGGCGCCGGCCGCGTCGGCGACGAGGCGCGTGTGCACGAGCGCCTCCTCGGTCGTGAAGCCGGGGACCTGGCAGACGCCGTCGATCACCAGCGGGATCCACTGGCCGATGCCGTCGAACGAGCCGTCGGACGGGACCTGGCCGGTGCCGGTGATCTCCGCGACGGGCGAGTCGCCCGTGAAGCGCGCCACGTAGAGCGCGCCGCGTGTGAGCAGCTGCTTGTTCTTGCGGCGGTCCTGGCGCGACGTGCCCACGACCATCGTGTCGTGCGAGACGAACTTGTACAGGTAGTCGAAGCGCTCGTCGTCGCCCATGTACGCGGCGACGTGGCCGCTCTTCCCGAGGATCACGTTCGCGCCCTCGTGCTTGAAGCGGCCGAGCGCGGTGTGCTTCACGGGCGCCTCGCCGGGCTCGAACGGGTCGACCTCGACGATCCAGCCGAAGCGGTTCGGCTCGTTCTCGTAGCCGGCCGTGCGGGCGTCGAAGCGCGGGTCGATGGCCTCCCAGCCGCGGGTCGTCGCCTTGTCGGCGAGCCCGTAGCGCTTGTCGGAGACGCTCGTGCCCGCGGTGCGGAAGTAGCCGTTGAAGTTCTCCTCGCCGGAGAGCACGGTGCCCCACGGGGTGGTGCCGCCGGCGCAGTTGCCGAGCGTGCCGAGGATGCGCGTGCCCTTGGGGTCGTCCTTGGTGCGCAGCGACGCGGATCCGGCGGCGGGGCCCGACACGGAGAAGGGCGTGTCCGCGGTGATGCGGCGGTTGCGGTGGTGGCCGATCGTGTAGGTCCACGGCTGGCCGACCGTCTTGCGGCGGAGCGCCACGACGGACATGCCGTGCGAGGCCTTCCCGATGCGGCGCTGCTCGGCGAGCTCGGCGTCGTCGGCCGCGGGCGGGAACATGATGTTCTCGTTCGTGTACTCGTGGTTGGCGACGAGCAGCGCCTCCTTGTTCCGCGAGTTGATCGGGATGATGTCGAGGTAGTCGTTGTTGTAGCCGAACTGGCGCGACGCGAGCTTGGCCGTCTGGTTGTCGGCGTCGAAGTCGTCGGCGTAGCTGAAGAGCGGGTCGCCCCAGCGGATGATCGGCTGCCAGCGGTACCCGGTCGGCACGGTGAACTGGTCGACGGTGGCGTCGACGGGCGTGATCGCGGTGAAGGGCAGGTTCGACGCGGCCTGCGCGGCGGCGGCCTCGGCGCCGGGAGCTGCGGCGTTCTGCGCCACGAGGATCGCGAGGGCACCGGCGCCCGCGCCGCCGAGCAGCGTGCGGCGCGAGAGGGCGCGCCCCGCGATGTCGCGGAAGTAGGAGTTGTCGGTCACGTTCGGCACGGGCTTCGTGCACGCGTCGTCGCACTTGAGGTGGCAGGTGACGGTGCTGCGCTTGCCGCGGGCGTGCGGGTCGCGGGACAGGATCGGCAGCAGCCGGTGGTGGTTCTCGCGGGTGAGGGTCATGTGGGGTCTCCATCGATCTCGGGCGTCCCCAGCGGGGGCGGCGGACGCATCACGCTTGGAAGGTATTGGCGCCCTCGGGCGCGCCCCCGACTCCGGGGTGGACGCCGGGTTAACCGGGGATGGACGGATCGCGCGGGCGTAGCGTCGAGGAGCGGCGCGGATCCGCGCCGCCTCAGCCCGAGGAGGATCCCCATGGCCAGGTTCGACACGAAAACCGCGCTCGTGACGGGCGGTGGCAGCGGCATCGGCGCCGCGATCTCCCGGGCGCTCGCCGCGGAGGGCGCGTCGGTCGTCGTCACCGACATCCAGCTGGAGGCGGCCGAGCGCGTCGTCGCGGAGATCGAGGCGGCAGGCGGCACCGCGACCGCGTTCCGCCAGGACACCGCGAAGGCGGAGGACTCGGAGGCCTCCGTCGCGCACGCCGTCGACGCGTATGGCGCGCTGCACCTCGCCGTGAACAACGCCGGCATCAGCGCCCCGGCCGCCGACATCGGCGACTACGAGATCTCCGCGTGGGACCGCACGCGCGCCATCGACCTCGACGGCGTCTTCTACGGCCTCCGCTACCAGCTCCCCGCGATGGTGGAGGCGGGCGGCGGCGCGGTCGTCAACATGAGCTCGGTGCTCGGATCCGTCGGCTTCGCCCAGAACGCCGCCTACGTCGCGAGCAAGCACGCCCTCGTCGGCCTCACCAAGGTCGCGGCGCTCGAGTACACGGCCCGCGGCGTGCGCACCAACGCGGTCGGCCCCGGATTCATCGACACCCCGCTCGTGCGCTCGTCCCTCTCGGCGGACGCGCTGGCGTACCTCGAGAGCCAGCACGCGACCGGCCGCCTCGGCACGGACAAGGAGGTCGCGGCCCTCGTGCTCTTCCTCCTCAGCGACGACGCGTCCTTCATCTCGGGCAGCTACCACCTGGTGGACGGCGGGTACTCGGCGCGCTGATCCGCGGGTCGCGCGCGCACCCGCGGCGCACGACCTCGCATGGCCGCGGCCGCCCGGCGCGTCGAGACGCCGGGCGGCCGCGGTGCGCGCAGGATCCGCGGCTCAGACGGGCGCGAGGAACGTGAGCTGGGATCCGTCCTCCACGATGAGCGGCCCCAGAGCCGCGTTGAACTCGGCGCCGTACGACGCCCCGATGTGCGCCTGGAACGCGGCCTCGTCGCGGTAGACCTCGTGCACGACGAAGCGCGCCGGATCCTCCACCCGCCGGTACGGCTCGAACACGACGTTGCCGGGCTCGGCGCGCACGAGCTCCGCGAGGCCGGCGATCATCCGCGCCACCTGCTCCTCGTGCCCCGGCAGCGCCGTGAACTCGGCGTACAGCACCGTCGCCGTCACGCCGTCGCCGCGCCCGTCATGATCGCGACGGCGTCGGTCATCGAGTGCGACTGCGGCGTGATCGTCGCGGCCTTCTTGCCCAGGCGCTGGATGTGGATCCGGTCGGCCACCTCGAACACCTGCGGCATGTTGTGGCTGATGAGGATCACCGGGATGCCGCGGTCGCGCAGGTTCCGCACCAGCTCGAGCACCTGGTTCGACTCGCGCACGCCGAGCGCCGCGGTGGGCTCGTCGAGCACCACGACCTTCGAGCCGAACGCCGCGGCGCGCGCCACGGCGACCGCCTGCCGCTGCCCGCCGGACAGGTTCTCGACCGGCACGGTCACGTCCTGCAGCGTCGAGATGCCGAGCTCGGTCAGCTCCGCCTTGGCCTCCCGGCGCATGCCGGCCGTGTCGAGCATGCGGAAGACGGATCCGAGGATCCCCTTCTTCCGCTTCTCGCGCCCGAGGTAGAGGTTCGAGGCCACGTCGAGCGCGGGCGAGACGGCCAGGTTCTGGTACACCGTCTCGATCCCCGCGGCCCGGGCGTCCTGCGGCCGCTTGAACGACACGGGCTTGCCGTCGAGGAACAGCTCGCCCTCGTCGGGCGTCTCCGCTCCCGTGAGGCACTTGATGAGCGTCGACTTGCCGGCGCCGTTGTCGCCGATGATCGCGAGCACCTCGCCGGGGAAGAGCTCAAGGCTGACGCCGTCGAGTCCGACCACGCGGCCGAAGGTCTTCACGAGCCGCTTCGCCTCGAGGACGGGCGTGCGGGTCGGGGCGGGGGCGCTCCCCGCGGGGTCGGTGAGGGTCACTTGCGCACCTTTCGGATCCACTGGTCGACGGAGACCGCCACGATGATGAGGACGCCCACGGCGAGGGTCTGGTACAGCACGTCCAGCCCGGCGAGCGAGAGCCCGTTGCGGAAGACGCCGACGATGAGCGCGCCGAGGAGCGTGCCCCAGACGGTGCCGCGGCCGCCGAAGAGGCTCGTGCCGCCGATCACCACCGCGGTGATCGAGTCGAGGTTGAGGTCGGCGCCCGCGTTCGGGCTGGCCGCGTTGCTGCGGCCGATCGCGATCCACGCGCCGACCGCGAGGATCGCCCCGGCCGCGAGGTACACGCTCATGAGCACCCGGTTGACGCTGATGCCAGCGAGGCGCGCGGCCTCCTTGTCGTCGCCGACCGCGTACACGTGCCGGCCCCACGCGGTCTTGCCGAGGATGAACGCGACCACGATGTAGAGCACCAGCATGAGCACCACGCCGAAGCTGATCTTCACCCCGGCGAGGTCGAACGTGCGGCCCGTCCAGGAGAGGGCGGCCGGCATGTCCACGCCGCGGATGGTCGCGCCGTTGGAGTAGAGGAGCGTGAGCGCCACGAAGATGTTCAGCGTCCCGAGCGTGACGATGAACGGGGGGAGCCGCAGCCGCGTCACGAGGAGGCCGTTGAACGCGCCGGCCGCGAGGCCGACGACGAGCCCGGCGGCCAGCGCGGCGGGTGCCGGCAGGCCGTTCTCGCTCGCGGTCTGCGCGATGACCATCGAGGTGAGCACCATGACCGCGCCCACCGAGAGGTCGATGCCCGCGGTGAGGATGATCAGCGTCTGCGCCACCGCGAGCGTGCCGACCACGGCGACCTGCTGCGTGACGAGCGACAGGTTGGCGGGATCGAGGAAGCGGTCGTTGAGCAGGCCGAACACGATGACCGCGAGGACCAGCACGACGGCCGGGCTGACGGCGGGGTAGCGGTGCAGCACCCCGCGGATCCGGTCGAGGGGCGTGCGCCGGTCGAGGAACTCGTTCGCGAGGTCGAGGGCGGAGGTGGGCGGGTTCGGGTCGGTGGTCCGGCTCACGGTCACTCGCCCCAGCACTTCGTCGCGGCGTCGTCGGCCGTGATGCTGTCGAGGCCGTCGACGGGGGTGTCGGTGACGAGCGCGGATCCGGTGTCGAAGAAGTCGAGGCCGGCGCTCGTGGCGGGCTTGGTGCCGTCCTTCGCGAGCTGCGCGATGGCCTCGACGCCGAGCTGCGCCATCTTCACGGGGTACTGCTGGGCGGTGGCGCCGATGACGCCCTCCTTGACGTTCTTGACGCCCGCGCATCCGCCGTCGACCGAGACGAGGATCACGTCCTTCTCCTTGCCGGCCGCCTGGAGCGCCTGATAAGCGCCGAACGCGGCGGGCTCGTTGATCGTGTAGACGACGTTGATGTCGGGGTCCTTCGACAGCAGCGTCTCCATCGCCGTGCGGCCGCCGTCCTCGGCGCCCTGCGTGGCCTCGTTGCCGACGATCTCGTAGTCGCCGCCGCTGTAGTCGCCGGTCTTCGCCTCGTCGCCGTTCTTGGCCTTGTCGCCGACGTCGATGCCCATTCCGGTGAGGAAGCCCTGGTCGCGGTTGTAGTCGACCGAGATGGCCTTGTCGTCGTACAGGTCGAGGAGGGCGATGGTCGCCTTCTTGCCGCCGAGCTGCGCGGCGGCCCACTTGCCGATGGACTCGCCCGCGGCGAAGTTGTCGGTGGCGAACGTGATGTCGACGGAGTCGGCCGGGTCGGGTGCCGTGTCGAGCGCGATGACGAAGAGGCCGGCGTCGCGGGCCTTCTGGATCGCGTCGAGGACCGAGGGGCCGTTGATCGTGATGAGGATGCCCTTGTCGCCCTTCGAGATGGCGTTCTCGATGGCCTGGATCTGGGTGTCCTCGTCGCCGTCCGCCTTGCCGGCGGCGAGCGTGAGGTCGATGCCGTCCTTCGCCGCGGCCTCCTTCGCGCCGTCCTCCATCGCGACGAAGAAGGGGTTGGTGGTCGTCTTCACGATGAGCGAGACGCCGACGTCGCCGGATCCGCCGGATCCGGAGGCGCCGCTCGAGCTGGAGCAGCCGGCGAGCCCGCCCGCGGCGATGAGGGCCGCCGAGCCGAGGGCGATGGTGCGCACGAGGCGCGGGGATCGGTTCGTCATTGGTGGATCCTGTCCTTCGGGTGGGAGCGCGCTCCCGACAACGTTGTCAGGTAGAGGTCTACCGGGTGGGACCCGGTATGGTCAAGCCATTGCGCAGAGAGCGAGACCCTTTCGTGACACCGTTGTCATCCCCGCCCGGATCCCCACCCGACCCGCCGTCGGGCGCGCGCCGCCCCACGATGAAGCACGTGGCGCGGCTCGCGGGCGTCGGCATCAAGACGGTGTCGCGCGTGGTCAACGGTGAGCCGAACGTCTCCGCGGAGATGACCGCCCGGGTGCAGGCCGCCGTGGAGCAGCTGCAGTACCAGCCCGATCTGCACGCCGGCAACCTGCGCCGTGCCGACCGACGCACCAACACGCTCGGCCTGCTCGTCGGCAGCGTGGCCAACCCGTTCTCGGGAGCGGTGCATCGCGCGGTCGAGGAGGTGGCCAAGGAGCGACGGGTCGCCGTCTTCGCCTCGAGCCTCGACGACGACCCCGAGCGGGAGCGCTCCTCCGTCGACGCGTTCCTCGCCCGCCGGGTCGACGGGCTCATCCTCACCACCATCGCGCCCAGCCAGGCCTACCTCGGCGTCGCGGCGTCGCGCGGCACCCCGCTCGTGTTCGTCGACCGCGTGCCCGCCGGGCTCGAGGCCGACTCGGTCATCGTCGACAACGCGGCCGGCGTCTCCCGGGCCGTCGCGCACCTCGCCGACCAGGGCCACCGCCGGATCGCGTTCCTCGGCGACCGGCCGGAGATCTTCACTGCCCGGGAGCGCGAGCGCGGCTTCGTCGAGGAGATGCAGCGGCGCGGGCTGCCCGTGGCGCCCGAGCTCGTCCTCGACGGCGCGTGGGACGAGCGCGTGGCCGAGGCGCTCGCCGAGCGACTGCTCGACCTGCCCGAGCCGCCGACCGCGATCGTCAGCGGGCAGAACCTCATCACCATCGGCGTCATCACGGCCCTCCGGCGGCACGACGCCCACCGGCGCATCGCGCTCGTCGGCTTCGACGACCTGCCGCTGGCGGCCCTGCTGGATCCGGCCGTCACCGTGATCGCGCAGGACCCGTCGGGCATCGGCCACGCCGCCGCGGAGCGCGTCTTCGCCCGGCTCGACGGGGACGCCGGCCCCGCGCAGACCGTCGTCGTCCCCACCACGCTCATCGTCCGAGGCTCAGGAGAGGTCCCCCGCCATGCATGACCAGCCCATCGTCGTCGTCGGCGACGCCCTGATCGACCTCATCCGCGAGGGCGGCGAGGAGACCGCGTTCGTCGGCGGAGCCGCGCTCAACGTCGCCGTCGGCCTCGCGATCCTCGGGCACCGCGTCCAGCTCGTCGCCATGGTCGGCGACGATGAGCACGGCGAGCGGATCCGCGCCGAGCTCGCCGCGCACGGGGTCGAGCTCATCGCCACCGTCGGCCCGTCCGGGACCTCCGTCGCGGTGAGCGAGCGCGAGGACGGCGAGCCGCGCTACTCCTTCAACGACGCCGCCTGGAACCGGCGCGTGCGCATCGGCGAGGCGGAGCGGGCGGCGCTCGACGCGGCGTCGCTCGTGGTCGTGAGCTGCTTCCCGTACGACGACCACGCGCAGGCCGACGAGCTCCTGGCGGCCGTGCGGGATCCGCGCGAGCGCCTCCTCGTCGACCCGAACCCCCGCGCCGGCATGCTCCACGACGCCGCGCGGTTCCGCGCCGGGTTCGCGCGCGCCGCCGCCCAGGCGCTGCTCGTGAAGGTCGGCGACGACGACACCGCGCTGCTCGAGCTGGGCGCGCTCGCCGACGCGCGCGCGGCCCTGCACGCGACCGGCAGCCGCCTCGTGCTCGCGACCGAGGGCGCGCGCGGCGCGTCCGTGCAGCTCGAGGACGGGTCGGTGGTCACGGCGGGCATCGCGCCGGATCCGCGACCCATCGTCGACACCATGGGCGCCGGGGACGCGTGCCTCGCCGCCGCGGCCGACGCCATCGTGCGCCGGGGTGCGCCGCGCACGCCCGCGGAGGGCGAGGCGATGCTCCGCACCTGCATGGCGATCGCCGCGGCGACCTGCCGTGAGCAGGGCGCGCTGCTGCGGATGCCGACCGCCTGAGGCGCGCAGGGAGCAGGGTACCGGTGCGCGGATCCGCGCGGCCCGACCCCCGCGTGCGGCGTAGCGTCGACGCGCACGAATCGATCGAACCGCCGAGCGGACAGCCCCTCGGCGGCGGTGCTCGGGCAGGTCAGCGCAGTCCTCACGTGATGCGTCCGCCGGCGACACCCTTCCTCGGCAGGCGGCTGCGGGCCCTGCGCGGCGCACCGATGGAGCAGACGAGGAGGATCACCATGGGCGACGCACGAACCCTGATCATCGGCGGCACAGGGACGGTCGGCTCGGCCGTCATCGCCGAGGCCCTGCGTTGGGGGGATGACCGGACTGCGGGTCATGAGCCGCGACGCGCGGCGGCTCGCCGACCTCCCCGACGGCGTCGAGGGCGTGGTCGGGGATCTGGGCGACCCCTACGACGCCATGCCGGCGTTCGACGGAGTCGAGCAGGTGTTCCTGGCCCTGACGGGGACGCCCACCGAGCTGTACGAGACCACCGTCGCGGTCGACCACGCCGTGGCGGCGGGGGTCCGCCGGATCGTCTACCTCTCCGTCCAGGACCTCGACCGGGCGCCGCAGGTGCCGCACAACTCGGCGAAGCTCGCCGTGGAGTCCCTCCTCGAGCACAGCGGCGTCGAGGCCTGCTTCCTCCGCGTCAACAACTTCTTCCAGAACGACGTCTGGTACCTCGACGCGATCCGCGACGGCGTGTACCCGCAGCCGCTCGGCGGGACGGGCGTCTCCCGGGTCGACGTGCGCGACATCGCCGAGGTCGCGGTGAGCGCCCTGGTGCCGGGGACGGAGCTCGCCGGTCCGGTCGACGTGGCCGGCCCGACCCCATGGACCGGCGAGGCGACGGCCGCGGCCCTGTCCGACGCCCTCGGGAGGACCGTGACGTACGGGGGAGACGACCTGGTGGCGTGGCGCGAGGCGTCCCTCGCCTCCATGCCCTCGTGGCTGGTCTACGACTACGAGCGCATGTACTCCGGCTTCCAGCGGGACGGGCTCATCGGGAGCCCCGAGGCCATCGCGCGTCTCCGCGGCATCCTCGGGCACGCGCCCCGCGCGTACGAGGACTACGTGCGGGAGCTGCTCGGGCCCGTCTCCTAGCGGGACCCGGCCAGCATGCCGATCACGGCGGCGTCCGGGCGTCGCGTCAGCGGATCCCGCTGCGGGCGAACCCCTGCACGAAGTAGCGCTGGAAGACCAGGAACAGCACCACCATCGGCGCCACGTTGATGAGTGCGAACGCCATCGTGCCGCCGTAGTCGGAGCCGAACTGGCCCTGCAGGTAGAGCAGGCCGATCGGCAGCGTGAAGAGCTCGTTCTGCTTGAGCGCGATGAGCGGCCAGGAGAAGTCGTTCCACGTCGACAGCAGGCTCATGAAGAAGAGCACCGCGAGCAGCGGCTTGGACAGCGGCAGGACGATGCTGCGGAGGATGCGCAGGTGGCTCGCGCCATCGATGCGCGCGGCCTCGATGAGCTCCGTCGGGATCCCGAGGATGGACTGGCGCGCGAGGAACAGCCCGAAGGCGCTCGCTGCGGTCGGCAGGATGACGGCCCAGTACGTGCCGTAGAGGTCGAGGCCGGTGACGAGCGTGAACAGCGGCACCATGATCACCTGCACCGGGATCATGAGCGTCGCGAGCGCGACGAGGAACACGGCGTTGGATCCGCGGAACCTCAGCCGCGCGAACGCGTATCCGCCCAGCACGTTGATGGTCACGGTGATGAGCGCGACCACGAGGGCGATCGCGGTCGAGTTCCCGAACCAGGTGGCGACGGGGAAGGAGTCGAGCACGCGCTCGAAGTTCGCCGTCGTGAGGGTCGTCGGGAAGATGCGCAGCGCCCCGCCGAGGAGGTCGGCGCGCGTGGAGAAGGCGACGACGACCATCCAGTACAGCGGGAACAGGATGATCAGCGAGACGACGACGGCGGCGAGGAGCCGCAGCGCGCGGAGGCGGCGTTCGCGGGCGCGGCGGGCGCCGGGGCGGGTGAGGGGCGCGTCGGGAGCGGTCCGCGCGCGGCGGACCTCCTGCTCCACGGGCGCGACGGGTGCGGTGGTCATGGCGCGGCTCTCAATCCACGAGGTCCCGGGAGCGGCTGGAGTACCAGCGCACCACCGTGAAGGCGAGCATGACGGCGAGCAGCACGACGCCGATGGCGGCCGCGTAGCCCTGGTCGCGCGTCACGAAGCCCTGGTCGTAGGCGTACGTGACGATGACGCTGGTGGCGTTGCCCGGCCCGCCGCCCGTCATCACGAAGACCAGATCGAAGACCTGGAACGAGTAGATGACGTTGAGGATCAGCAGGAAGAACGACGACGGGCCCACGAGCGGCACCGTGAGGTACCGGAAGCGCTGCCAGCCGCCCGCGCCGTCGAGCCGACCGGCCTCGTAGACGCCCGCGTCGACGGACTGCAGGCCCGCCAGGTAGATGAGCATGTTGAAGCCGACGCGCCACCACAGCGTGATGAGCACGATCGAGACGAACGCCGCCGTCCCGTCCGACTGCCACGGCACACCCGGCAGGCCGACCGCGCGCACGAGCTTGTCGATGAGCCCGCTGTTCTCGTCGAACAGGAGCACGCCGATGAGCGCGGTCGCGACGCCCGAGATCGCCATCGGGAGGATGAGGATCGAGCGGAAGAGCCCGCGCGCCGGCAGCACCGAGTTGAGCAGCACGGCGGCGCCGAGGCCGAGGCCCATCGACAGCGGGGTGACGATCACGGTGAAGAGCACGGTGTTGGCCGCCGAGCGCCAGAACACGGGATCGGACACGAGCCGCTGGTAGTTGTCGAGGCCCGTGAACGTGCCGCCGCCGAAGCCGTCGGTGCGCTGGAGGCTCACGAACACAGCCCAGACGAGCGGTACGAGCACGAAGAGCGTGAGCATGAACAGGTTCGGCGTGAGGAGCATCCACGCGACCGCCGCCTCGCCGCGGGAGCGCGAACGGGACCCCGGCCGCTGCGGGCGGGGCGTCGACCTCCCGGCGTCCGTCCCCCGGCCGACGGGTGGGGTCGCGCGGGGCGCGACCCCGGGTGCCGCCGTCATCAGCCCGCCTGGACGGCCGACGCGACGCCCGTGCTGAGCGCCGCCACGACGTCGTCCGTGCTCGCGTCGCTCGTGAACGCCTTCTCGAGCTCGTCCTGCAGCACCGTGATGATGCGCGACATCGATGGCGAGGCGACCTGCCCCGAGTCCGACGCCTGCACGGTGCTGGCCTGGCCGACGTAGACGGGCGCCAGCTCCGGGCGCACGGCGAACTCGATCCCCGAGTCGATGAGGTCCTGCCGCGTGGGAAGCAGCGACGCGCCCTCGCAGAAGGCGCGCATGGCGTCCTCCTGGGTGAGGAAGTCCAGGAAGGCGGCGGCCAGCTCGGGATCCGCCGTGTCCTTGGTCACGACGAGGGCGTTGCCGCCGAAGTCGCTCGCGGCGCGCACGTCGCGCGGCGCGAAGGTCGCGCCCCACTCGAAGTCGAGCGTGTCGGTGGCGTCCGGGATGGAGAAGGCGCCCGAGAAGACCATGGCCGTGGTCTGCGCGTACCAGCTGTCCTGCGCGTAGGTGGAGGACTTGATCGTGTCGTTGTCCGGCACGTAGCCCTTGGCGAAGAAGGCGCGCGTGAAGTCGACGGCCTTGCGCGCGGCGTCGGAGTCGATGGCCGCGTCGGACAGGTCCTCGGTGAGGAAGCGACCGTCGGCCTCGAACAGCCAGGTGAGCCAGCGCGTGACCCCGTTGCCCTGCCAGTTGTAGGCGAACGGGTACTGGTCAGCGGGGAGGGACGCGCGCAGCTGCGCGGCGACCGCGTCGAACTCCTCCCACGTCCAGGCATCCTCGAGTGCGGTGGGGATGTCCGTGACACCGGCGGCGTCCAGGAGCGCCTTGTTGTAGAGGATCGCCGTGGTGTCGGTGTGGTGCGGGATGCCGAAGGGGGAGCCCTCGTTCTGCACGGCCGCCCACGCGCCGCGCGTGAAGCGGTCGCCGAAGTCGCCGTCGAGGTGGTCGCTCAGGTCGAGGAGCTGGCCGCGTCCCGCGTAGCTGCCGAACGTGTAGTACGGCACGCGGAAGACGTCCGGCGGGTTGCCGGCCTGGAGCTGCGCGTCGATGTTCGTGAACATCTGCTCGTACGGGACTGCGTTGAGCGCGACGGTGGATCCGGGGTTGGCGTCCTGGAACCGGGAGATCTGGTCGCGGAAGCCGGCCAGCTCGGAGTCGGTGCCCCAGGTCGTGAAGGTGAGGGTGCCGGCGGCGGCGGACGTCGCGGGCTTGCTGAAGCCGGCGCAGCCGGCGAGGAGCGCGGTGAGCGACACGGCGCCGGTGGCGGTGAGGAAGCGTCGGCGGTCGAGTTCCATGAATTCCCTTTCCGATGGGGCATCGCCCGAGTCGACGCGATGTACCGCCACTGAATACCCCAGGCGAGGGAACCGGGGCGCCCTCGGATGCATCCGTCAGATCTGCTGTCCGTTCAGCGTCCGAGCGCCAGGAAGAGCGCGGCGAGGCCGGCGCACGCGGTGAGGGCGGCCACGAGCGCGGGGAGCGCGCCGCCGGGGAGGCCGGTGCCGGGGTCGACGGATCCCGCGGTGAGGATCCGGTGCACGCGCCGGTAGCGGAGGTGCGCGGTCGTGAGCACGGCGAGGGCGGCGAGCACACCGGCCGCGGCGACGACCAGGCCGGCCGCGCCGAGGAGCGTCGGGAGCACGCGCAGCCCGAGGAGGGATCCGACGACGAGCGCCAGCGCCGTGCGCCGCCACGCGAGCGCCGTGCGCTCGGGCTGGAGGCCGGGGTCGGAGGGGCGGCCGGCCGGATCCGGCGTGCTCACGCCGTCAGCACGCCCAGCAGCACGAGCACCCCGGCCGCGACCACGGCGATCCCGAGCGGCAGCGACAGCGCGGCCGACGGCAGCGGGCGGTCGCGGCGGAGGGCGCGCTCGGTGCGCTTCCAGCCGATCCAGGCCTGCGCGGGCGCGGCGATCCCGGTGAGGATCAGCACGATCGAGGCCGCGAGTCGGAACCCCGGCTGCAGCCCGAGCCCCAGCGCCTCGAGCGCGACGCCGCCGGCGATCAGGGCGAGCGAGGTGCGGATCCAGGCGAGGAACGTGCGCTCGTTCGCGAGGGTGAAGCGCACGTCGGGCTCGGCGCCCTCGCGGTAGACGCTCCGCGGGAAGCGGCGGTCGCTCGGCGGCGAGCCGGGGTCGGGGGCGGTCATGCGGCGGGATCCAGGGACCGGTCGGCCGGGGCGCGCGAGGGCATGCCGCCATCCTGGCCGACCGGGCCGACCGCCGCGCCGATCCGCGCCCGGTGCCGCCGCTCGATCGCCTGGCCCGCGTACGACGCCGCGACGATCAGCGCCGCCCCGGCCGCGCCGACCGGCCCGATCGCCTCCCCGGCCAGCACCACGCCCACCAGCAGCGCCCACACCGGCTCGGTGCCCATGAGGATGCTCGCGCGCGACGCCGACGTCCGCCTCACGGCCCAGAGCTGCACGGCGAACGCGAACAGCGAGCACAGCACCCCGAGGAAGAGGACGCCCGCCCAGCCCGGGGCGTCGAGCGCCGCGGCCGCCGCGGGCAGGTCGGGCCCCGCCATCGCGGAGAAGAGGGCCGCGCACACGCCCATCTGCACGAGGACGACGCCGAGGGATCCCTCGCTGCGCCCGCGTGTGAGGCGCCCGCTCGCGGTGACGTGCACGGCCCGCACGACCGCCGCGGCGATCACCAGCCCGTCGCCCGGGGTCGGCGCGCGCAGCCCGCCCTCCGAGACGAGCAGCGCGACGCCCACCACGGCCGCGACCGCCGCGACGAAGTACGACCGCGGCAGCCACGAGCGCGACGCGGCGCCCTCGAGCACGGGCGTCATCACGAGCGCCAGGCTGATGAGGAGGCCCGCGTTGGTCGCGCTCGTCAGGTGCACGCCCCAGGTCTCGAGGCCGATGACCGCGGCCTGCGAGCAGCCGAGCGCCGCCGCGATGAGGAGGCCGCGACCGCGGGGCAGCCGCTCGCGCCGGGCCACGCAGACCAGCCCGGTCGCGACGACCGCGACGAGGAAGCGCAGCGCGACGGCCGCCGGCACACCCGTCTCCGCCGCGAGGTCCTTGGCCGCGAGGAAGCTCGCGCCCCAGACGGCCGCGACGGCCAGGAGCAGCAGGTCGACGACGGGCTCGGGGCGGGTGCGGGAGGCCATGTCCCCACTGTCCGGCAGGCGACGCGGAAGATCGACGGGCATCGTCTTCATCGATGCGTTAGGCAGCGCTGATGCGTTAGACAGGGCTCATGGATCCCGCCCGCCTCCGTCTCCTGCGCGAGCTCGGCGACCGGGGGAGCGTCGCGGCCGTGGCGGTCGCGATGCACGTGAGCGCATCCGCCGTCTCGCAGCAGCTCGCCGCGCTGCAGGCCGGCGTCGCGGTGCCGCTCACCGTCAAGCGCGGGCGGCGGCTGGTGCTCACGGAGGCCGGGGAGGCGCTCGCTGCGGCGTCGGTGCGCGTGGACGAGGCGCTCGCCGCGGCCCGGGACGCCGTCGGGTCGTTCCTCGAGCACGACGCCCGGGTCGTCCGCGTCTCCGCATTCCACAGCGCCGGTCTCGCGCTCTTCGGGCCGCTGCTCGCGGAGCTGGCGGGCGCGGAGGGATCCGGCACGGGCGTCGCGCTCGCGGACGCCGACGTGGCGCAGGGCGACTTCGCCGGCCTCACCGCGGATCACGACCTCGTCGTCGCGCACCGCCTCCCGCACGACCCGCCGTGGCCGACCGCCCGCCTCGTGGTCGTGCCGCTCCTCGTGGAGCCGCTCGACGTCGCCCTCCACGCCGGGCACCCGCTCGCATCGTCCGCGGGCATCGCGCCCGACCAGCTCCGCGACGAGCGGTGGATCTCCACCCACGCCGGCTTCCCGCTCGCGGGCGTGCTCGACCACCTGGGCGCCCTGATCGGGCAGGCGCCGCGCATCGTCCACAGCGTCAACGAGTTCTCGGTGGCCGCGCAGATCGTGCGGGCCGGCGACGCGATCGCCGTGATGCCGCGCACGACCGGCGCGCCGCTCGCGGTCGACGGGATGGTGCTGCGGCCGGTACTCGGCGCGACCCTCGTGCGCCACGTCGACGTGCTCGCCCGGCCGGACGCGCTCGCGCAGGCGCCCGTCCGCGTGGTGCTGGCGGCGCTGCGGCGGGTGGCGGAGGCCGCGGCCGCCGCCGCCGAGCGGGCTGCCGTGAGCTGACGCGGCCCGCCGCGTCGTCAGCCGCCGATCCCCTCCAGCTCCGCGAGCGCATCCTCCGGCAGCCGGATCCGCACCCCCGCCACGTTCTCGCGCAGGTGCTCCACCGACGACGTGCCCGCGATGACGAGCACGTTCGGCGACCGCCGCAGGAGCCACGCGAGCGCGACCGGAAGCGGCGCCGAGCCCAGCGATGCCGCCACGCGCGCCAGCGTCTCCGACTGCAGCGGCGAGAACCCGCCGAGCGGGAAGTAGGGCACGTACGCGATGCCGTCGGCGGCCAGCTCGTCGATGAGCGCGTCGTCGTCGCGGCGCGCCAGGTTGTAGTGGTTCTGCACGCTCACGATCGGCGCGATCCCGCGGGCCTCGGCCACCTGCGCGGGCGTCACGTTGCTCACGCCGAGGTGCCGGATCAGGCCCTCCCGCTGCAGCTCGGCGAGGGCGGTGAACGGCTCCTCGATGGATCCGTCGGTCGGGCTGTCGAAGGCGCCCACGCGGAGGTTCACGACGTCGAGCACGTCGAGCGTCAGGTGCGTGAGGTTGTCGTAGACGGCCTGGCGGAGCTCGGCCGCGGAGAGCGCCTGCGGCCAGCGGCCCTTCGCGTCGCGCAGGGATCCGACCTTCGTGACGATGTGCAGGTGCTCCGGGTACGGGAACAGCGCCTCCTCGATGAGCGCGTTCGTGTGCCCGGGGCCGTAGAAGTCGGCCGTGTCGATGTGCGTGATCCCGAGCGCGACGGCCTCGCGCAGCACGGCGCGGGCGGCGTCGGGATCCGCGGGCGGCCCGAACACGCGCGGCCCCGCGAGCTGCATGGCGCCGTAGCCGAAGCGCGTGACGGTGAGGTCGTGGGCGAGGGGGAAGAGCCCTCCGGGCAGGTCGGTGGACATGGCGATCCTCTCGGGTGGCGCGGCGGTCGGCGTGCGCCCACTCTCCCGCGGCGAGCATGCGCGCGACGGCACTCGCAGGAGCCCGTGAGCGGATCCGCGCGAGGGCGCCCTAGGGGGAGGGGACGGCCGCGCCCGGTGCCGCCTGCGCCGCCGGGTGCGCCCGCCGCGTCGCCAGCACCCGCGAGAACACCAGCACGAGGAGCCCGGCGGCCGGGATGAAGATCAGGCCGAAGCGGAGGGACGAGGCGTCCGCGATGGCGCCGACGACGGGCGGCGAGATGAGGAAGCCGAGCCGCAGCAGCCAGCCGACGATGGTGAGGCCGGTGCCGGGCTTGAAGCCGGGGAGCTCGTCCGCGGCCTGCATCGCGGCGGGGATGAGCGTCGCGACGCCGAAGCCCGCGACGCCGAACCCGACGATCGTGCCGACGATGCTCGGGAACGCGAGCGCGGCGCCCATGCCGACGAGCACGAGGACGCCGCCGAGGCGGGCGATGGCGCGCTGGCCGAAGCGGTCGACCATGCGGTCGCCGAGCATCCGGCCGACGAACTGCATGCCCTGGAGCGAGATGAAGCCGAGGCCCGCGACGAACGCGCTCGCGCCGAGGTCGCCCGAGAGGTAGATGGCCGACCAGGAGCTGCCGGCGTCCTCGACGATGGCGCCGCCGGACGCGATGATCACGAGCGCGAGCAGCACGCCGTACTTCGCGACCAGGCCGAGCGCGCGCGGGGAGGCGGCGCGCGCGACGTCGCCCTCGGGATCCGGCGCGTGCGCGTGCGCCGCGCCGCCCTCGCCGGGCTCCGGCTCCGGGCCCTTCAGCAGCCACAGCAGCGAGAGCACCGCCAGCGCGCTGAACAGCACGGCCGAGATGGAGAGGTGCACGATCAGCGGCATCCGGATCTGCGCGGCGGCCGCGCCCATGATCCCGCCGGCCACCGCGCCGATCGACCAGACCGCGTGGAAGGAGTTGATGATCGAGCGCCCGTACAGCCGCTGCACCCGCAGCGCGTGCGAGTTCTGCGCGACGTCGGTGATCGAGTCCATGGCGCCCGCGAGGAACAGGGCACCCGCGAGCACGAGCCAGCCGGGCGCGAGGCCGGCCAGGAGGATCCCGATGGAGGCCACCACGGTCGCGGCGACCGCCACGCGCGCCGACCGGTACCGGCGGATGAGCACGCCGGCTGCGAGCCCCGCGATGAGCGCGCCCAGCGGCGACGCGGCGACGGCTGCCCCGAACTCGACGTTGGCGAGCCCCAGCTCCGCCTTGATCGACGGGTAGCGCGGCAGCAGGTTCGCGAAGATCGCGCCGTTGGTGAAGAAGAGGACGCCGACGGCGACGCGCGCGCGGCGGACGTCGCGGGTCGGGGCGAGCGTGCGCGACAGCGTCGGCGCGGACGGGGAGGGCATCGTCGGTCTCTCTTTGGCCGGGTGGCGCCGTGGCGCGGGGCGGGTCGGCGCCGATCCCTCGGCTGCCGGATCCAGCCTAGGGTCGGCGCGACGCCAGCGGCGACGTGTCCTCGGTGACGTCCATGACGAGGTCCATCAGCGGCACGAGCCGGGCGCTCACCTCGTGGCCGAGCTCGGTGAGCCGGTAGTCGACCCGCGGCGGGATGGTGGGCTGCGCCTCGCGGAGGACGAGCCCGTCGTCGGCGAGCGTGCGCAGCGTGGAGGCGAGCATCTTCTCGCTGATCCCCTCGACCTCGCGCCGCAGCTCGCCCCACCGACGCGACCGCTCCCCGAGCGCGAGGAGCACGAGCACGCCCCACTTGCTCGTGATGTGGTCGAGCAGGGTGCGCGACGGGCAGTTCGCGGGGTAGCGGCCCTCGGTCACGCCGGGTCGGTCGCGGCTCACCCGGAAGCTCATCTGCGTCACATCCCACAACTTACCAGAAGGTGGGTACCTCCCTGTGGGAAGGTACTCCGCAACGGAGTCGTTGACCCCGACGTACCGCTCGTCCCCCACTCGAAAGGCACCCCATGACCATCGTCGTCACCGCCGCCACCGGCCGCCTCGGATCGCGCATCGTCGCGTCCCTCCTCGCCCGCGGCGCCGCCGCATCCGACGTGCTCGCCACCGCGCGCCGCCCCGAGGCCCTCGCCGACCTCGCCGCGCAGGGCGTCCGCACCGCGCGCCTCGAGTACACCGACGCCGAGAGCGTGAAGGCCGCGATCCAGCCCGGCGACACCCTCGTGCTCGTCTCCGGCAGCGAGGTCGGCCAGCGCGTGCCGCAGCACACCACCGTCATCGAGGCCGCGAAGGCCGCGGGAGTCGGCCGGATCCTCTACACGAGCGTCCTCCGCGCCTCCACCACCGAGCTCTTCATCGCGGGCGAGCACAAGGCCACCGAGGAGGTGCTCGCCGCGTCGGGTGTCCCCGTCACGCTGCTCCGCAACGGCTGGTACACGGAGAACTACGCGGGCACGGTCGACTCCGTGAAGCAGTCCGGCGCGCTCCTCACGAGCGCGGGAGACGGTCGCGTCGCGAGCGCCACCATCGCCGACTTCGCCGAGGCCACCGCGGTCGCGGCCCTCGACGACTCGCTCGCCGGGCAGACGTTCGAGCTCGCGGGCGACGAGCGCTGGACCCAGGACGACCTCGCCCAGGCGATCTCCGGCATCCTCGGCCAGCCCGTCCCCGTCTCGCAGGTCTCGAGCGAGGAGCACGCGCGGATCCTCGGCGGCGCCGGCCTCGACGAGGGCACCGTCGGCTTCGTCGTCGGCCTCGACGCGGCGACGCGCGCCGGCCAGCTCGACGACGAGACGGGCGACCTCGCGCGCCTGCTCGGCCGTCCCACCACGTCGCTCGCCGACGGCCTCCGCCAGGCGGTCGCGGGCGCCTGATCCCACGGATCCGCACCCGAGGCGGATCCGCACACCACGACGGCCCGTCCCCTCGCGGGGGCGGGTCGTCGTCGTCTGCGCGCCGTCAGCCCAGCGCGTCCTTCATCCGCGCGATCTCGTCCGGGCCGACCCGGCAGCAGCCGCCCACGAGGCTCGCTCCCGCCCGGATCCACGCCCCGACGGACGGCAGGGCCGGGTCGCCGCGCCAGCCCCGCGCGACGGCGTCCCAGCGCTCGCCGGAGTTCGGGTAGACGACGACCGGCCGGTCGGTGACGCTCCGGGCCGCGGCGATCGCGGCCGGCACCTCATCCGGGTGCGCGCAGTTGATCCCCACGGCCACGACCTCGTCGGCCTCCTCCGCGAGCCGGAACCCCTCGGCCATCGGCTCGCCGGAGCGCAGGCGCCCGTCGACGACCGTGAACGCGAGCCAGGCGGATGCGCCCGAGCCGCGCGCGAGATCCACGAGCGCGCGGCCCTCGTCGAGGCTCGGGATGGTCTCGCAGGCGAGGAGGTCGGCGCCGGCGTCGGCGAGCACGGCGAACCGCGGCGCGTGCCAGCGGCGGAGCTCGTCGCGCGTCAGGCCGCTGGATCCCGCGTACTCGGATCCGTCGCCGAGCGTCGCGCCGTAGGGGCCGACGGACGCGGCGATCCACCGGTCGCGGCCCGCCCCCGCGGCGTCGTCCCGCGCGACCTCGTCCCGCGCCTCGGCCGCGAGCCGCACGCTCGCCCGCAGCAGCGCCTCGGTCTCCGCCGTGCCCAGCCCGCGCGCCGCGAACGCCGCGAATCCCACCTGGTACGACGCCGTGATCGCCACGTCCGCTCCCGCGCGGAAGAACTCGGCGTGCGCCGCCCGGACGGCGTCGGGCTCGTCGGCGAGCACTCGCGCGCTCCACAGCGGATCCGACAGGTCGTGCCCGCGCGCCTCCAGCAGCGTGCCGAGGCCGCCGTCGAGCACCAGCGGGCGGTCGGGGAGCGGGAGCGGCCGGGTCATGCGCACATCCTGCCGGAGCGCGGTGACGGATCCGCGATTCCGCGACGTCCCGCGACACCGCCCTTCCGCCGCGTGCCCACCCGCCCGCGAGCCGCCGCCGTCCCGGGTACCGTGGACGCGACGGTGGGAGTCCCGATGAAGGATGACGACGACGTCGACCTCGTGATCGACGCCTGGGGCGCCGCCATGCCCGACGTCGACTTCGCGCCGCTCGACGTGGTGTCGCGGCTGCGGCGGCTGCTGCCGCAGATGCAGCGGATCCGCGAGGGCGCGTTCGCCGCCGAGGGCCTCACCACGAGCGAGTTCGAGTTCCTGTCCGTGCTCCGCCAGCAGGGCGACGCGGGCCTCACGCGCGCCGGCCTCGCCGAGCGCCTCGGCACCGACACCGGCAGCCTCGTGCACCGGGTGAACCGGCTGACCGCGCGCTCCTTCATCACGCGCGAGGAGGATCCGGCGGGCGGCCGCAGCCGGCTCGTGGTGCTCACGCCGTTCGGCATCGAGCGCGTCGACCGGGCCATGCGCCGCCTCGTCGCCGACGAGGACGAGGTGCTCGCCGACCTCAGCCGCGAGCAGATCGCGACCCTCATCGACAGCCTGCGCGTCATCGCGCGGACGACCGAGCGGGTGCGGGCGCGGCGCTCCTGATCCATCGGGCCCGCCGTCCGGGTCGCACGGAGGTCCGCCGGAGCACGATGGATCCATGGCCGACACCGATCGCATCCCGCCCGCCGTCCTCTTCGACATCGACGAGACCCTCATCCACACGGGCGGCTCCGGCGCCCGCAGCTGGGCGATGGCCTTCCGTGACCTGCACGACGTGGAGGCCGACATCGGCGAGCACTCGTCGGCGGGGGAGACGGATCCGCAGGTCGGCGCGGCGACGTTCCGCGGCGTGATGGGCCGGGATCCCGAGCCCGCCGAGCTCGCCCGCCTCTACGCCTCCTACCTGCGGCACCTCGCCGACGACATCCGCGTCTCAGAGGGCTACCGCGTGCTCGCCGGCGCGGAGGCGCTGCTCGACCGGCTCGCCGACGCGGGCGTCGTGCTCGGCGTCGTCTCCGGCGCGATGGAGGGCGCGGCCCGCACGAAGATGGAGCCCGCGCGGCTCGGCCGGTTCTTCGTGTTCGGCGCCTACGGATCCGACGCGCCCGACCGGGTCGACGTGGTGCGCCGGGCGATCGCGACGGCCGGCACCCTGCGCGGTGCCGCGCCCGCCCGCGACGAGGTGCTCGTGGTCGGCGACACCCCGAACGACATCACCTCCGCGCACGAGGCCGGGGCCACCGCGGTCGGCGTCGCGAGCGGCCACTACTCGGCCGACGAGCTGCGCGACGCGGGCGCCGACCTGGTGCTCGAGTCCCTCGAGGACCCGGCGCTGGAGCGGCTGCTCGGGCTCTGATCCCGAGCCGGCGACGCGCCCTAGCCCGCTGCCTCGGCCGCGTCGGCCTCCGCGCGCAGGAGGTCCTCGAGCGCGGCGCACGCGTCGACGCGCGTGGCCTCGACGTGCCGGCGCGCGAGGTCCGCCGCCCGCTCGCCCTCGCGCCGCTCGATCAGCGTCAGCAGCTCGCGGTGGTCGGCGAGCGAGTCGGTCCGCCGGGCGCTCGCGGCCGGCAGGTAGTGGAAGCGCACGCGCTTCGACATCGACTCCACGACCTGCGCCAGCGTGCTGTTGTGCGCGGCGGCCGCGAGGGCCACGTGGAAGTCGTAGTTGAGGCGCGCGAGGTCGGCCGGATCCGCGGTGCGCTCCTGCAGGCGGATCACGCGCTCGAGCTCGCGGAGGTCGTCGGCCGTGCGGCGCCCCGCGGCGAGCTCGACGGCCCGCGGCTCGACGAGCGCGCGCGCCTCGAACAGGTCCACCAGCTCGGACAGCACGCGCGACCGCACCGACATGCCCTCGTGCGCGCGATGCACGACCCAGCCGTCGGCCTCGAGCGCCCGCAGCGCCTCGCGCACGGGGATGTGGCTCGTGCCCATCCGCTGGGCGACCTCGTCGGCCTTCACGCGGGATCCGGGGGCGATGACGCCGCCGAGGATCTCCTCCTCGAGCAGCACGCGCACGCGCTCCGCGGCGCCGAGACGGGCGGGGACGAGGGCGGGGGAGGCCATGCCCTGATTATAGGATCCGCCGCCAGGCCGCCACCCAGACGTGTTTCACATCCCGGAAACACGACAGAAACGCCCGTGTGCGGCCGGGCTGTTCCTATAGGACGCAGCCGGATCCCCCGCCGGCGTCACCCGACTCCCCAGGAGATCCCATGTCGCACCCCGCCGCCCCGCCGGTCGCGCGCCACGCCGACCCCGCCGCCCCGGATCCCGCCGACCGCCCCGCGTTCTCCGAGTACGAGTCGGAGCCCGTGCCTCCCCACGCGCGGCGCCGCACCGCATCGGTCGCCGCCGTGTGGCTCGGCTTCCCGATGATCCTCACCTGCGCCGTCTTCGGCGGCCTGGTCGTGCACTCGCTCGGCTTCTGGCCGGGCATGGGCGCGATCGCGGTCGGCACGCTCGTCCTCATGGTCTACGTCGGCGCGCTCAGCTACCTGGCCGGGCGCAGCGGCGAGAGCTTCGCGCTCATGGCGATGCGCACGTTCGGGGCGAAGGGGTACGTCGTGCCGGCGGGCTTCCTCGCCACCGTGGTCATCGGCTGGTTCGCGTTCCAGACCGGGCTCACCGGATCCACCCTGCACGGCAGCCTCGGCTGGGACCAGACGGGCACCACGCTCGTGGCCGGACTCCTCTTCGTCGCGGTCACGCTGCTCGGCATCCGCGCGCTCTCCTGGATCGGCGTGGTCGCCGCTCCCCTCTACCTCGTGCTCGGCGCGGTCGCCGTCGTCATCGTCGCGACCCGTCCGGGCGGCGCGGAGCTGCAGACGGCGCCCGCGGCGGGAGCCGGCGCGCTCAGCTTCGGCGCGGCCGTGACCCTCGTCGTCGCGCTCTTCGCCGACTCCGGCACCATGACCGCCGACTTCACGCGCTGGGCGCGCTCGGGCCGGCAGGCCGTGCTCGCGACCCTCGCGGCCTTCCCGTTCGGCAACGCGATCGCGCTGGTGGTCGGCGGCCTCGTCGTCGCGCTGGGCGGCGCGACCGACCCGGGCACCGCGGGCGGCGACTTCCTCGGGATCCTCGTGGCGCAGGGCGGTGCCCTCGTGCCTCTCGCCGTGCTGTTCGTGGTCGTGAACCTCGGATCCGTGTGCGCGCACTGCCTCTACAACGGCGCCGTCGGCTGGAGCCAGCTCACCGGCATGCGCATGCGCCGCACGACCCTGGTGCTCGGCGCGGTGGGCGTCGTCCTCGCGGTCGCCGGCATCTGGACCTACTTCGAGGTGTGGCTGAACCTGCTGGGCGTGATCGTGCCGCCCATCGGCGCCGTGCTCATCGTCGACCAGCTGCTGCTCGCGCCCCGACGCGCGGCGGCCGGCTCCGTCGTCGCCCGCGGCGCCTGGCGTGCCCCCGCCTTCGTGGGCTGGGCGGTCGGCGCCGTCGTCGCGCTCGTGGCGCACGCGTACGCCGACTTCCTCTCGACGGCCGTCGTCGGCATGGTCGTCGGCGCGGTCGTCCTCGTCGTCGCCGACGCCGCGGGGCGGGTGCGCGCCCCGCTGGGCGCGGCCGTCGACGCGGGGGAGGCCCGCTCGTGAGCGCCGCCCCCGCCGCCCTGCCGGTCGCCGGCACCACGTCCGTCGCGGCCGATCCCTACGCCTGGCCCTACGACGGCGCCGTCGACGTCGCCCGCACCGCCGTGGTCTGCATCGACTGGCAGGTCGACTTCTGCGGAGTCGGCGGCTACGTCGACCGCATGGGCTACGACCTCGCGCTCACGCGCGCCGGCCTCGCGCCCACCGCCCGGCTGCTCGAGCGGGTGCGCGCGCTCGGCATGACCGTGATCCACACCCGCGAGGGCCACCGCCCCGACCTCTCCGACCTGCCCGCCAACAAGCGCTGGCGGTCGGAGCGCGCGGGCGCCGAGATCGGCAGCGTCGGCCCGTGCGGGCGGATCCTCGTGCGCGGCGAACCCGGCTGGGAGATCGTCCCCGAGGTGGCCCCGCTCCCGGGCGAGCCCGTGATCGACAAGCCCGGCAAGGGCGCCTTCTACGCGACCGACCTCGACCTGGTGCTGCGCTCGCGCGGCATCGACCGGCTGATCCTCACGGGCATCACCACCGACGTGTGCGTCTCCACGACCATGCGCGAGGCCAACGACCGCGGCTACGAGTGCCTGGTGCTGTCCGACTGCACGGGCGCCACCGATCCGGCGAACCACGACGCGGCGCTGCGGATGGTGACGATGCAGGGCGGCGTGTTCGGCGCCGTCGCCGCATCGGATGACGTGCTCGCGGCGCTCGCCGGGGCGGAGGTCGCCTCGTGAGCGCGACCGCGCTGCCGCCCGTGGGATCCGCGTCCGTCGTCGACCGCGTGGCGGCCGCCTATGCGCGCATCGCGGAGGTCGACCGGCCCGAGGTGTGGATCACGCTGCTCGACCCGGCCGAGGCCCGGCAACGCGCCGCCGAGCTCGACGACCGCATCGCCCGGGCGCCGGCGGGTGCGCTGCCGCTCGCGGGCTGGCTCGTGGCCGTGAAGGACAACATCGACGTCGCCGGGATGCCCACGACCGCCGCCTGCCCGTCCGCCGCCACCGCGCCCGAGGCCGACGCGCCCGCGGTCGCGCGCCTCCGGGAGGCCGGCGCGCTCGTGCTCGGCAAGACCAACCTCGACCAGTTCGCCACCGGTCTCGTCGGCACGCGCAGCCCCTACGGGGCCGTGCGGCACGCGACCCGGCCCTACCGCATCTCGGGCGGATCCAGCTCCGGCTCGGCGGTCGCCGTCGCGCTCGGCCTCGTCGACGTGGCGCTCGGCACCGACACCGCGGGATCCGGCCGGGTGCCCGCCGCGCTGCACGGCCTCGTCGGGATCAAGCCCACGCTCGGCCTGGTGCCCGCCACGGGCGTCGTGCCCGCCTGCCGCTCCTACGACACCGTGAGCGTGCTCGCCGCGGACCTCGCGACCGCGCAGCGCGCGCTCGCCGTGATGGTCGGGCCCGACCCGGCGGATCCCGCGAGCCGCGACTGGCCGTCCACCACGCGCCTCGCGCCGCGCGGCGCGCCCGTGATCGGCGTTCCCGCCGACCGCGACCTCGCGCCCCTCTCGCCCGGCGCCCAGGCGGCGTTCGCGGCGGCCGTCGAGCGGATGCGCGCCTCGGGCGCCGTCGTCGAGACCGTCGACCTCGGCCCCTTCCTCCGCGCCGCGCTCCTCCTCTACGAGGGCGCGCTCGTGGCCGAGCGCTGCGAGGCGGCGGGGCCGTCCGTGCTCGCGGACGCGGCGGACCTGGATCCCACGGTCGCCGGCATCGTGCGCGCCGCCCTCGAGATCCCCGCGCACCGGCTCGTGGAGGACCGCGCGCTGCTCGAGCGCCTGCGCGTCGACGCGTGCGCGGTGTTCGACGCCCCGGGCGGCGCCCGTCGCGGGATCGACGCGCTGCTGCTGCCGACGACCACGGAGCACCCGACGCTCGCCGAGGTCGCCGCCGAGCCGGTCGCCGTCAACGCGCGCCTCGGCACGTACACGAACTTCGTGAACCTCTTCGACCTGTGCGCCGTCGCGGTGCCCGCGGGGGAGGCGGACGGATCCCCGTTCGGCGTCAGCCTCGTCGCGCCCGCGTTCGCCGACCAGGTCGTGATCGACCTCGCCGGCCGGATCACCGGCGACCCCGCGCGTCCGGCCCTCCTGCCGACCGACGCGGTCGACGTGGTCGTGTTCGGCGCGCATCTGGGCGGGCAGCCCCTGCACCGCCAGCTCAGCGACCTCGGCGCGCGCTTCTCCCGCGACGTGCGCACGAGCGCCGGGTACCGCATGGCGCACCTCCCGGGCGAGCCCGCGCGACCGGGCGTCGCGCCGGCGCCCGACGGCGACGGCGTCGCGCTCGCGGGCGAGGCCTGGACCCTCACCCGCGCCGGCCTCGCCGCGTTCCTCGCCGGCATGGTCCGACCCATGGCCCTCGGGCCGCTGGAGCTCGAGGACGGCACGTGGGCCGTCGGGTTCCTCTGCACCGACACGGCCGACGCGCCGGACATCAGCGCGCACGGCGGGTGGATGCGGTACCTGGCGTCCCGCGGTCAGGCGGTCCCGGGCTCCTGATCCGCGGGCGCCGACCGCCACGGGCTGATCTCGTGCGCGGCGGCGGCGGGAGCTGCGGTCGCGGGGGCCGTCGCGGCGGCCCGCGCCGCGCGTCCCGCCCGCACCCGCGCGGGCCCGTCCTCCGCCGTGCCGCGCAGCCGCACGAGCTGCATCACGGCCACGCCCAGGAGCGCGATCTCGCCGAGGTCGCGCAGCGTGATCACCCCGACCATCACCGGGACCACGTCGATGAGCAGCAGGTACGCGTACGGGAACACGAGCTGCGTGAGCGCGGCCACGACCAGCCCCAGGCGCGCCGCGAGGGCCGTGCCGGGCGCGTGGCGGTCGTGCACGAGCATCACGATGATCGGCACGGCGAACCACGACACGTACTGCGGCGAGCCGACCTTGTTCGTCACGATGAGCGCCGCCACCAGCGCGAGCGACAACGGCCCGATCAGCGCGGCGGGGGAGGCGCCGCGGTGGTGGGCGCGGATCCCGAGCAGCGTCACGACGAGCACGACGCCCAGCATGATCGGCGTGAGCGCGGCCGCGACGGCGTCCACCCCGGGGCCCGACACCTGGAAGGTGATGAGGGCCTCGTCGTGGTACACGCGGTACCGGTCGTCGCCCGCGACGATGAGCCACAGGTGGTACAGCGCGGCGGTCGACTCGACCTGCAGCCCGCGGCCGGTCTGCTCGCCCACGAAGCCCAGCACGTTCGCGCCGCTGCCGAGGGTGAGGGATCCGGCGACGACGGCGGCCGTGGTGCCGAGCGCGGCGGCGACGACCGTGCCGCGCGCGAGCCCGCGGCGGGCGATCACGCCGGTGAGCAGCAGCGCTGCCGGCCACACCTTGACCCAGGCGCCGACGGTGAGGAGCGCGGAGGCCAGGGCGGGCCGGGTCGCGAGCACGAGCAGGCCGGCGAGGGCGAGGGGCACGGTGACCGCGTCGATCCGGCCGAGCGAGATGGGCCCGAGCGCGACGAGGAAGCCGAGCCACCAGGCGGCGGGAGCGAGGCCCCGCCCGCGGCGGATGCGGAGCAGCAGGGCGAACGCGGCGGCGTCGAGCATCGTCACCAGCGCGAGCCACACCGTGCCGTAGAACGCGGTGCCGCCGACGAGCGAGATGAGCATGGGCACGGCCGCGAGGATCGGGTACACCCACGGCAGGTCGACGCCCACCCGGCCCCCGCCCGCCATCCCCTCCTGCATCCAGACGCGGTAGACGTCCGTCACGTCGGTGAGCGCCGAGGTGGGGCCGATCAGGTTGAGCGTGATGAGCCAGAGGTGGCAGAGCGCGAACGCCAGCCACGGCCGCGACATGATCCCCCGCGCAGGCGGGCGGACGGCGTGCGCGGCGAGGGACGCGTCCGCGGTCACCGGGCGGCGCCCTCTCGGCGCGCAGGCGGGTGCATGTCGGGTGGTTCTCCTGCGGTCGGGACGGACGTGGACGCGGCCCGCGGCGGCCGGAGCCCGGCTCGCGGACGCCCGGCCGGCGGGCGGCGCACCCGCGATGCTAGGACACGCGGACGGCGGCCCGCCGTGAGCGGGGGGCCGCCCACGCGATCAGGCGGTCCCGCGCAGCCGCGCGACCGTGCTCATCACGTGGTAGACGACGATCGCCGCGACGGTGCCGAGCGCGATGCCGTTGAACGTCACGGTGCCGAGCGTGAAGGTGAAGGGCGCGATCGCGACGATGAGCGCGGTCGCCGCGGTGAGCTGGTTGACGGGCTTCGCGAAGTCCACCTTGTTGTCCAGCCAGATCTTCACGCCGATGATCCCGATGAGGCCGTACAGCGCGGTCGTCACGCCGCCGAGCACGCCGGCCGGGATCGTGTCGATCACCGCGCCGACCTTGGGCGAGAGTCCGAGCAGCACGGCGAACGCGCCCGCCACCCAGTACGCGGCGGTCGAGTAGACGCGGGTGGCCGCCATCACGCCGATGTTCTCGCCGTAGGTCGTGGTGCCGGATCCGCCGCCGAGGCCCGCGAGCACGGTCGCGAGGCCGTCGGCGAGGAGCGCGCGGCCGGTCAGCCTGTTCACGCTCCCGTCGGTCATCTGGGCGACGCCGCGGATGTGGCCCACGTTCTCGGCGACGAGCACGAGCACGACGGGCAGGAACGCGGGCAGCAGCGCCCAGAACTGCGGCGTGATCTCGGGCGCGTGGAACTCGGGCAGCCCGATCCACGCGGCGGCCTCGAGCTTGGAGAAGTCGATCTCGCCCCGGATCGCCGCCACGACGTAGCCCACGACCACGCCGAGCACGATGGAGAGCCGGCCGAGGATCCCGCGGAACAGCACGGTCGAGAGGATCACGGCGGCGAGCGTGATGGTCGCCGTCACGGGCGCCTTCGCGAAGTTGTCCCGCGCGGCCGACGCCAGGTTGAAGCCGATGAGCGCCACGATCGCGCCCGCCACCACGGGCGGCAGCAGCGCGTCGATCCAGCCCGTGCCCGTGAGCTGCACGATGCCGCCGACGATCGCGAGCATCACGCCGACCGCGACGATCCCCGCGAGCGCCGCCCCGATCCCGCCGCCGCCCGCGGCCGTTGCCGCATTGGCCGCGCCGATCGGCGCGAGGAACGCGAACGACGACCCGAGGTAGCTGGGCAGCCGGTTCTTGGTGATCAGGAGGAAGAGGATCGTGCCGAGCCCGGAGAAGAACAGCGTGGTCGTGGGCGGGAAGCCCGTGAGCGCGGGGACGAGGAAGGTCGCGCCGAACATCGCGACGACGTGCTGCATCCCGAGCCCGATCGTGCGCGGCCAGGTGAGGCGCTCGCCGGGGCCGACGACCGCGGAGGTGGCGACCGCCTTGCCGTCGCCGTGGAGGGTCCAGATCTGTCGGGCCATGATCGCCTGCTCTCGCGCGGGTGTGTGGGGAGACGCCCCGATCGGCGAGCGTACCGACGCCGTGTTGCGGTGGCGTTTCCGGGGGCGGATCCGGCGCGATCGGCCGGTCAGCCCCGGCGGACCGCGATCCGGTTGGCGACGCCCCACACGACGAACAGCACGATCATCTGCACGGCGAGCCACCTGTCGATGCCGTCCACCAGGAGCGAGACGAGGAACGCGCCGAACGAGAGGACGAGGGCCGCCACGCCCACCGCGGCGAACCCCTTCAGGGCGAGCTGCCGGTCGCGCTCGTCGCGGTACTCGAGCCCCTCGATGCGGCTCGCGTCGCTGACCTCGGGTCGCGCGGAGGTGAGGGACGACAGCAGCCACACGACCGCGATCACGCCGAGCAGCACCGCGGAGTCCGGGTGCCCGGCCACGAGCACGACGAGGGCGGCCAGCGCGAACACCGCCACGATCACGGTGTTGATGCGGGAGATCCCGCGGCGTTCAGTCGTCTTCGACATGGAAGACCTCCTCGACGGTCCGGTGGAAGAAGCGCGCCGTCTTCACGGCGAGCGCGAGCGACGGGTCGTAGCGACCGGTCTCGATGGCGTTGATCGTCTGGCGGGAGACGCCGAGCGCGTCGGCGAGGGACTGCTGGGAGAGCCCGGCCGCCGTCCGGAGCCCCCTCACCTCGCTGCGCATGGATGACAAGCTAGCTTGACACCCGGGCGGTGTCAAGCGCGCTTGTCATCTCTCCCGGCGCGGATCCGGCGGACGCCCCTAGGCTCGTGCCCATGAGCGCCGAGACACCTCCGACCGGGATCCGCACCGACGAGCTGGACGCGGGGGTGCGCCCGCAGGACGACCTCTACCTCCACGTGAACGGGCGCTGGCTCGACCGCACCGAGATCCCCGACGACAAGGCGCGCTGGGGCTCGTTCCACCAGCTCGCCGAGGCGGCCGAGGACGCCGTCCGCGTGATCATCGAGGAGGCCGTCGACGCCGAGCCCGGCACCGAGGAGCGCAAGACCGGCGACCTCTTCACCAGCTTCATGGACGAGGAGCGCGTCGAGCGCCTCGGCGTCGAGCCGATCCGCGACCAGCTCGACGCCGCTGCCGCCGTCACCGACGTGCCGTCCTTCCTGCGCACGCTGGGAGCCCTCGAGCAGACCAACGTGAGCGGCCTGCTCGGCCTCTTCGTCGACAACGACCCGGGCGACCCCGAGCGCTACGTCGTGCAGATCGAGCAGGGCGGCATCGGCCTGCCCGACGAGAGCTACTACCGCGAGGACGGCCACGCGGACATCCGCACGGCGTACCGCGCGTTCGTCGAGCGCATGCTCGACCTCGCCGGCCTCGACGACGCGTCCGCCCGCGCCGACCGGATCCTCGACCTCGAGACCCGCATCGCCGCCGCCCACTGGGACAACGTCCGCACCCGCGACAGCCAGGCCACCTACAACCTCATCACGTGGGCCGGGCTCCGCGATCTGGTCGCCGGTGCCGCGGATGCCGACCTGGACATCTGGCGCGACGCCCTCGACGCCCCCGCCGCGGCGCTCGACGAGGTCGTGCTGCGCGAGCCGAGCTTCGCCGAGGGGCTCGGCGCGCTGCTCACCGCGGACGAGGTCCCCGCGCTCCGCGACTGGCTCACCTGGCAGGTCGTCCGCTCCAACGCGGCCCTGCTGCCGAAGGCCTTCTCGGAGGCGTCCTTCGACTTCTACGGCCGCACGCTCACGGGCGCGCCCGAGCAGCGCGTGCGGTGGAAGCGCGGCGTCTCGCTGGTCGAGGGCGCGATGGGCGAGGCGATCGGCCGGATCTACGTCGAGCGCCACTTCTCGCCCACCGCCAAGGCCGAGATGGACGTGCTCGTCGGGCACCTCGTGCAGGCGTACCGCGACTCCATCTCGGGCCTCGAGTGGATGACCGAGGAGACCCGCGGCCGGGCGCTGGAGAAGCTCGAGAAGTTCACGCCGAAGATCGGCTTCCCCGACACGTGGCGCGACTACTCCGCGCTCGAGATCGACCCGACCGACCTCGTCGGCAACGTGCGCGCGACCGCCCGCTTCGAGACCCGCCGCGAGCTCGCGAAGATCGGCGCCCCGCTGGATCGCGACGAGTGGTTCATGACGCCGCAGACCATCAACGCGTACTACAACCCCGGCTTCAACGAGATCGTGTTCCCGGCCGCGATCCTGCAGTTCCCGTTCTTCGACGAGGCGCGCGATCCGGCCGCGAACTACGGCGCGATCGGCGCGGTCATCGGCCACGAGATCGGCCACGGCTTCGACGACCAGGGCTCGCGCTACGACGGCGACGGACGCCTCACCGACTGGTGGACGCCGGCCGACCGCGCCGCGTTCGAGGAGCGCACCGCGTCGCTCATCCAGCAGTACGACGCGCTCGTGCCGGCGCAGCTCTCGGGCGCCGACGCCCCGCACGTGAACGGCGCGCTCACCATCGGCGAGAACATCGGCGACCTCGGCGGCCTCTCCATCGCGTGGAAGGCGTACCTCCTCTCGCTCGACGGCGCGGAGCCGCCCGTGATCGACGGGCTCACGGGCGCCGAGCGGTTCTTCCTCTCCTGGGCGCAGGCCTGGCAGCAGAAGGGCCGCGACGCCGAGGTGATGCGCCTGCTCGCCATCGACCCCCACGCGCCGAACGAGTTCCGCTGCAACCAGATCGTCCGCAACATCGACGCGTTCTACGACACGTTCGGCGTGCAGCCGGGCGACGGCCTGTGGCTCGACGAGGAGGCCCGCGTCACCATCTGGTGACGCGCCCGGCGATGAGCGGGCGATGAGCGCGACCGGCGAGGATCCGCGACGCCGCTCCCGGCACGCCGGGGGCGGTCCCGCGCGCCACGCGGGGCAGGAGCCGACCGACGGCTTCCGCAGTGCCTTCCGCGCGCTCGGCGGACTCGCCCTCGACGGCATGCGGGTCGCGGCCCGCGCGACCGACCTCGACTCCGGCGAGGTCGTGCTCGCGGTCGACGACCACGTCGCCCTGCCCGCCGCGGGCCTCGGCCGCGTGCTGCTCCTCGTCGAGCTCTCCGCGCGCATGACCTCGGGCGACCTCTCGCCGCTGCACCTCGTGGATCGCCGGCCGGACGACGAGGGCGGCACCGCGGGCCTCTGGCGCCACCTCGTGGTCCCGTCGCTGCCCGTCACCGACCTGGCCTCGCTCGTCGGCGCGACGGGCGACGCGGCCGCCACCAACGCGCTCCTCGGGCTCGTCGGCCTCGACGCCGTCCGCACGCGCGCCGAGTCGCTCGGCCTCCGTCGCACGGCGCTCCTCGACGTGGCGCGCGGCACCCGCGGGCCGGACGACGCCCCGCAGCTCTCCGTGGGATCCGCCCGCGAGCTCGCGTCGCTGTTCGCCTCGCTCGTGCACGGCGAGGTGGTCGACGAGGAGACGAGCACGCGCGTGGTCGGCTGGCTCGCGCTCAACACCGACCGCTCGATGGTCGCGGCGTCCTTCGGGCTGGACGCGCCCGTGGGCCGCGGCGGCGAGCACGGCATGGCGCTCGTCGACTGCACGGGCGTCGACGCGGGCGTGCGCGCGGAGGCGGGCGTGCTCCGCGGGCCGCGCGGCGCGGTCGCGTACGCCGTCATGGTCCACTTCGACGACGCCGACCTCCGCGCCCGCCTGGCCGTCCGCGACGCCCTGGGCGTGGTCGGGTTCGACCTGCTGGAGCACGTGCACTGAGCCGCGCGGGTCCCGCCGCCCACCGGTCGTGGATCCGCCCGGGCGTAGAGTCGGATGTCGCCCGCCACCCCTCCCGGGCGACGGAGGAGACCCCCGCCATGACCGGCATGAACCCCGCCACCGCCAAGCGCCTCGCCCGCGACGACGTCGCGCCGATGTACGCGGAGGTGGATGCGGCCATAGCGCGCGCCGAGATCCCCGGCACCCCGGAGTGGCAGGAGAAGGTCCGCGGCCGCATCGTCATGGTGCGCCACGGCCAGACCGAGTGGAGCGTCAACGGGCGCCACACCGGCACGACCGACATCCCCCTCACGGAGACCGGCGAGGAGCAGGCCCGCGCGGTCGGCGGCGTGCTCGCGGGCACCGAGTTCGGCCTCGTGCTCGCCAGCCCCCGCTCGCGCGCGCAGCGCACGGCCGAGCTCATCGGCTACGGCGACCAGGCCGAGGTCGACGACCGGCTCGTCGAGTTCGACTACGGCGCCTACGAGGGCCGCACCACCGCCGACATCCAGTCCGAGCGCGGCCACTGGGACCTCTGGACCGACGGCGTCCCCGCGGGCGACACCCCCGGCGAGACGTCCCAGCAGGTCCGCGACCGCGTGCTCCAGGTGCTCGAGCGCGTGCTGCCCGTGCTCGAGTCCGGCCAGGACGTGCTCCTCGTCGCGCACGCGCACGTGATCCGCGCGCTCGCCGTGGCGTGGGTCGGCCTGCCCGCGGAGGCCGGCGGGATCCTCACCCTCTCGACCTCCACGCTCAGCGAGCTGGGCTTCGAGCACGGCCGCCACGCGATCATGCGCTGGAACTGCCCGGCGGACGGCTGGGCGCCGTCGCCCGTGGGCGGCAGCCGGTAGCCGGTAGCCGTCGTGACGGCGGGCCCGACGCCTGACGGGCGGCGCGTAGGATCGCCCCTCGTGGCACAGAAGAAGAAGCGCACCCGGCCGGCCCCCTCGTCCGCAGCCCGCACCCGTCCGGGATCGCCCGCGAAGGCCCGCTCCGGCAACCCGGCGAAGGTGCGGAAGGCCACCGCGCGGGACTGGATCTCCGGCGCGCGCATCCGCACCCTCCCGCTCGCCGTCGCCCCCGTCGCGATCGGCGCGGGAGCGGCCCGCGCGCTCGGCCCCGACGAGGGCGTCTCCCTCGGCCTCGCGCTCCTCTGCCTCGCGGTCGCGGTGCTGCTGCAGATCGGCGTGAACTACGCCAACGACTACTCCGACGGCGTCCGCGGCACCGACGACGTGCGCGTCGGCCCCGCCCGCCTCACCGGATCCGGCGCCGCGAAGCCCCGCACCGTGCTCGCCGTGGCGCTCACGTTCTTCGGCCTGGCCGCGGTCGCGGGCCTCGCCATCGTGCTCATCACCGGCCACTGGTGGCTGCTCGCGGTCGGCGCCGTCGCCATCGTCGCGGCCTACTTCTACACCGGCGGGAAGCGCCCCTACGGCTACGCGGGCCTCGGCGACGTCGTCGTGTTCGTGTTCTTCGGCCTGGTCGCGACCGCGGGCACGCAGTTCATCCTCATCGGCATGATCACGGGCGAGGGCTGGCTGGGCGGCGTCGCGGCCGGCGGATTCGCGTGCGCCGTGCTCATGGTCAACAACATCCGCGACATCGAGCAGGATGGCAAGGTCGGCAAGCGCACGCTCGCGGTGCGGCTCGGCCCGCGCGGCTCGCGGATCGTCTACTGCATCGAGATCGCGATCGCCTACGGCGTCGTGGTGTTCTTCTTCCTCTTCTACCCGAAGGCGCTGCTCGTGCTGTTCACGCTCGTGCTGGCGCTGCCGGCCGCGATCATCGCGTGCACCGGCCGCACGCCCAAGGAGCTGATCCTCTCGCTCCAGCTCACGAGCATGGCCGCGCTCACGTTCGGCCTGGGCCTCGGGGCGGCGTTCGCGTTCTGAGCGCCATGGATCCCGCCCTCGTCGCGGCGCTCGACGCCGATCACGAGACGTGGCCGACCGACGATCCGCGGCTCCTCGCGATCCGCGAGCGGGAGGGCGCGCATCGACGGGCGGTGCTCGTGGTCGACGCGGCGCTCCGCGCGTGGTGGGCGGAGCGCTGGGCGGAGGATCCCGAGCGGGCGGCCGCCGCACTCGCTGCCCACGTCTCCCGGGCGGTAGCCGAGGCGCGACCGGGCGAGCGGTACCTCGTGCTCGACGGCGGGCGCCTCACGCCGTCGACGGGCACGACCCCGCCCGCTGTGCGCGACACGGCTCCGGAGACCGGCGGCCGGTGGGTCGCCTACGTGCCGATCGAGCGCGACGGACCCGCGGACCCGGACTGACGCGCGCGGTTCAGCTGCGCTCGGCCTCGCCGTCGGCGCCCGCGCCCGGCGGCGACGGCGACCGGCACGGGACGACGGGGTGGTCAGGTCAGGCGCTCGGTGATCCGGACCTCGACCCGGTCGCCCAGGTCCTTTCCCAGCCGCTTCCGCAGCTTGGCGCTGATCGAGAGCATGTGCCCGCCGGTGCCGGTGGGCAGGAGTCCCGCCGTGATCGGCTCGCCGTCGACGGTCGCCGTCACCTTCACGGCCTTCCCCGTCCCGAGGAGCGCCACCGAGCCGGGGACCTCGACGCACGGCCAGAGGTCGCCCTTCACGAGCACGCCGATGGCGGCCGTGAAGACGAGGACGAGGGGTCCTGCGACGGAGCTCATGGGCGATCCCTCCTCGACGTCCTGCTGGTCTGGGCAGGCTACCGGGATGCGCGGTCCGCGTCAGCTGCGCTCGGCCTCGCCGTCGGCGCGCGGGGCGGAGGCGGCGGTGTCGGCGCCGGGCGCGGTGCCGGCGAGGCCGGTCGCGACGTCGGCGGCACCCGCAGCCCGGGCCCTGCGCTCGGCGGCGTCGACCGCCGCGTCCTCGGAGTCGTCGTCCTCGACGGGCGCCTTGCGGCCGGCCGCGATGGCCGCGAGATCCGCCGCCATGGCCTCGCGCTGCTTCCGCAGGAAGATGTACGACCCGCAGAACGACACCACGGCGCCGACGACCGCGGCGAGCGGCCAGAAGTCCGGGCTCACGGCGACCACCAGCCCGAACGGGACGGCGAACAGGAGGATGCGGACGACGGTGTAGACGAGCCAGTAGCGACGGGAACTCACCGGGTCAGCATAGGTCGGTCGCCTGGGCGGGCCCCTCCCCTGCACAGGCCGCCGCCGTCCAGCCGAGGCCCGGCCGCCGCCCCCTTCCCGCTCGCTGGACGCCCGGCGTCCTCCCCGGTTGCGGAGCTACCATCGGGAGATGCCCCGCCTGTTGATCGGTCTCGCCGTCGTGATCGTGTTCTTCACGGTCTTCGTCATCGTGGACACCTCCCTGACGCCGCGGACCCGCATGCGCGGCCTCCCCAAGCCCGCGTGGATCGCGGTGGTCGTCCTGGTGCCCGTCATCGGCGGCGTCCTGTGGCTCGCAATCGGCAAGGACCGCACCGACCTCGCCCGCGCATCCGGCCGTCGCCTCGGTCCGGACGACGACCCCGACTTCCTCTCCGGCCTCGGCCGCACGCGGTCGGAGGAGGAGCGGATCCGCCGCCTGGAGCAGGAGCTCGCGGACCTCGACAGCGACGGCACGGGTCCCGACGAGCCGCAGCAGCCCGGCGCCACGGGCGGCCCCACCCGCCCGAACCGCGACGACGACGACCGGGCGCCTGGCCGCCGGGACGCCTGACCGCCGGTGACCTCGACCGAGTCCCGCCCCGCCCGCCCGACCTCCCCCTCGCCCCGCACGGGCAACCCCTCCACGGACCGCGCGCTCGCGATGCTCCTGGCGCTCGTCGCCGAGGGCGTCACCGACGTCGTCCTGTGCCCCGGATCCCGCTCCCAGGCGCTCGCGCTCGTCGCCGCCGAGCTGGAGCGCGTCGACGGCGTGCGACTGCACGTGCGCATCGACGAGCGGGCGGCCGGCTTCCTCGCGCTCGGCCTCGGCGTCGAGTCCGGACGTCCGGCGCCCGTCATCACGACGTCGGGGACGGCCGTCGCGAACCTGCACCCGGCCGTGCTCGAGGGCTGGCACTCGGGCGTGCCGATGCTGCTGCTCACGGGTGACCGCCCGGCGGAGCTCCGCGGCATCGCGAGCAACCAGACCACCCGGCAGCCCGGGATGTTCGGCGACCGTGTCGCTTGCATCGACGTGCCCGCGCCCGAGGAGACCGACGACGACCTCGCGCAGGACGCGCGCCTCGCGCGCGACGCGTACCGCCGGGCCCGCGACGAGCGGACGCCCATGCACGTGAACGTGGCGTTCCGGGATCCGCTGTCCGTCGCGGTGCCGGACCTGACGGAGGCCGTCGCGGAGGCGCGCGCCGCTGCCGATGCCGAGGCCGCCGCCGCGCGTGAGCCCGCCGGCCCCCCCGCCGCCGACGTCCTCGACCTCCCGCACGGCCCGCGCACGCTCGTCGTCGCCGGCCACGCCGCGGGCGAGGCCGCCGAGGAGCTCGCGCGCGCCGGCGGCTGGCCGCTCGCCGCCGAGATCTCGAGCGGATCCCACTTCGGCCCGAACCTCGTCGTCTCCTTCCGCGAGCTGCTCGCGCGCCCCGGCTTCGGCGACCGCGTCGACCGCGTCATCGTGTTCGGCCACCCCACCCTCACCCGCGAGGTCCCGCTGCTCGTCGGGCGGGAGGACGTGGAGGCGATCGTCGTCGGATCCACCGGCGGCGAGGACTATGACCCGCGCCACCACGTCACCGCCCACCCGGCCGCCGTGCGCGTCGTCGGCGAGCCCGAGGATCCCGCCGAGGCCCGCCGCTGGACCGGCACGTGGGTGCAGGCGAGCCGCGCGATCCTCGACGAGGCGACCGCAGCGGAGGCCGCGCCGCTCCTGCCCTCCGGCACCACGCCCGCCGAGCGCCGCGAGTTCGCGCGCGCCGAGCTCGCCGCCGTGCGCGCCGAGGTCACCCGCCGCCACCTCGTGCGCGCGCTCTGGCAGGCCACCTGGCCGCACGACCGGCTCGTGCTCGGGGCATCGCGCCTCATCCGCGAGGCCGACCGCGCGCTCCCCGGCAAGCGCGTGCGCGTGCACGCCAACCGCGGGCTCGCCGGCATCGACGGCACGATCTCCACCGGCCTCGGCATCGCGCTCGCCTCGCAGGCCGGATCCGGGAGCGCGGCCGCCGGGATCACGCGCGTGCTCGTCGGCGACCTCACGCTCCTGCACGACGTCGGCTCGCTGCTCATCGGCACGGGCGAGCGGGTGCCGCGGATCCAGGTCATCGTCGGCAACGACGGCGGCGGCACCATCTTCGACGGCCTCGAGGTGTCGCGCACGGCCGCGCCCGCCGCCATCGACCGCGTCATGTTCACGCCCCAGCGGGTGGATCTCGCGAGCCTCGCGAAGGCCTACGGCTGGACGTACCTGCGTGCCGCGACCCACGGCGAGATGGAGGCGGCGCTCACGACCGCGTCCGAGGCGCCGCTGCTCATCGAGGTGCCGCTGGTCCGGTAGCGGATCCGGATCGCCGAGGCGCGCACGTGCCGGGTCAGGCGGGGACGGCGCCGCGCCACGTCCGCAGGATCTCGCGCTCCGAGCCGGTGAGGCCCGCCGCGTGGCCGAGCGCGTCGAGGTCGATCCCCGCCATCGCCTCCCGGAACGCCGCCTCGCTCGTGGTGCCGCGCTCGGCGAGGAGGTCCGCGATCGCCGGCTCCAGGTCGGGCTGGCCCTGGTTCGCCGACCGCTCGCGCCCGAGGCGGACGCTCTCCAGGTAGTCGTCGACGATGTCGTCCGGCTCGGCGCCCACCGCGAGGAGCAGCAGCAGGGCGACGAGGCCCGTGCGGTCGCGGCCGGCGCCGCAGTGGAAGAGGACCCCGCCCGCGGGGGCGTGGGCGATCGCCCGGAGCGCGGCGCCGGCCCGCTCCGGCAGCGCGGCGAGGTGAGGCAGGTAGTAGAGCGGCGTGCCGACGAGGCCGGTGTCCCAGTAGGGCACCCAGAAGTCGGGGTGGTCGTCGAGGCCGTCGAGGTCGACGTGCGCGACGTGGATCCAGTCGGGTCGGGGGTGCGTGTCGCGGGCGCGCTCGGCGGGCTGTCGGAGGTCGAGCACCGTGCGGTAGCCGAGCTCGCGCAGGCGCTCCCACCCGGTGTCGGTGATCAGGTCGGCGTCCTCGGAGCGGGCGAGGACGCCGGTGGGTGTCGTGCCGCCGGAGCGGAGGCGGATGCCGCCGAGTTCGCGGGCGTTGACGAGGCCGTCGATCGGGAGGGCGCGGTCGGATGCGGTCATCGCCCGAGTCGACCACGGCGGTCGGCGCAGGCGCGTCATCCTCCCGACCCCCAAACAGGCGTTTGACAGTCGGGTTCGGGGCGTGGTCCGATGGCCGCATGCCCGCCGACGAGACCGACCTGCGCGACCTCCGCGTCATCGCCCACCCGCTGCGCCTGCGCCTCCTGTCGCTCTGCACGCGGTCGCCCGTGAGCGCCTCCGAGGCCGCGCGCGAGCTGGGCGAGACGCAGGCCAACGTCAGCTACCACCTGCGCCGCCTGCGGGAGGCCGGGCTGCTCGAGGACGCGGGCGTCGAGCGGATCCGCGGGGGAGCGGCCAGGCGCTACCGGCACGTCCCCGCGAGCGGCGAGCGGCTCGACGCGCTCACCGGTGGCGCCATGCCGCCCCTGGCCGCGGCGCTCACGGCGGAGCTGACCCGCCGTGCCGCGCTGCATGCGGAGGGCACGCGGCCGGTGATCACGGACGCCGAGCTCACGGTCTCGACCGGCACGTGGATCCGCGTGCAGGAGCTGGCCCGCGAGCTCGGCACCGTGCTCCACGACGACTCCGCCCGCCGCCCGGGCGACGACGACGTGCAGGTGAGCGCGACGCTCGCGCTGTTCGCGATGAGGGCGCCCGCGCCGGCGCCCGAGTCCGCGGATCGGGCGTCGGCGTGACCGCCACCCGCACGCCGCCGCCCGCCCGCACCGGCTACCTCGCCGTGCTGGCGCTGCCCGGCGCGCTCCGCGTCTTCCTCCCGGCGATGCTCGGCCGCCTCTCGTTCGCGATGGTCGCGCTCGCGCTGCTGCTCCTCGTCCAGGCGGGCACCGGGTCCTTCGCGGCGGCCGGCCTCGCGACCGGGGCGCTCGGCCTCGCCAACGTCCTCGCGTCGCCCGTCCGCGCACGGCTCGTGGACGCGCACGGCCAGCGTCCCGTGCTCGTGGCGCTCGCGGTCGCCCACGCGGCCGGGCTCGTGGGGGTGCTCGCGGTGGTCCGCATCGGCGCGCCCGTGGGGGTCGTCGTGGTGACGGCCGCGCTCGCCGGCCTCGCGATGCCGCCGCTCGGCGCAGCCATGCGCGTCGTCTGGGCGGCGCTCGTGCCCGACCCTCGGATGCGGACGCGCGCCTACAGCCTCGACGCCGTGGGGGAGGAGGTCGTCTTCACCGTCGGGCCGCTCGTCGTGGCGGCGCTCGTGGCGGTCGCGGATCCCGAGGTCGCCGTGCTCGCGTCGGCCGCCGCGAGCGTCATCGGCACTCTGGGCATGACGTCGTCGCGCCTGTCCCGGGCGCAGGGCGCGCGGCCGGCCCCGCTGCTGGACCAGCCGACGGGAGACGTGCGCGCGCGTCGCCGCTCCGCGGATCCGCTCCGCCAGCCGCTCGTGATCCCCCTGCTCGTGACGCTGCTCGGGGTCGGCGCGGTGCTCGGATCCGTCGAGGTCGCCGTCGCGGCGCTGGCCGAGCGCGCGGGCAGCACGGCGCTCGCGGGTCCGCTGCTCGCCGCGTTCGCCGCGGGCAGCGCGGTCGGCGGGCTCGCGTACGGGACGCGCGCGTGGCGGGCACCGGCGCGGGTCCGCCTGGTCGTCCTCGTGGCCGCGATGCTCGCCGCGACGGCCGTGCTCGCGGCGGTCGCGTCCCGCGTCCCCGCCGCGCCTGACTCCCTCGCCCTCCTCCTGCTCGCCGCCGCGCTCGTCCCCGTCGGGCTGTTCCTCGCCCCCGCGATGGTCACGGGCTACCTCCTCGCCGACGCGCAGACGGAGCCGTCGGTGCGCACCGAGGCATCGGCGTGGGTCAACACGGCCGTCAACACCGGGGTCGCGCTCGCGGCGGCCGCGGTTGGCGCGGTGGTGGACGCGGCGGGCCCGCTGGCCGGCATCGGGGTCGGCGCGGTCGCGGCGCTCGTCGTGGCAGGCATCGCGGCGCCGGCGCTGCTGCGACGCGGCACGGCGGAGCGGGCGGAGGCGGAGGCGCCGGCCGCCGGGACCGGTTCCTAGCCCAGCGCCTCCACGACCGGCCGGAACTTCATGGCCGTCTCGGCGCGCTCGCGCTCGGGGTCGGATCCCGCGACGATGCCGGCGCCCGCGTGCGCGACGATGGCGCCCGACGGATCCACCTGGGCGCCGCGCAGCGCGATGGCCCACTCGCCGTCGCCGTCGGCCGCGACCCAGCCGACCGGCCCGGCGTAGCGCCCCCGGTCGGCGGGCTCGAGCTCGGCGATGAGCGTCAGCGCGGCGGCCGTCGGGTGCCCGGCGACCGCGGCCGTCGGGTGCAGCGCGCCCACGAGGTCGAGCGACGAGGATCCGTCGCCGAGCGTGCCCGTGACGTCGCTCGCCAGGTGCCACAGGTTCGGCAGCTTGAGCGTGAAGGGCGCGTCCGTGGTGGAGAGGTCGCGGCTGTGCGGGCGGAGCGCGTCGAGCACGCTGTCGCGCGCGAACGCGTGCTCCTCGTTGTCCTTGCGGGATGCGGCGAGGCCGGCGGCCGCGGCGGCGTCGGCGCGCGCGTCCGTGCCGCGCGAGACGGTGCCCGCGAGCACGCGCGCGCCGACCGTGCCGCCGCCGACGCGCACGAGCGTCTCGGGGCTCGCGCCGATCAGGCCGTCGACCGCGTAGGTCCAGCAGTCCGGGTAGCCGAGCGCGAAGCGGCTGAGCGCGAGCCGCAGGTCGCCGCCGAGGGGGAGCCGGCCGACGAGGTCGCGCGCGAGCACGACCTTCTCCACGTCGCCCGCCGCGATCGCGGCGACGGCCCGCGCGACGGCCGTCTCGTAGTCGTCGGGGCCCATGGACCCGGGGCGCAGGTGCAGCCGGTACTCGGCGCCGGAGCGCTCGGGCACGGGGACGGCACCCGCGGCCAGGGCGTCGAGGGGGGAGGCGACGTCGCCGTCCTCCTGGTCGGCGAGCCGGATCCGCGTGACCCACGACACCCCCTCCCGCCGCCCGACCACGATGCGCGGCACGATGAGCACGCTGGCGGCGTCCGAGTCGTCGGCGAAGGCGAAGGCGCCGAACGCGATGAGACCCGTGCCGGGGATCCCGAGCGGATCCGTCACGGTCGCGGCCGCGGCCACCTCGCGCCACGCGGCGGCGGCGTCCCGCACGCGGTCGGGCCCGCGGAACTCGAGCCGGAGGGCCTCGCCGATGCCGCCCATCCCGGATCCGTGCCGGAGCCACAGGAGCGGGTGCCGGGCGTCGAGGAGGGGGACGAGCCGGGCGATGGAGTCGACGGGGGTGGTGTCGACGAGGAGCGCTCGGACGCGGGATGCGGTCACGGATGCCAGCCTACCGCCGGGGATCCGGGCCTCCCCGGGTGCCCGCCGACCCCGCGCGCGGGCGCCGCGCCCGCCCGCCGCCCCCGTCCTCTGATGGGCCCCTGGGCATCCGGCCGCCGCCCACCGCGTGCCCAGCGCGCCCGAATAGACTGACCGCGTGATGCGAGCAGACCTCAGCAAGAAGCCCGGCCAGGTGTCGGCCATGTTCGACGAGGTCTCGAGCGCCTACGACCGCACGAACACCCTCCTCTCGGTAGGGAACGACCAGCTCTGGCGCGTCGCCACCACGCGAGCCGTCGCCCCCGTCGCGGGGGAGCGCATCCTCGACCTGGCCGCCGGCACCGGCACCTCGAGCGCCGCGCTCGCCGCGTCCGGCGCCCACGTGGTCGCAGCCGACTTCTCCGAGGGCATGCTCGAGGTCGGCCGCCGCCGTCTCGCCGGAAACGAGCGGGTCGAGTTCGTGCACGCCGACGCCACCGACCTGCCCTTCGACGACGACTCGTTCGACGCCGTCACCATCTCCTTCGGCCTCCGCAACGTGGTCGAGCCGCGCAAGGGCCTCGACGAGCTGCTCCGCGTGCTCAAGCCCGGCGGCCGCATCGTCATCTGCGAGTTCAGCACCCCGCCCGTGCCGCTCGTGCGCCGCGGCTACGACCTCTACATGAAGGCCGTCGCACCGTCGCTCGTGAAGCTCGTGAGCTCCAACGCCAGCGCGTACGAGTACCTCAACGAGTCGATCCAGGCCTGGCCCGACCAGGAGACGCTGTCGTCGTGGCTCCGCGAGGCTGGATTCGCGTCGGTCGAGCACCGTAACCTCACTGCGGGGATCGTGGCGCTGCACCGCGGCGTCAAGCCCGCCGGCCGTCACGCCGTTCCCCGTCCCGCCGCGTCCTGACCGCGCGTGAACCCCCACAGACAAGGACGCCGAACATGAGTCCGAGCATCCCGCTCGCCCGCCGCGGCACCTCCGTCGCCTCGCACGCCAGCCTCACCGAGCGCCTCTTCTCGTCCTCGGACGACCGTCGCATGGCGCGCAGCATCGACGACGGGCTCGCGCTCGTCGAGGAGCAGCTGCTCCGCGAGGTCCGGTTCGCCGACGACGTGGCCGACGTCACCACGCGCTACCTGCTCGACGCGGGCGGCAAGCGCGTGCGCCCGATGCTCGCGCTCCTCATCGCGCAGCTCGGCGAGGGGAACACGCAGCAGGTGGTGGACGCGGCGGTCGCCATCGAGATCACGCACCTCGCCTCGCTGTACCACGACGACGTCATGGACGAGGCGGACATGCGCCGCGGCGTCCCGAGCGCGCAGGCCGTGTGGGGCAACTCCGTCGCGATCCTCGCGGGCGACCTCCTCTTCGCGCGTGCCAGCAAGATCGTCGCCGACCTCGGCCCGCGCGCCATCCGCCTGCAGGCCGCCACCTTCGAGCGCCTCGTCCTCGGGCAGCTGCACGAGACCATCGGCCCGCGTGACGAGCAGGATCCGATCGAGCACTACCTCGACGTCCTCGCCGACAAGACCGGCTCCCTCATCGCGTGCGCCGCGCAGATGGGCGTCATCTACTCCGGCGCGGATCCCGAGCTCGAGTCGGCCGTGCTGGCGTTCGGCGAGCGCACCGGCGTCGCCTTCCAGCTCGTCGACGACGTGCTCGACCTCGCCGACCAGCCCGAGGAGACCGGCAAGCTCGCCGGCACCGACCTCCGCGCCGGCGTCGCGACCCTCCCCCTCCTCTACCTGCGCCGGCTCGCGGAGACGGACGCCGCCGCGGCGTCGCTGCTCGCCCGGATCCAGCGCGACGTCGCGCACGAGGAGACGCCCGAGTCCGAGGCCGACCTCACGGCCGCCATCGCCGAGCTGCGCGACCACGAGGTCACGGCCCGCACCATCGCGGAGGCGCACCGCTGGGCCGCCGAGGCGGTCGACGCGCTCGCGCCGCTCCCGGAGGGCCCGGTCAGGAAGGCGCTCACGCGCTTCGCCGACACCATCGTCGAGCGCACGCGCTAGCTGCCGCTCGTCCCCGCCGGCTCTCGCGGGGATCCGCACCACCACGCCCCCGCACGGCCGGCACGGGGACGACGACGAACCGGAGACACCAGTGACCAAGCTCAGGCTGGCCATCGTGGGCGCAGGGCCCGCGGGCATCTACGCGGCCGACATCATCCTGAAGGCCGAGAAGCAGTTCGACGTCTCCATCGACCTCTTCGAGCGACTCCCCGCGCCCTACGGCCTGGTCCGCTACGGCGTCGCGCCCGACCACCCGCGCATCAAGGGCATCATCGGCGCGCTGCGCGACGTGCTCGACCGCGGCGACATCCGCATCTTCGGCAACGTCGACTACGGCCGCGACATCACGTTGGAGGACCTGCAGAAGCACTACAACGCGGTCATCTTCTCCACGGGCGCGATCCGCGACGCCGAGCTCGACATCCCCGGCATCGACCTGCCGGGCTCCTACGGCGCGGCCGACTTCGTCAACTGGTTCGACGGCCACCCGGACTTCCCGCGCGACTGGCCGCTCGACGCCCGCGAGGTCGCCGTCATCGGCAATGGCAACGTGGCGCTCGACGTGGCGCGCATGCTCGCCAAGCACGCGGACGACCTGCTCCCCACCGAGATCCCCGACAACGTCTACACGGGGCTCAAGCACTCGCCCGTCACCGACGTGCACGTCTTCGGCCGCCGCGGACCCGCGCAGGTGAAGTTCACGCCCCTCGAGCTCCGCGAGCTCGGCGAGGTGCCGGACGTCGACGTGATCGTCTACGACGAGGACTTCGGCGTGGACCCCGCCGCCGAGGAGGCCGCGAAGACCAACAAGCAGGTCATGGTCATCAGCCGGGTGCTCGAGAAGTGGCGCACGCGCGAGACCGGATCCGCGTCCCGCCGCCTCCACCTGCACTTCTACTCGCGTCCCGCGGAGGTGCTCGCGTCCGACGACGCCGAGCCCCGCGTCGCGGCCCTGCGCATCGAGCGCACGCGTCCCGACGGCCTCGGCGGCGTCGAGGGCACGGGCGAGTTCCGCGACGTGCCCGTGCAGGCGATCTACCGCGCGGTCGGGTACTTCGGCTCGCCGGTCGACGGGATCCCGTTCGACGAGCGCCGCGGCGTCATCCCGAACCACGAGGGCCAGGTCCTCGACGAGGACAACAACCGCATCCCCGGCGTCTACGCCACGGGCTGGATCAAGCGCGGCCCCATCGGCCTCATCGGGCACACCAAGTCCGACGCCATGGAGACCATCTCGCACGTGCTCAACGACCAGGGCGACTGGTGGACCCCCGAGGCGCCCGAGGAGCAGGCGATCGTCGACCTCCTCGCCGAGCGCGGCATCGAGCACACCGACCTCGCCGGCTGGCACGCGCTCGACGAGCACGAGATCGCCCTGGGGCAGCCGCACGGCCGCGCCCGCATCAAGGTGGTCGAGCGCGACGAGATGCTCGAGGCGTCGCGGCCGCGGCAGTCCGTGTGATCCGCGCGCGCTGACCCGCGCGCGACGCACCACCTGATCGACGCCGTCGGGCGCCCGCGGTCCTCCCGCGGGCGCCCGTCCGTCGTCCGTCCCCAGCCGCTCGAACCTGCGCCCGCCCGGCGGTCCGCAGCCCCTAGGGTCGCCGCGTGATCCCCGCCGCCGCGCCCGCCCTCTCCGTCGCGCCTGCCCTCCTCGCCGCGGCCGGGCTCGCCGGCGCCGCCGTCGGCGCCTGTTCACCGGCGCTCGCCCGCGTCGCCCTCGTGGGAGGCCGGCGCCCCGACGGACTCGACGCCCGCCCGCTGGATCCGGTCCCCGGCCTCGGCCGCACGGCCGCGGTCGTCGCCGCGCTGGTCACCGGTGCGCTCGCGGCCCTGGTCGTGGCGGAGACGCCGCCCGCGCGGGTCCCCGTGGCGCTCCTCCTCGTGATCGTGGGCCCGGTGCTGGTGCTCGCTGATCTCGCCGCGCACCGCCTGCCGGACCGCGCCACCGCTCCCGCGGCCGTCGCCGCCGCGTCCCTCGCGCTGGTCACGGGCGGATCCGGCGTCCTGCTCCAGGCCGCGGCGTGCGGCGCGGGCGCCGTCCTGGTGCTCGCGCTCCTGCAGGCGGCCACCGGCGGCGGCCTCGGCACGGGCGACGTCAAGCTGGCGGGCGTCATCGGGCTGGCGCTCGGGCAGGTCGGGCCCGCGCAGGTCGCGCTGGGCCTCGCCGTGGGCACGCTCCTCGGCGGCGTCGCGGCGACCGCCCTGCTCGTCGCGGGACGCGCTCGGGCGTCGACCGCCGTGCCGTTCGGCCCGTGGCTCGTGCTGGGCGCGCTCCTGGTGGCGGCCGTTCCCCGTACGCTCGCCTGAGCGCGCACGCGACCCCGGCCGATGATCGCCTGTGCGCCGAGACCCTCGCGCGTCCGCAGGCGTACGGTGGAGGAAGTGTCCAAGACCCCGGCATCGACGTACTGACGAGCCAGAGGAAAAGAACATGGCACAGAGATCGCTCACACTGCTGCAGGACGAGACCGGCGTGCTCCTGGCCGCCGCCTCGCGCGCGGTGGTCTCGCTCTACCGGCCGCTGCTGCAGCCGCTCAACCTGACGCACCCGCAGTACCTCGTGCTGCTGGCCCTCGACGAGGAGGAGCCGCAGGCCGTCGTCGACCTGGCGGAGAAGCTGCACCTCACCCCGGGCACGCTCTCGCCGCTGCTCAAGCGCCTGGAGGTCTTCGGGTACGTGACCCGGTTCCGCGACATGACGGACGAGCGTCGCCTGTCCGTCGGCCTCACGGACGCGGGGCGAGACATGCTGCCCGTGATCTGGCGCGTGGGCGACCAGGTCCGCCGCGACATCGCCGGCGACGACGCGGGTGACTCCGCGCTCCGCGACCTGCTGCAGGACGTCCTCGACCGTGCCACCCCGCACGAGCAGGACCAGGGGCACGACCACCCGGACGCATCCGCCGCCGACCGCGACTGACGCGCATCCCGCGCGCGGACCTCGCGGCTACTGCACGCCCGAGGTCAGCCGCGCGAGGTTGTCGAGCACGGTGCTCCAGCGAGTGCGCCTGCTCCACTCCTCGAGGGTCAGCTCGCGGCTGCGCTCGCGGTAGCCGTCCTCGACCCGCCGCATCTCGCGCACGAAGCCGGGGCCGCGCACCATCAGCGAGACCTCCATGTTGAGGCTGAACGAGCGCATGTCCATGTTGCTGGATCCGATGACCGCCACGTCGTCGTCGATCGTGAAGTGCTTGCTGTGCAGGATGTACGGGGCCCGGTACATCCAGATCCGCACGCCCGCGTTCAGCAGCTCCTCGTAGTACGAGCGCTGCGCGTGGTAGACCACGGGCTGGTCGCCGATCTCGCTCACGAAGAGCTCCACCGAGAGCCCGCGCTGCACCGCGGTCGTGATCGCGTACCGCATCGAGTCGTCGGGCACGAAGTACGGCGACGTGATGACGATCCGCTCCTGCGCGTAGTACAGCAGCGCGTTGAACAGGCGCAGGTTGTTCTCGCCGGGGAACCCGGGGCCGGACGGCACGACCTGGCAGTCGAGCTCCTCGTCGTCGTCGGACGCCGCGATCTCGATCGGCTCGGTCTCGCGCACGAGCAGCTGGTCGGTCTCCGCGTACCAGTCGGTGATGAAGATCGCGTTGAGACCGCTGACGATGGGGCCCTCGAGCCGCGTCATGAGGTCCTGCCACTTGAGGCCGCGCTTGCGGTTGACGACCTTGTTGTAGCTGCGGTGCACCATGTTCTGCGATCCCATGAAGCCCACGCGGCCGTCGACCACGAGCACCTTGCGGTGGTTGCGGAGGTCCGGCCGCTGGTAGCGCCCGCGCAGCGGCTGCACGGGGAGCATGAGGTGCCAGTCCGCGCCGATCGCCGTGAGCTTGCGCGTGGTGCGCTTGTAGCCGGGCGCGCGCAGCGACGCGATGTGGTCGAGCAGCACCCGCACGGTGACGCCGCGCTGCACCGCGCGCTCGAGCGCGTCGAAGAAGGGGGCGCTCGTGACGTCCCACGCGAGGATGTAGAACTCGACGTGCACGTAGCGCGTCGCCTTCTCGACCTCCGCGGTCATGGCGGCGATGGACTCGTCGTAGTGGCTGTAGAGCTTCGCCCGGTTGCCGCCCACGAGCGGCATGGAGCCGAGCGTGCGGTTGAGCTCCACGACCGAGTCGAGCCACGACGGCCACGAGTGCTCGCGCGTGACGCGCTCGATGCCCTCGGTCGACTCGATGATGAACCGGTTGATCTCCTGCTGCTTCTCCCGGCGCCGCTTCGGCAGTCGGGTGGAGCCGATGAGGAGGAACAGGAAGATGCCGATGTACGGCAGGAAGAAGATCGCCATCAGCCACGCCATGGCGGTGGACGGCCGGCGATTCCGGGGGATGACCAGCAGGGCCACCACGCGCACGATGAAGTCGACGACGACCGCGAGCCCCGCGAGGACGAGGGTGGTCATCGAGGGGTCCATCAGCCGGAGTCTATCCGCCGGGATGCCGCCGCGACCGGGCCGGGCGCCGCACGGACACGGGCCTGCGGCGCCCGGCGGCCCGGGGGATCAGCGGAAGTTGACGAACTGCAGGTCGAGATCCACGTCGGCGCCCTTGAGCAGCGCGATGGTCTGCTGCAGGTCGTCGCGGCTCTTGCTCGAGACGCGGAGCTCGTCGCCCTCGACGCGGCTCTTGATGCTCTTGGGGCCCTCGTCGCGGATGATCTTGCCGATCTTCTTCGCGTTGGCCTGGTCGATGCCCTGCTTGAGGGTGACCTCGATCCGATACTCCTTGCCCGAGGCGAAGGGCTCGCCCTCCTCGAGGCTCTTGAGGCCGATGCCGCGCTTGATCATCTTCGTCTGCAGCACGTCGAGGATCGCCTTCACTCGCTCCTCGCTCGAGGCCTTCATGAGGATGGTGTCGCCGCTCCACTCGATGGAGGCGCCCACGTTCTTGAAGTCGTAGCGCTGCTCCACCTCCTTCTGGGTCTGGTGGACGGCGTTGTCCGCCTCCATGCGGTCGACCTTGCTGACGACGTCGAACGAGGAATCTGCCATGCCGACCATGTTAAGGGACGGGAGACGGCGGGCCCGCGGCGAGGGGATCCGACGATTTCGGTTCGCGGCCCGGCGACCGCTATCATCGACGAGCGTCTCCGGTCCGTGATCACACAGGTCGGGTGCGCATGGCGAGTTACCCTAGCGGCCAAAGGGATCTGACTGTAAATCAGACGGCTCAGCCTTCGGGGGTTCGAATCCCTCACTCGCCACCGCACTGGACGGCCCCGCTCGCACGGGGCCGTTCGTCTGCCCCGCCGCATCCGTCGGGGCCCGCCCGCGCCGGCAGAGTCGCCCGCGCGCCCGACGACCTGGATCCACCACCGATGTTCCCCGCCGCACCCGGCCCACGCACGCGCGCCCTCGGCACGTCCGGCGTCGTCGTCTCCACGCTCGGCCTCGGCACGAGCGGCTTCGGCTGGACCGCCGACCGCGATGAGGCGTTCGCGATCCTCGACGTCTACCGCGAGGAGGGCGGCACCTTCATCGACACCGCGTCCTCGTACTCGCAGTGGGTGCCGGGCCACGCGGGCGGCGAGTCCGAGGCGATCATCGGCGGCTGGCTGGCCGCGCGCGGCTGCCGCGACGACGTGGTCGTGGGCACGAAGGTCGGCAAGAGCCGCGACGCCCCCGGCACGTCGGCCGACTCCATCCGCCGGGGCGTGGACGCCTCGCTCCGCCGCCTCGGCACCGGGCACGTCGACGTGGTGCACGCGCACCTCGACGACACCCGCACGCCGCTCGAGGAGACGGTCGCGGCGCTGTCCGACCTGGTGAAGGCGGGCAAGGCGCGGCTCGTCGGCGTCTCCGGCTTCCGCCCCGAGCGGATCGAGGAGGCGCTCGCGCTCGCGCACGGATCCGGCGCGGTGCCCGTCGGCGTGGTGCAGGAGGAGTACAGCCTCCTGGCGCGCGACCACGCGGAGGGGCGCCTGCAGGCGCTCGTCCGGCAGGAGGGCCTCGGCCTCGTCGCCCACAGCGTGCTCGCCAAGGGCTTCCTCACGGGCAAGTACCTGCCTGGCGCGCCCGCCGTGCCGTCCGCGCGGGCGCTCGACGCCGAGCAGTACATGTCGGCGGGCGGGCACGCCACGGTGCGCGCCGCCGAGGAGATCGCGCGGATGCGCGGCGTCACGGTCGCCGAGGTCGCCATCGCCTGGGTGCTCGGGCGGCCCGGGATCGCCAGCGCGCTCGTGGGGGCGCGCACGGCCCGGCAGATCCGGCAGCTGATGCCCGCCGCGCAGCTCGCGCTCGACGACGACGAGGTGTCGCGGCTGGCGTCCGCCGCGGCCCGGGCGACGCGCGACGAGAGCGCCTGACGAGGACGCCTGATCTCAGGAGCCACGGAGGGGCGCCCCCTGATTTGGGGCGCGCCATCCGTCTCGACATCGAGGAGCCTCCCCATGCCCCGACACTGGCCCGAGGGCGCGTACGTCGCCGCCCTGCTCGTCCTGACCTGCGCCACCGGCGCGATCGACGGCGTCAGCTACCTCGCCCTCGATCGCGTCTTCACCGGCAACATGACCGGCAACGTCATCTTCATCGGATTCGGCCTGGTGGGCGTCGCCGGCGTCCCCGTGCTCAACAACCTCGTGGCGCTCGTGGCCTTCATGGCGGGCGCCGTCATCGCGGCCCGCATCACCTGCCGCGCTCCCACCGACCTGTACCTGCCGAGGCCGGCCGTCGTGATCCTCGTGGTGAACACCGCGCTCACGTTCGCGCTCACCGGGGTGTGGTTCGCGGTCGGCACGCTCGAGAGCGGCGCGATGATCGTCATCACCGGCCTGTTCTCGCTGCTGCTCGGCGCGCAGGCCGCCGCCGTGAGGAGCATCGGCCTCTCCGACCTGTCCACCGTGGTCGTCACCATGACCGCCGTGAACCTCTCCTCGGACAGCCGCATCGCGGGCGGCACGGGCGCCGCGTGGGGCCGCCGACTCGGAGCGATCGCCGCCATGGCCATGGGCGCGCTGGTGTCCGCGCTCATCACCACGCGCATCGGCGCCCCGTGGGCGCTGCTGGTGGCGGGCGCTCTCATGACGATGGGCGTAGCGCTGATCGGGAACGCGCGCCGCATCGAGCGGGAGCGCGTCGGAGAGGCACCCGCCGCCTCGTGACGCCCACGGCGGCCGAGCCGCTCTAGGGTGAATGGATCCGCCGCCCGACCGCCGAGGAGCAACCGTGTCCCGTCCCTGGCCCGAGGGCTCCTACATCGCCGCCCTGCTCGTGATGACCACCGCGACGGGCGCCATCGACGGCGTGAGCTACCTCGCGCTCGACCGCGTCTTCACCGGCAACATGACCGGCAACGTGCTCTTCATCGGCTTCGGCCTCGTCGGCGTCGCCGACATCCCGGTGCTCAACAACCTCGTGGCTCTGGTGGCCTTCATGCTCGGCGCGGTGATCGCGTCGCGCATCACCCGGCGCGCGCCCACCGACGTGCACCTGCCGCGCTCCTCCGTCTGGATCCTCGTCACGGGCACCCTGCTCACCCTCGCGCTCGCGGTGGTCTGGCTCGCCGTCGGGACGCTCGACACGGGGGTCATGATCGCCATCACGGGCTTCCTCGCGCTGCTCCTCGGCGCGCAGGCGGCCGCGGTGAAGAGCATCGGGCTGCGCGACCTCTCCACCGTCGTCGTGACGATGACGATGGTGAACCTCTCCTCCGACAGCCGCGTCGCCGGCGGCACGGGCGCCGCGTGGGCCCGCCGCATCGGCGCGATCGTCTGCATGGGGCTCGGCGCCCTGGTCGCCGCGCTCATCACGACGCACGTCGGCGGCGCGTGGGCGCTGCTCGCGGCGGGCGGCCTCATGGTGTTGGGCGTCGGCCTGCTGTGGAACGCGCGCCGGATCGAGCGGGGGCGCCTCCGCGAGGACGCCGCGTCGCCCGCGGTCGACGAGCGCGCCGCCGCGTCGCCCGCCTGAGCGCCGCGCGCCGGCCGGCCGCATCCCCTCTGGCAGGCTGGGCGCATGACGACCCCCGGTGACACCGCGCTCCTGACCATCGCCCGCGACATCGCCGTCCGCGCCGGGGAGCTCGCGCTCCGCCGCCGCAGGGAGGGCGTCGAGGTGGCCGCGTCGAAGTCGAGCCCCGAGGACATCGTCACGCACACCGACCGCGAGACCGAGGACCTCATCCGGCAGGCGCTGCAGGACCTGCGCCCCGACGACGGCTTCCTCGGCGAGGAGTCCGAGGGCACGTCCGGCAGCTCCGGCCTCACCTGGGTGGTCGACCCGATCGACGGCACCGTCAACTTCCTCTACGGGATCCTCGCGTGGGCCGTCAGCATCGCCGTGGTCGAGGGCGAGGCGGATCCGCTCACCTGGACCGCGCGCGCCGGCTGCGTCGTGAACCCCACCCTCGGCGAGGTCTACACGGCGACGAAGGGCGGCGGATCCGCGCTCGACGGGCGACCGCTCGCGGTGAACGCCGGTGTGCCGCTCTCCCTCGCGCTCGTCGGCACGGGCTTCTCCTACGGCGCGGAGACGCGCATGCGGCAGGGCCGGGTGATCACCGATCTGCTCGGCGAGGTGCGCGACATCCGCCGCATCGGCGCCGCGTCTCTCGACCTCTGCAACGTCGCCGCGGGCCGCACCGACGCCTACTTCGAGCGGGGCCTCAAGCCGTGGGACCACGCGGCGGGCGGGCTGATCGCGGCCGAGGCGGGCGCGCGCGTGACCGGGATCGGCGGCGGACCCGCGTCGGCCGAGCTCCTGATCGCGGCGGATCCGGAGCTCGCGCGCGCCCTCGAGGAGCGGCTGGCGCGCCCGCGCGCATAGTCCCTGCGGGGCCTCCCGCGCATCCCCCGGGTGGCGCGAATCCCTTCCGGCGGTTAGCCTTTACCGATCCGTTACACAACGGCCGGGCGCTTCCCGGTCGCACGCGCACGCCCCGACCTCCGTCGGCCGGCACCGCGCAGCACCTGTCCCTCGCACTAGGAGTCCTCCGATCCTGTCCGTCCTCCACGCCTCGCGTGCCCCCCAGCCCTCCGACCGGCGGCCCTCGTGCTGACCCCCGACGAGACCGCAGGGACCGTGTACCCCACGCGACGCGAGCGACGCGAGGCGGAGCGCCGGGCGGCGGAGGCGCAGCAGGTGCCCGAGGCGCAGCAGGCACCCGAGGCGCAGCAGGCACCCGAGGCGCAGCAGGTGCCCCTCGGCTACGCCCTCGCGCAGCCCACCGCCGAGCCCGCGCAGCCCACCGGCGAGCCCGAGCAGGTCGCCCCCGCGCCCCGCATCCTCCACATCCCGGTCGAGGCCCCCGCGGCGCCTCGCGCGCACCTCCCCGCGGACGCCGAGCCCGCCTCCGCGGCCGCCGCCGAGAACGTCCCCCTCGCGACCCGTGCGCGCCGCCTCCGCGCCGCGTCCGCCGCCGCCGCGCCCGAGTCGCGCCGCTCCTCGTACGTGCCCGCGAAGCGCGCGAGCGTCCCCGCGGCCGCCCCGCACGCGCGCATCCGCGGACGCCGCGTCCCCGCCTCCTCGCGGCCCGCGCTCGCCCCGGCGCCCGAGGCCGCCGCCGGCCGACGTCGCGCGAACGCGTCGCGCGGGCTCACGCTCCTCACCATGGCGTTCGTCGCGACGGTGACCATCGCGACCTCGCTGCCGTCCTCCGCGTTCCTCACCGGCCAGGACATGGCGCAGGCGAACGTCCTCACGGACGCGCCGGCCACCTCGATCCCCAGCCAGAGCGTCGCGCTCTCCGCGGCCCCCGCGGCGACGGTCGTCGGCGGCACGGACGACGCCTTCACCGCCACGACGCCGCAGCAGATCATGCTCGCCCAGACGTCCAAGGGCGCCGGCGCGTTCACGAACGACATCAACGGCACCATCCAGTGGCCCTTCGCGGCGGGCGTCCCGATCAGCGGGGTCTTCGGCAAGCGCATCGCGCCCTGCTCCAACGGCTGCTCGAGCAACCACCAGGGCGTCGACTTCGCGCCCGGCCTGGGCGCGCCCATCCAGGCGATCGCCGACGGCGTCGTGCGCGAGGCCGTCAACAGCGACACCGGCCTCGGCGTCCATCTCGTCATCGACCACGTGATCGACGGGCAGCTCATCACGAGCGTCTACGGCCACCAGCTGCCGGGCTCCCTGCGCGTCAAGGCGGGCGACCCGGTCAAGGTCGGCCAGCAGCTCGGCCAGGTCGGCAACACGGGCGCGTCAACCGGCCCGCACCTCCACCTCGAGATCCGCATGGCGGACGGCACCGCGGTGGATCCCTTCGCGTGGCTCCAGGAGCACGCGAACTAGTCGGCGTCCGCGCCGCGGCGCCCGTACGACGACGCCCCCTCGCCCGAAGGCGAGGGGGCGTCGTCGCGTCCGTACGGAGCTAGTCCCGGATCAGCCACACGGTCGTGTCCGACGGCACCGTGTCACCGGCGAGCGGCCGGCTCGCGAGCAGCACACGGCCCTCGGGCAGCGGCACCGCGGCGTCGCCCAGGTTCGCGATCACGGTCACGCCCGCGCTCTCGAACGCGATCACGTCATCGCCCTCCGCGCCGACCCACTCCAGCGCGCCCAGCGCGAGGCCGTGCTCGCGGCGCAGCAGCAGCGCCTCCGTGTAGAGGGACAGGGTGGACGCGGGATCCGCCTGCTCGGCGTCGCGCGCGAACCGGTCCCAGTCGTCGGGCTGCGGCAGCCAGCTGGCGTCGCCGTCGCTGAAGCCGTACGACGGCTTCCCGGCCTCCCACGGGATCGGCACGCGGCAGCCGTCGCGGCCGTAGCGCTCGCCCGCGGTGCGGTGGAACGTAGGATCCTGGCGCGCCTCGTCGGGCAGGCGGGTGTCCTCGGGCAGCCCGAGCTCCTCGCCCTGGTAGATGTACGCGCTGCCGGGGAGAGCCAGCATGAGCGCGCTGGCGGCGCGGGCCCGGCGGAGGCCGAGCTCCTCGTCCACCGTCACGGCGGAGAGCGGCCCGATGCCGACGCCCTGCGGGTTCTCGCCCGAGAGCGCGAGGCGGCTGGCGTGCCGCACCACGTCGTGGTTCGACAGCACCCACGTGCTCGGCGCGCCCACGGAGGAGAACGTCGCGAGCGACGCGTCGATCGTCCGGCGGAGCGCGGCGGCGTCCCACGGCGTCTCGAGGTAGCTGAAGTTGAAGGCCTGGTGCATCTCGTCGGGACGCACCCAGTCGGCGAGCTTCGCGAGCGGCTCGACCCAGGCCTCGGCGACCATTGCGCGGTCCCCCTCGTAGGAGTCGAAGATCTCGCGCCACTCGCGGTAGATCTCGTGCACGCCCTCCTGCGCGAAGTACGGCGGCGGGGGAGCGGGCTGGTCGTCCACCCCGCCGGCGCCGCCCATGCTGCCCTGGCCCTCGGGCGGCGTGTAGTCGGGGAGCCCGGGCGCCTTGACCATGCCGTGCGCGACGTCCACGCGGAACCCGTCGACGCCCCGGTCCAGCCAGAAGCGGAGGATCTCGCGGAAGCGCTCGCGCACCCACGGGTTCGTCCAGTCGAGGTCGGGCTGCGACGAGTCGAACAGGTGCAGGTACCACTGGCCGGGCGTGCCGTCGGGCTCGGTGAGCCGGGTCCACGCCGGGCCGCCGAAGATCGACTCCCAGTTGTTCGGGGGCAGCTCGCCGTCGGCGCCCTCCCCGTCGCGGAACATGTAGCGGCCGCGCTCCTCGCTGCCGGCGGGGGCGGCGAGCGCCTCCTGGAACCAGCGGTGCGCGGAGGAGGTGTGGTTCGGGACGATGTCGACGATCACGCGGAGGCCGAGCTCGTGCGCGCGGTGCTGCATCCGCTCGAAGTCGTCGAGGGTGCCGAACAGTGGATCCACCGCGCAGTAGTCGGCGACGTCGTAGCCCGCGTCGTTCTGCGGCGACAGGAAGAAGGGGGACAGCCAGACGGCGTCGACCCCGAGCTCGCGGAGCGCGGGGAGCCGCTCGGTGATGCCGGGCAGGTCGCCGATGCCGTCGCCGTCGGAGTCGGCGAAGGAGCGCGGGTAGATCTGGTAGATGACGGCGGTGCGCCACCACTCGGATCCGGTGCCGTGCTGCGGGGTGCTGTCGGGGGTGGTCGAGAGGTCGTCCCGGGCAGCCGTGGACAGGGCTGTGGGGGCAGGCGAGGTCATGCATCGAGCCTAGGCGACGGCCCCCGGGCGCTCCCGCCGAGCGCACGGACGGCCGGGCCCGCGGAACGCCGGGACGCTGCCGGATGCGGCCGCGGGCGGAATAGCCGGGCGCCCCTGCGTGCTGGGGAAGGGGGCGGCCACCGCCCTCATCACCGGACGAAGGAGATCAGGAATGACGAACCCCGCACGCGTGCCCCTCGGATCCAGCGGCCTGGAGGTGCTGCCCCTGTCCTTCGGCGGCAACGTCTTCGGGTGGACGGCCGACGAGGCCACCTCCTTCCAGCTCCTCGACGCGTACACCGCCGCAGGCGGCAACTTCATCGACACCGCCGACGTGTACTCCGCGTGGAAGCCCGGCAACTCGGGCGGCGAGTCCGAGGAGATCATCGGCCGCTGGCTCGCCTCGCGCGGCCGCCCCGACGACCTCGTCATCGCCACCAAGGTCGGCGCGCACGAGGCAGCGAAGGGCACGTCGCGCGACAGCGTCCGCCGCGGCGTCGAGGCGAGCCTGCGTCGGCTCGGCGTCGACGCGATCGACCTCTACTACGCGCACGTCGACGACCAGGACACCCCGATCGAGGAGACCGTCACCGCGCTCGCCGAGCTCGTGACCGAGGGCAAGGTCCGCGCGATCGGCGCCTCCAACTTCACCGCCGAGCGCCTGCAGGCCGCGCTCGACGTGTCCGCCCGCGAGGGCATCGCCCGCTTCGAGGTCCTCCAGAACCGCTACAACCTGGTCGCCCGCGACGGCTACGAGGGCGAGCTCGCCGACCTACTCGTCCGCGAGGGCATCGGATCCGCCCCCTACTCGAGCCTCGCCAGCGGCTTCCTCACGGGCAAGTACCGCGGCGCCGAGGTCGACAGCCCGCGGTCGGGAGCCGCGTCCAAGTACCTGGACGACCACGGCCGCGCCCTGCTCGAGGTGCTGGACCGGGTCGCCGAGGCCCACGGCGTCTCCGTCACGACGGTCTCGCTCGCCTGGCTGCGGGCGCAGCCGTCGGTCACCGCGCCGATCGCCAGCGCGCGCGACCTCACGCAGCTGCCCGACCTCCTCGCCTCCGTCGAGCTCGAGCTGACGGTCGACGAGATCCGGGACCTCTCCGCGGTCTGATCCCCGGAGACCGGCTTGCCGTGCCCGGTCCGGGGCCGTCCCGCGTCTCGTGGGCGGTCCCGGACCTGCTATCGTCGTATGGTTCCAGCGCGTCTCCGACGCGCCCGGGTACGCCCCCATAGCTCATTGGTAGAGCACTTCCTTGGTAAGGAAGAGGTAGTGAGTTCAATCCTCACTGGGGGCTCGATCCCCTTCGGGTCCGGCTGCGGCCGGCCGCAGGGGTCATGGCGGGGTAGCTCAGGTGGTTAGAGCACACGGCTCATAATCGTGGTGTCGCGGGTTCAAGTCCCGCTCCCGCTACGGAAGCGCGGATCCTCTTCGGTCCGTCCTCCTCGATAGGCCCCGGACACCTCTCGCCAGGTTCCGGGGCCTTTCCTCTGCCCGCGGGGCTCTGCCCGCGGGGCTCCGCCCACTGTCCGCGTGTCCTCCCGCGGCGCTCGGCCTTCCGGCGTCCCTCGCCACGGCGTAGCCTCCGGGCATGACCCACCACGACTCCACGGATCCCACCGACCACGACCACGCCTCGGGCGCCGAGCACGACGACGTGCTCTACAAGACCCAGGGCAACCCCGTCCCCGACGCCCACGACGAGGAGCGCCGCGAGGCGCCCGCCGGCGGCGACTACACCGCCAGCGAGTCGGAGGAGGAGAAGGATGCCCGCGAGGGCGACGCCTGATCCGCATCCCGCGCACCGAGCGCACGAGGGCCGCCGCGACGCGTTCGCGGCGGCCCTCGCGCGTCCCCGGGCCGTCTTCCCGGGTCCGTGGCGGGCGACACGCCGGGTGCGCACGGGCTCCGGATCCGGTGCGCGCGCCCGGATCCGCATGACGACGCGGAAGGCGTCGCGACACGCCGAACCACTACATGTAGTGGAATGACAGGTCTGTAGTTCGGGTTATATAGTGGAGAACCTCACCGCCCCACCGGGTGGCCGAGCAACCCGGATCCTCGCGAAGACGCGGATCCGGAGGCCATCGGGGCGAGAGCCACGAGACCTGAGGAACCGCACCGGCGGTTCCCGACCAGACACAACGGGAGGCACCCATGGACTACGACAACAACGACACCGTCGGCGGCTACGCGATCCCCGTCGACCCCATGGAGCTCCTGCAGTGCGACTCCTGCCAGTAGGCAGCTGACGCCGCAGCAGCGGAATCGCGACCCGGGCCCCGGTCCCCACGAGAAGTGGGGGCCGGGGCTCTCGCGTGTCCCAGGGAGGACCCCGCGCCGGGGCTCTCGCATGGCCGGCGGATGAGCGATCCGCCCCGGGCGCGCGGACGGCCGCCGCGTAGGATCGTCCGGTGCCAGTGAATCCAGACCTCCAGGGTCGCGTGCTCCCCGCCGCCGCCCCGTACCTGGTGGGACGCGAGAAGGTGCGCGAGTTCGCCCGCGCCGTCGGCGCGACCCACCCCGTCCACCTCGACCCGGATGCCGCGCGCGCCGCGGGCCACGCCGACGTGGTCGCGCCGAGCACGTTCCCCGTCGTGGTGCAGGAGGCGACGCTGGCGCAGCTGCTCGCCGAGCCCGACGCCGGCATCGACTTCAGCCGCGTGGTCCACGGCGAGCAGGCGTTCACGTACTCCCGCCCGGTGGTCGCGGGCGACGAGCTCACCGCGACGCTCACCGTCACCAAGGTGGCGACCCTCGGCGGCAACGCGATGGTGACCGCCGAGTCCGCCATGGTCGACGGATCCGGCGCGCACGTCGTGACCGCCGTCTCCACCCTCGTGGTCCGCGGGGACGACGCGTGAGCGCCGCAGCCGCCGCCGTGCCCGTGCTCGCCGACCTCGCCGTGGGCGAAGTCGTGGCGGAGCGCTCCGTGCACCTCACGCGCGACTCCCTCGTCCGCTACGCGGGCGCGTCGGGCGACTTCAACCCCATCCACTACCGCGACGACGTGGCCGCGTCGGTCGGGCTGCCGGGTGTCCTCGCCCACGGCATGCTCACCATGGGCCAGGCCGTGCAGCCCGTGGCCGACTGGGCGGGCGACCCCTCACGCGTCGTGTCCTACGGCGTGCGGTTCACGCGGCCCGTGGTCGTGGATCCCGCCGACGGCCAGGACCTCTCGATCGTCGCCAAGGTCGGTGCGATCGACGCCGATGCCGGCACCGTGCGCATCGACATCGCCGTCTCCGTCGACGGGAAGACCGTTCTCGGCCGCGCGCAGGCGCAGGTCCGGCTGGCGTAGGGCACCCGTGACGATCGAGACCCACCGCGACGCCCCGCTCGCCGACCTCACCACGCTCCGCGTGGGCGGACCGGCCGAGGAGCTCGTCACCGTGAGCGAGCGCGACGAGCTCGTCGACACCCTCCTCGGCCTGTGGGCCGTCGGCGAGGACTGGTTGGTCCTCGGCGGCGGATCCAACTCCCTCATCTCGGACGAGGGCGTGGAGGGCACCGTGATCCGCATCGCGACCCGCGGCGTCGACGTCGGCGAGGAGCGGGCCGACGGCACCGTCCTCGTGCGCGTGCAGGCCGGCGAGCCGTGGGACGCGCTCGTCGCGCGCACCGTGGCCGAGGGCCTCACCGGGCTCGAGGCGCTCTCGGGGATCCCCGGATCCACCGGCGCCTCGCCCGTGCAGAACATCGGCGCGTACGGCCAGGAGGTGGCCGACGTCCTCGAGGGCGTCGACTTCCTCGACTACGAGACCGGCGAGGTCGAGAGGCTGGGTGCCGCCGACCTCGGCCTCGGCTACCGCACCTCCGCGCTCAAGCGCGGCCGCGTGGGCGTCGTCCTCTCGGTGGACTTCGCGCTCACCCGCGGCGAGGGGCCCGACGCGCTCGGCCTGCCCGTCGCCTACCCGCAGCTCGCCGGCGCGCTCGGCGTGGAGCTCGGCGATCGCGTCCCCGTCGCCCGCGTGCGCGAGACGGTGCTCGCCCTCCGTGCGTCCAAGGGCATGGTGCTCGACGACGCGGACCACGACACCTGGAGCGCCGGCTCCTTCTTCACGAACCCCATCGTCAGCGCCGCCTTCGCGCGCACGCTCCCGGCCGACGCCCCGCGCTGGCCGCAGGAGGATCCGCCGCAGGACCTCGTCGTGCCGCTCGGCGACGCGTGGGAGGTGGCCGACGCGATCGAGCGCGAGGCCGCCGCGCGCCGCCGTCGGGAGCCCGCGGGCGTGAAGCTCAGCGCCGCCTGGCTCATCGAGCACTCGGGAGTCAGCCGCGGGTTCCGGCTGCCGGGATCCGGCGCGGCCGTCTCCTCGAAGCACACGCTCGCGCTCACCAACCGCGGGACCGCGACCGCCGAGGACGTCGCCGCCCTCGCGCGCTACGTGCAGGGCCGCGTGATGAGCGAGCACGGCGTGATCCTGCAGCCCGAGCCCGTGCTGGTCGGCCTCGCCCTCTAGGGGCGGGCCGACCAGCGGGGGCAGGGCGGCGGATCAGGCCAGCAGGTCGCGGATCCGTCGCACGCCCTCGAGCAGCGCCTCGTCGCCGAGCGCGTAGCTGAAGCGCAGGAACCCGCTCGGACCGAACGCCTCGCCGGGGACCGCGGCGACCTCCGCCTTCTCGAGCAGCACGTCGGCGACCTCGAGCGAGGTGGTCGGCGTGACGCCGTCGATGTCGCGGCCGAAGAGGCCGGTGACGTCGGGGTAGACGTAGAACGCGCCCTGCGGCGTCGGCGTGACGAAGCCGGGGATGGCGTCGAGCTCGGCGACGATCGTGCGGCGGCGGCGGTCGAACGCCTCGCGCATCCGGTCGACGGTGTCGCGGGGGCCGCGGAGCGCCGCGATGGCCGCGCGCTGCGAGACGTTCGAGACGTTGGAGGAGAGGTGCGACTGCAGGTTGCCCGCGGCCTTGATGGCGTCGGCCGGGCCGACCATCCACCCGACGCGCCAGCCGGTCATCGCGTACGTCTTGGCGACGCCGTTGACGAGGATCGTGCGGTCGGCCAGCGCCGGCACCACGTCGACGATGCTCGCGGCCTCGGCGCCGTCGTAGACGAGGTCCTGGTAGATCTCGTCGCTGATGACCCAGAGGCCCTTCGACTCCGCCCACTCGCCGATCTCGCGGGTCTGCTCCCGCGAGTAGACGGCGCCGGTCGGGTTCGACGGCGAGACGAACAGCAGCACCTTGGTGCGCGGCGTCCACGCGGCCTCGAGCTGCTCGACCGTGACGAGGTAGCCCTGGTCGGCGCCCGCGAAGACGTCGACGGGCACGCCGCCGGCGAGCCGGATCGCCTCGGGGTACGTGGTCCAGTAGGGAGTGGGCACGAGGACCTCGTCGCCCTGGTCGAGCAGGGTCTGGAACGCCTGGTAGACGGCCTGCTTGCCGCCGTTGGTGACGATGATCCGGTCGATGCCCACGTCGAGGCCCGAGGAGACGCGGGTCTTCTCGGCGATCGCCTCGCGGAGGTCGGGGAGGCCGGCCGCCGCGGTGTAGCGGTGGTTGCGGGGATCCCGCGCAGCCTCGACCGCGGCCTCGACCACGTAGTCGGGCGTCGGGAAGTCGGGCTCGCCCGCCGCGAAGCTGATGACGGGGCGTCCGGCGGCCTGCAGGGCCTTGGCCTTGCCGTCGACCTTGAGGGTCGCGGACTCGGCGATGGATCCGATGCGGGTGGAGACGCGGCTGAGGGGGACGGTGCTCTGCGGTTCGGCCATGCATGTGAGCATAGGGATCCGCGCGCGCCGCCACGCGGGTGCCGACGCCCCCTGGCGCCCACCCCGACCGTGGCCCCGCGGATGCTGGTACACTCGTCCGGGTCGGTATCTCCGCCATGCTCTTCCGCGCCTTCTTCCGTCCGTGCTCGCACGGTCGTGGCGCATGGGGGCAGGCGGGTGTCGACGCAGAGGGTGGTGGCTCAATTGGTAGAGCAGCGGTCTCCAAAACCGCAGGTTGCAGGTTCGAGTCCTGTCCGCCCTGCTAGATGGAACGGGTCCCCGGGCACGTGACATCGCGGCTCGCCCGAACTCCGGGCGAAAGCCGAGCAATGCAGGAAGGGACCCACGCGTGGCGCGGAAGATCGTCGACGAGCCGAGCGAGGAGATCGTCGCGCAGGCTCGCGAGCAGCGGGACGCACGACGCAACCCCTTCGCCCGGCTGGTGCTCTTCATCAAGCAGGTCGTGCAGGAGCTCAAGAAGGTGGTCACCCCCACCCGCAAGGAGCTGCTGACGTTCACGGGAGTGGTGCTGGCCTTCGTCATCGTCATGATGGTGATCGTCTCGCTCCTCGACCAGCTGTTCGGGTACCTCGCCATCGTGGTGTTCGGCAACGGCGCCTAGCACCAGGGCCTCCACGCGGAGGCGGCACGGGCCGGGAGGGCGAGCGGCGCGGACCACGGGTCCACGCGCGCGGAGCACGGCAGCGGCGCGGATCCTCATGGGTCCCGCATCCGCGCGGCCCGGCGCCCGGGACCAGCACGGCACAGAACGGCAACGCACGACGAAGAACGAGGGAAGTAGATCCATTGGCTGAGAGCAAGCGCGACGACGTCGACCTCGCCCCCGCGGCGGAGCAGTCCTCCGAGGTGGACGAGGTCCAGGAGGGCCACGCCATCGAGTCCTCCGAGGAGAGCTCGGACGCGGCCGAGCACACCGCCCTGCACGTCGAGGGCGACTCGGTCGAGACCGACCTGACGGCGGCGCTCGACGCGATGGAGTCCGTCGAGGACCCCGAGGCCGACGCCATCGTCGAGGACGCGCTCGACATCGACTCCGCCGACGAGGCCGAGGCCGCCGTCGAGGCGACCGACGACGAGGCGGAGGAGGAGGCGGCCGAGGAGGCCCTCGAGCCCGCCGACGTCGCGCCCGCCACGGCGGACGACATCGCCGAGGCCGAGGCCGACCTCGTCCCCGACGAGCCCGCGTCCGAGGACGACGCCGAGGTCGACCCCTACGAGGACTTCCGCAAGGAGCTCCGCTCCAAGCCGGGCAAGTGGTACGTCATCCACTCCTACGCGGGCTTCGAGCGCCGCGTGAAGAGCAACATCGAGAACCGCATGGTGTCGCTCAACATGGAGGACGACATCTACCAGATCGAGGTCCCGATGGAGGACGTCGTCGAGATCAAGAACGGCCAGCGCAAGATGGTCAACCGCGTTCGCATCCCCGGCTACGTGCTGGTGCGCATGGCCCTCAACGAGGACAGCTGGTCGGTCGTCCGCCACACCCCCGGCGTCACGGGCTTCGTGGGCAACGCCCACAACCCCACGCCCCTCCGCTTCGAGGAGGCCTTCTCCATGCTGAAGAGCCTCGTCGAGATCAAGGAGGTGGCGCAGGTCAAGGGCCAGCCCACCAAGGGCGGCCAGGCGCAGCGCGTCGTCGCCGCCGAGGTCGACTTCGAGATCGGCGAGACCATCACGATCAAGGAGGGCTCGTTCGCGGGCCTCCCCGGCTCCATCAGCGAGATCAAGCCCGAGAGCGGCAAGCTCACGGTGCTCGTCTCCCTGTTCGAGCGCGAGACCCCGGTCGAGCTCAGCTTCGACCAGGTCACCAAGCTCTAGGCGGTCGGGCCGCGCGGCCCGCTCGATCTAGCAATCAAGAAGAAGGAAGAGAAATGGCACCGAAGAAGAAGGTCACGGGTCTGATCAAGCTGCAGATCAAGGCCGGCGCCGCCAACCCCGCACCGCCCATCGGGCCGGCGCTGGGACAGCACGGCGTCAACATCATGGAGTTCTGCAAGGCGTACAACGCCCAGACCGAGGCTCAGCGCGGGAACGTCATCCCCGTCGAGATCACCGTCTACGAGGACCGGACGTTCACGTTCATCCTCAAGACGCCCCCGGCCGCCGAGCTCATCAAGAAGGCCGCCGGAGTCGCCAAGGGCTCGGGCACGCCGCACACGGTCAAGGTCGCGAAGCTCACGATGGACCAGGTCCGCGAGATCGCCGAGCAGAAGCAGGCCGACCTCAACGCCAACGACATCGACGCCGCGGCGAAGATCATCGCCGGCACCGCCCGCTCCATGGGCATCACGGTCGAGGCCTAGCCTCCACCACCCGCGGATCCCGACCGGGGTCCGCTCCAGCATCACGCGGGAGAGCCGGCCAGGCTCACATCAACCGCACTCTCGAAACAGGAGACACGAATGGCGAAGTCAAAGGCCTACCGGGCCGCAGCCGAGAAGATCGACCTCACGAAGGCGTACACCGCCTCGGAGGCCGTCGAGCTCGCGCGCGAGACCGGATCCAGCAAGTTCGACAGCACCGTCGAGGTCGCGCTCAAGCTCGGCGTCGACCCCCGCAAGGCAGACCAGATGGTCCGCGGCACCGTCATCCTTCCTCACGGTACCGGCAAGACCGCCCGCGTCATCGTCTTCGCGACGGGCCCCGCGGCTGAGGCGGCCATCGCCGCAGGCGCCGACGAGGTCGGCGGCGACGAGCTCATCGAGAAGGTGGCGGGCGGCTACACGTCGTTCGACTCCGCCGTCTCGACGCCCGAGCTCATGGGCAAGGTCGGTCGTCTCGGCAAGGTGCTCGGCCCGCGTGGCCTCATGCCCAACCCGAAGACCGGCACGGTCACCCCGGACGTCGCGCGCGCGGTGTCCGACATCAAGGGCGGCAAGATCGAGTTCCGCGTCGACAAGCACGCGAACGTCCACTTCGTGGTCGGCAAGGCGAGCTTCTCGCCCGAGCAGCTCTCGGAGAACGTCGGCGCAGCGCTCGAGGAGATCGTCCGCCTCAAGCCGTCCTCCTCGAAGGGCCGATACGTGCAGAAGGCCACGGTCTCCACGACCTTCGGCCCCGGCATCCCGGTGGACGTCAACTCCATCTAGCACCGCCGCGCGCGAGCGCATGCACGACCAGCAGCACAGGAAGGGCCCGCCTCGGCGGGCCCTTCCGTCGTCTCCGGGGGCCTTGGCTGCCTAGGCTCGTCAGGGTGAGCACCCCGGATCCCGCCGCCCCCGCCGTCCCGTCCTTCCGCGTCGCCATGCCCGACGACGCCGACGAGGTGGCCGCCCTCGCCGCCCGCACCTTCGCGCTCGCGTGCCCGCCGACGACGACGGCCGAGGCGATCGCGGAGCACATCCGCACGGTCTTGTCTCCCGCGCGCTTCCGGGAGCACCTCGCGGATCCGTCGCACCGGGTCGTGCTCGCGGAGGTCGAGGGCAGGGCGGTCGGCTACACGATGGTCGTCCAGGCGCCGCCCGCGGACGCCGACGTGGCCGGCGCGCTGCGGCTGCGGCCGGAGATCGAGCTGAGCAAGGTGTACGTCGAGGCGGGGTCGCACGGCATCGGCGTCGCACGGCCGCTGATGGCGGAGACGCTGCGGGTCGCGCGCGAGCTCGCGGGGGAGCGGGGGCGGGACGCGGAGGCCGGGATCTGGCTCGGCGTCAACGAGCACAACGCGCGCGCCATCCGCTTCTACGAGCGCAGCGGCTTCCGCATCGTGGGCACGCGGTCGTTCCGGCTGTCGGACGCGGTGGAGACGGACCACGTGATGGAGCGGGCGCTGGCGGTGGCCGCGACCGCGTAGGGCGCCACGGCTGGGGTTCCGGCCGTCACGCCGTCGCCGCCACGGCCGCCAGGGCCGCCAGGCGTGCCGCCGCGAGCGCGGCCGCGCCGCCGTCAGCCGGCGCGACCCGCGCGATCGAGCCGCGCTCGACCACGGGCATCGCCACGAGGCGCTCGCCCGGCTCCGCGTCGCGCAGGACGAGACGCACGGCCTCGCGCCCCATCTCCTCGTGCGGGAGGGCGATGGTCGTGAGGCCGGGCCGCAGGTAGGACGCCAGCTCGTCGTTGTCGAAGCCGACGAGCGAGACGTCGGTGCCGACGCGGATCCCGCGCTCCTGGCACGCCTGGTACGCGCCGAACGCCAGGCGGTCGTTCAGGCAGAGGATCGCGCGGGTCCCGGGTGCCGCGTCGAGCATCGCGCCCGCGGCCTCGTAGCCGGCGTCCGGCTCCCAGTCCTCGCACGACCGCTCGGCCGCGAAGCGCAGGCCGAGCTCGTCCATCTCGGCGCGGATCCCGTGCAGCCGACGGGCCACGGTCTCCGAGCGGAAGAGGACCCGCTCGGTCTCGACGTCGCTGCCGAGCAGCGCGATGCCGTCGCGGTGGCCGGCGGCGGCGAGGAGGTCGACCGCGCGGCGCCCGCCCTCCTCCTCGTCCGGCAGCACGGCGCTGCCGTGGTGGGGGCTCGTGGCGTTGAGCATGACGACGCGCGTCGAGGCCGGCACATCGGGGACGACGAGCTCCCGTGCGCGCATGGTGGCGAAGACGATGCCGTCGACCTGGCGGTCGAGCACCGCGGACACCGCCTCGGCCTCGCGCGCCTCCTCGCCGCCGGTCTCGAGCACGAGCACGACGTGCCCGGCGCGCTCCGCCTCGACGAGCGCGCCGCGGATGAGGCCGCTCGCGAAGCGCGTGGTGGCGACGACGTCGGAGATGAAGCCGATGGTGAGCGACCGGTCGGTGCGGAGGGCCCGGGCGCCCATGTTGGGGCGGTAGCCGAGCTCGGCCGCGGCGGCCAGGACGCGGCGGTGCGAGTCCTCGGAGAAGCGCGTCTGGGGCGTGCCGTTGAGGATCTGCGACGCCGCCGTCGGGGACAGGCCGGCCAGTCGGGCCACGTCCGCCAGGGTCGGTCGCTTCTGGCGCATGTGCCGTCCTCCTCCTCGTGAGCGTATCCGGTGACCCGACCGCTGCAGCGATGGCGGGTTGACACCCGGCGTCGCTGCGCGCATGATCTCCTGCATCCGGTAAATGGATTTACCATGACCCTCCCACACCGCGGGCACCGCTGCCCTCGGCTGGCTGCACCGCCCGCCCCGCCCCCGCATCACCTGACGAAGGAGTCACCGCATGTCCACGATGAGAAGGGCGGGACGCGCGGCAGCGCTCACCGCCGCCGCCGCCATCTCGGCGCTCGCCCTCGCGAGCTGCGCGCCCGGCAGCGCGCCCGTCGCCTCCGCGCCCGCGGGCGACGTGAGCACCGCGATCCCCACCGACGACGTCACCATCCGGATCCAGGACGAGACCGGCTTCCCGGTCACGGACGAGCTGACGACCGAGTTCACGAAGCAGCACCCGAACGTGAAGTTCGACATCACGCGCGACAGCTTCCAGAACCTCCTGGCGAACACGCCTCGGCTCCTCGCGAGCGACGACGCCCCGGACCTGATCCGCCTCTCGACGCTCGGCACCACGGTCAAGGACGGACTCCTCACGAACCTCGACCCGTACTTCGACGCCTACGGCTGGGACCGCTTCCCTGCGGGCCAGCTCGCGGGGGCCCGCATGGACGAGAAGGGCGTGCGCGGCGAGGGCTCGCTCTGGCAGTTCGGCATCGGGTACAGCGTCACGGGCATCTACATGAACCAGGAGCTGGCCGACCAGGTGGGCATCACCGAGATGCCGACCACGATGGACGAGCTCGAGGCGGACCTCGCCAAGGCGAAGGACGCGGGCGTGCTCCCCATCCAGACCGGCATGCAGGACGGCGTCGGCACCTTCATCCTCCAGTCGCTCATCAACCAGCAGGGCGACAAGCAGGACCTCGTCGACTGGATGTACAACAAGCCGGGCGCGACCATCCAGACCGACGCGGCGCTCGCGGGCGCCACGAAGTTCCAGGACTGGGCGAAGGCCGGGTACCTCCCGCCGGACGTCAACGCCATCAACTACACGACGATGGTGTCGAACTTCTCGGCCGGCCAGGGGCTGTTCATGTGGGACGGCAACTGGGACGCCGCGAACGTGGAGAAGGCCCTCGGCCAGGGTGGCGCGCAGTTCGCCCTCGTGCCGCCGCTCGAGGCGGGCGCGAAGCACGTCGCGATGGGCACGGGCAACACCTTCGCGATCCCGGCGAAGTCGAAGAACGCCGACGTGGTCGCCGCGTTCCTCAACTGGATCGTGACCGACGAGAAGGCGCGCCAGATCGTGGTCGACGTGACGGGCGCGTCGCCTGGCGGCGACCCGGCCCAGGCGCTGCCGACCGCCCAGGAGGGCAGCCTCATCGCGAAGGCCCTCGAGCTGTCCGCGGTGGTCGGGGACGACGACGGCTTCGTCGACTTCATGGCGAACAGCACGGCCGGCATCTACCAGGGCTCGCTCCAGCCGAACGAGCAGCTGCTGCTCACCGACAAGATGACGCCCGCGGACTTCCTGAAGGCCACGCAGGACTTCTACGAGCAGGACCTCGCCGCACAGTGAGCACCACGGATCGCACCATCCCCGCGGGGGCGACGGCAGCCGCCGCCGTCCCCGCGGGGCCGTCCCCTCGAGGCAGCGGGCCCGGGCACGCGCCCGCGAGGCGCCGCCGGCTCGGCCCCGAGGCCCGCCGGACCGCGACCGTCGGCTGGATCATGCTGCTCCCGGCCGTCGCCGCCTACGGGGCGTTCGTCGTCTGGCCGCTCATCACGGCGGTGCAGTACTCGTTCTACAAGTGGAACGGGATCGGCGCCTCCACGTTCATCGGCCTCGACAACTACGTGCAGATCTTCACGGACACGCGGCTGCTGACGCCCATAGTCAACGCGCTGGTCCTCGTGGTCTTCTTCATGGTGATCCCCATCACCGCCGGCCTCGCGCTCGCGACGCTCCTGCGCGGCATGAAGCCGGGACCGTTCGCGTCGATCTCGCGCACCATCCTGTTCCTGCCGCAGATCGTCCCGCTCGTCGCGGCGGGCATCGCGTGGTCGTGGATGTACGCGCAGTCCGGCACCATCAACTCCATCCTCGATGCGGTGGGGCTCGGCTTCCTGTCCCGTTCCTGGCTCGCCGACTTCGGCACGGCGCTGCCCGCGGTCGGGCTCATCGGATCGTGGGTGCTCACGGGCCTGTGCACCGTGCTGCTGCTCACGGGCATGGGCAAGATCGACGGCTCGCTCTACGAAGCGGTGCGGCTCGACGGCGCCGGCTTCTTCCGCGAGTTCGTCACCATCACCCTGCCGGGCCTCCGGCAGGAGATCGCGGTGCTCGTGACCATCACGGTCATCGCCGCCCTGAGCACGTTCGACATCATCTACACGACCACCAAGGGCGGGCCGGGCACCACGACGCTCGTGCCCGGCATCGAGATCTTCCGGCTCGCGTTCGTGCAGAGCCAGGTGGGCCTGGCGTCCGCGTTCGGCGTGGTGCTGCTCGTGTTCGTGCTGCTGCTCGTGCTCCCCGTCCAACGACTCTCGAGGGAGCGCGACTGATGATCGTCAACCGCACCGAGCTCGTCGTGGGCCGCATCCTCCTGATCGCGGTCCTCGTGCTCACCCTGCTGCCCTTCGCCAGCATGCTCACCGCCGCGCTGCAGTCGCCCGACTCGCTGCCCAACGGCTTCTCCTGGCCGACGCCCGCCTACTGGGAGAACTTCGTGACGGCGTTCACGGTCGGGAACATCGGCACGCTGATGCTCTCGAGCCTGTTCATCGTGGTGATGGTCGTGCCCGTCAGCCTCGTCTGCGCGACGCTCGCCGGCTACTCGCTCGGGAACCTCCGGGTGCCCGGCGGGAAGTACGTGCTCGTCGCCATGATCATCGGGCTGACCATCCCGTTCGAGGCGATCATCATCCCGCTCTACTACCAGATGACGGGCTTCGGCCTCATCAACACCAGGTGGGCGGTCATCCTCCCGCTCATCGGGCTGTACATGCCGTTCAGCGTGTTCTGGATGCGCGCGCACTTCGTCGGCGTGCCGCGGGAGCTGTCGGAGGCCGCGCGCGTGGACGGCGCGAGCATCTGGCAGGAGTTCCGGAGCATCCAGCTGCCGCTCGCGCGGCCGGCGCTCTCGGCGCTCGGGATCCTCCTGTTCCTCTGGACCTGGAACCAGTTCCTGCTGCCGCTCGTGATGATCGACGACCCGAGCGAGCGCACCATGGCCGGGGCGCTCGGCGCGTTCCAGGGCCAGTACATCGACGCTCTGCCGCTGCTGTTCGCGGCGTCGCTCATCGTGATGCTGCCCACGGTGATCGTGTACGTCATCTTCCAGCGGCAGTTCATCGCGGCGCTGCTGCAGGGCGCGGTGAAGGGCTGATGGCGTTCGCGCTGCCCGGGCACTGGGTCTGGGACTCGTGGACCGCGGTCGACGGCGACACGACGCACCTCTTCTACCTGCACGCGCCGACCGCGCTCGGGGATCCGGACCTGCGGCACCGGAACGCCGCCGTGGGCCACGCGACCTCGACCGACCTCGTCACGTGGACCGACCACGGCGTCGTCCTCGAGCACGGGCCGGCCGGGTCGCCGGACGCGTCGGCGACGTGGACGGGCAGCGTGACGCGCGACCCGTCGGGGCTCTGGCGGATGTCGTACACGGGCTCGGTGTTCCCGCGGGACGACGAGGGCATGAACGTGGAGACCGTGCTGCAGGCGACCTCGACCGACCTGCACCGGTGGGTGAAGGCGAGCGTGTCCGCGCTGTCGGCCGACCCGCGCTGGTACGAGACGCTCGCCGACGGCACGTGGCGTGAGGAGGCGTGGCGGGATCCTTGGGTCGAGCCGGACCCCGCGGGCGACGGCTGGCGCATGCTCGTCACCGCGAGATCCCGGGCGGACGCATCCGAGGCCGGGGCGGATCCGCTCGACCGGGGCGTCGTGGGCCAGGCGGTCTCGCCCGACCTCGTGATGTGGGCGGCCGCTCCGCCGCTCAGCGCGCCCGGCGCCGGGTTCGCGCAGCTCGAGGTGCTGCAGGTCGCCGAGGTCGAGGGCCGGCGGGTGCTCGTGTTCTCGTGCGCGGGATCCGACCTGGCCGGCGCGCGCGCCGGCCAGGAGGGCGGCGTCTTCGCGCTGCCGCTCGACGACGACCAGCCCTTCGGCCGCCCCGTCGACATCGGGCGCGCCCGGCTCCTGCACGGCGAGGGGCTGTACGCCGCGCGCATCGTGCGGACGCCGCAGGGCCCGGCGCTCCTCGGGTTCGAGGACGCCGGCGCGGACGGCTCGTTCGTCGGCCGCATCCCGGATCCGGTGCCCGTGCGCTGGGACGCGGCCGGGCTGCTGGTCGCGACGCCCGTAGGGTCGGCGTCATGACCGGCGCGGGCGCCGGTGCCGGCGCCCGCACGCGCGTCGACGGCGTGGTCGGCTGGGTCGCGCCCGGCTTCGATGGCGTGCGGCGCGCGTTCGCGGACGCCGTCGCGTCCGACGTCGGCACGGGCGCCGCGCTCTCCATCCGGCGCCGTGGCGACGTGGTGGTGGACCTCGCGGGCGGCGTCGCCGACGACGTGACCGGCCGCGCGTGGGGGCTCGACACCCCGAGCGTGCTGTTCTCCGCGACCAAGGGGGTCATGTCGATCCTGGTCGCGCGCCTCGTCCAGGACGGGCGGCTTCGCTACGACCAGCCGGTCGCCGAGCTGTGGCCGGAGTACGGGCGCGCCGGCAAGGCGCGCACCCGGGTCGCGGACGCGCTCGCGCACCGTGCCGGGCTCGCGGCGCCGCGGGTGGACTGGACGCTGTCCGCCCTCGTCGACTGGGACCGCGCGACCGCGCTCGTCGCGGCGGAGGAGCCGAGATGGGAGCCGGGCACCGCGTGGGCGTACCACGCCATCACGCACGGCTGGCTGACGGGCGAGATCGTGCGGAGGGTCACCGGGCTCAAGCCCGGCGCGTGGTTGCAGGCGCTCGCGACCGGGCCGCTGGGGGTGGACGCCTGGATCGGGATCCCGCCCGAGGCCGGCGAGCGCGTCGCGCGCATGCGCGTGGGCACGACGCTGCGGGAGCTCACCTCCCGGCAGCGCGCGGATGTCGCGGCGGGCGGATCCGACCTGCCGCTGCGCGCGCTCACGCTCGGCGGGGCGCTGCCGCTGGAGCTCGTGGGCGATGACGCGGGCTTCTCCCGTGCGGACGTGCAGGCGGCGGAGATCCCCGGCGCCGGCGGCATCGGCACGGCCCACGCGCTCGCCGCCGTCTGGTCGTCCGTGGTCGTGGAGACCGCGGGCGTGCGCCTGCTCCACGACGACACGATCCGCCTCGCGACCCGTCCCGTCTCCGGCGGCGACGAGCCGCCCGCGTTCGACGTGCAGGGCCCGTGGCCACGGTGGGGCATGGGCTTCCAGCTCGACTCGGCCGCGCGCCGCTACCTCGGACCCGGCAGCCTCGGCCACGACGGCGCCGGCGGCCAGGTCGCCTTCGCCGACGTCGAGAACCGGGTCGGCTTCGCGTTCCTCACCAACCGGATGGAGGCCGACGACGACCGCGGGACCCGGATCGTCGACGCGCTGCGGGAGGCGCTGGAGCGCTGAGCGGACACGGCGGGCGAGGGTCAGCCCCGCGCCACGTTGAGGACGACCTTGCCGCGGGCGTGCCCGCTCTCCATGTGGCGGTGCGCCTCGGCGGCGTCCTCCAGGTCGAAGACCTCGTCGACGTAGACCTTGATGTCGCCGGACTCCAGCAGCCGGGAGATCACGGCGAGCTTCTGCCCGTCGGGCGCGACCTCGTAGTGGGTGGCGCGCACGCCGACCGCGGCCGCGTCCTGCACGAGGGTCGGCCAGCCGCGCACGGGAGCGCTGACGAGGAGGCCGCCACGACGGAGGACCTGGAGCGAGCGGGTGCCGGTGTCGTCCGTGCAGTTGCCGACCAGGTCGATCACCACGTCCACGTCGGCGAGCACGTCCTCGAATCGCACCTGCGAGCGGTCGATGACCTCGTCGGCGCCGAGCTCCGCCAGCCAGTCGACGTTGCGGGGCGAGCCCGTCGCGACGACCCGGGCGCCGAAGTGGCGCGCGAACTGCACGGCGAAGTGGCCGACGCCGCCCGCTCCCGCGTGGATCAGGACGACCTGGCCCTCGTGCGCCCTGCCGATGTCGACGACCATGCCCCAGGCGGTGAGGGCGCTCACGGGCGTCGCCGCGGCCTCCACGTGCGAGAGGCGCGCGGGCTTCCTGGCGAGGCTCACGCTCGGGACGGCGATGTAGGGGGCGTAGCTGCCGGGCATCCGCGGCACCATCGCGAGGCCGAACACCTCGTCGCCCGGATGCAGCGCGTGGTCCTCGTAGGGCGACTCGACGACGACGCCGCTGAAGTCGCGGCCGAGCACCGCGGGCAGGACGCCGAGGGTCGGGCCGCCCGGCTCGCCGGCGCGGAGCCGGAGGTCGATGGGGTTCACGCCCGCGGCGACGACCTTCACGAGCACCTCCGAGTCGAGGCGGTGCGGCACCGGGACGTCGGCGAGGTGCAGCACGTCCGGCCCTCCGGTCTCCGTGACGACGACCGCGCGCATCGTCTCCCCGTGGGGCGCCAGGGCGACGGCGGCAGCCGCTCGATCCCGCTCGGCGGCGGCGGCGACGCCGGCTCTCGACTGGACGACCTGGCTCATCGTGCGACCCCTCCTCGGAACGCGGCGACATGGTGGATCCCACCTGCCCCCGCTCGTCCAGTGAAGCCGCCGAGTGAGTCGGGCGTGTTTCCGCGGTGTTCCCCGGGCGAGAAGAATGCGCGAGGGCACTCGTCGATGGCGGCGGACCGCGCGCGGCGCCCGTGCGACGAGGCGGCGCGGGTCAGGCCAGGCCGCGTGCTCCGGCCGGCGCGTTCGCCATCCGCACGATGAGCGCGATGAGGTCGTTCGCGCGCGCCACCAGCGCGGCGATCTCGGCCTCGTCGCGGTCGATCCACTTCCACTTCGGGATGTCGTGCACGGGCACGAAGTCCACGTGCTGCTCCCAGACGATGAGCGAGCGCTCGGCGCCGAGGACGTACTGCTGCCACCAGATCTGCCGCAGGTAGTTGCGCGGGACGCTGCGCCACGGCTTCGCGGTCGTCTTGATCTCGGCGAGCTCGAGCCGGCCGTCGGCCCGCAGCCCCACGCCGTCGGGGGTCGCCAGGTGACGGCGCTGGCCCTCCGCGTGGAACAGGTGCGCGCTCGGGACGATGCCGTGCTCGGCCTCGACCCAGCGGGCGATCTCGGGCTCGCGCTCCCGGCCGTGGTCGGTGTAGCGGTTGCCGCCGAAGCCGGATCCGTAGAGCTTCTCGAGCGCGACGGCCTGCAGCGACGCGTCGGTCGCGAGGCGCGCGACGTCGGTCGCGGTGATGCCGAAGCTGCGGGCGCGGAGCCAGGCGACGCGATCCGACGAGTGGGCGACGATGCGCGTCAGGTGCGGCGGGGGAGGAGGCGGCGCGGGCGCTGCGGGGGCGAGGTCGTCCTCCCAGGGGAAGGCCAGCATCTCGTCCGTCACGGGCTCCAGGGTACGCGTCGGATCCGACCCGGGCCGCCTCGACGCGGGCGGATCGTGCCGCCTCGCGGATGCGTTGTCAACAGGTGATGCGCATCTGCCCAGGGCACGGAGGATCGTGCTAGAAAGGCGTCGTCCCACCCACCCAGAGGAAGGAACGGCAATGTCACTGCTCATGGAAACGGCGGCCCCGGCTCAGCTGCTGCCCACCACCGTGCCCGAGGTCGCCCCGGCGGCCGCAGGCGACGCGGCGTCGGACGCGCTGCTGGCGGAGGCCTTCGGCTTCACCATCACGCACCGCGGCGCGGAGGAGGAGATCGTGATGGGCGACGTCACCCTGTGCTGCAGCACGACGTGCTCGTCGAGCGGCAACGGCCGGCAGCAGCAGCGCTGATCGCCCCCGCATGGATTCGTCGACCACGTACTCGGTGAGTCCCCGCTACGCCGTCGGGGAGGTGGAGGACACCCTCCACCTCCTCGGCGGTCGCGAGCTGGTCTCCCTGCAGCTGCCCTCGGGCGATGCCGTCTCCGCGGTGTCGCGCCTCCTCTCCCGTCCCTTCACCCGCGCGGACCTCGACCGGGCCTTCGCCGCGCACGCCCCCGCCGTGGCGCACCTGGTCGACGAGCTCGTGCTGCGCGATGTCGTGGTCGGGTCGCCGACCGACTCCGCGGGATCCGTCCCCGACGAGCTCGCGCACGTCCTCGACGAGGCGCGGCGCAACGGCGGCGACCGCACCGGGCTCGGTCCCGTGCGCGACGCCGCATCGCCCGCGCGGGTCGCGCTCGTGGGCGACATGATCCCGTCGCTGCTCACGGGCCTCGCGGAGGCCCTCCCCTCGGCCGAGCTCGGCGACGAGCACGACGCCGACCTGGTCATCGCGGTCGGCTCGCGGCCGGTCCTCCGCGAGGTCGGGGCGCGCATGCACGCCGCGGGGCGCCCGTGGCTCCCCGTGCATCCGTTCGATGGCCGGTTCCAGCTCGTCGGGCCGGTCGTCGTGCCCGGCGAGGGGCCGTGCCTGGAGTGCGTCGCGCTGCGCTGGGCGTCGACCACGCCGTTCGCCGCGGATCACGCCGCGGCGGCCGACGCGGTCGCCGTCGTGCCGCGCGACCCGAGCCTCGAGGCCATCACGGCCGGGTTCGCCGCGCGCTACGCCGCCCGGTGGATCCACGCCCACGACTGGCTCGTGGCCAGCACCGTGCTCGTCATCGAGCCCAAGGTCATGGAGGCGGAGGCGCACGCCGTGTTCCGGGTCGCGCGGTGCGGCACGTGCGGCCCCCGCCCCTACGCCGGCATCGCCTCGCCGTGGCGGGCATGAGCCGCGGCGGGGCGGGCGTCGTCAGCCCGTACACGGGGCTCGTGGAGCACGCGAATCCCATGGCCTTCACGCCCGACGCCATCCCGGACGCGCTGTACTCGGGCCGCTCCGCGGACACCGGGTTCCTCACCGGCACGGAGTCCGAGCGCTTCAGCATGGGGCCGGGCGGATCCCGGATGGAGGCGCGCAGGTCGTGCATCGGCGAGGCGGTCGAGCGCATGTCGCTCGCGGGCGCACCCGGCGGCTTCCGCGCGCCCCTCGGCGCCGACGCCCGGCAGGTGGGGCCGGACGCCTTCCAGCGCTTCCACCCGACGCAGCGCGAGGATCCGGCCTTCCACTACGAGCGCGCCCGGCCGGGCGACCTCCTCACCTGGATGCCGGCGCGCTCCCTGCACCGGGGCGACGCGGTGCACGTGCCCGCGCAGATGGTGGTGTTCGACGACCCGCACCGCGCGGACGGGCACCGCGAGCCGCACGTGGAGCCGGCCACCTCGTCCGGCGTCGCGGCGGGGCCGCACTTCGGGTTCGCCGCGGGCCGTGCCGTGCTGGAGCTCATCGAGCGCGATGCGTTCCAGCGCATGTGGCTCCGCGGATCCACGCCCCCGGCCTTCGACTGGCGCGGCAGCTCCCGGCTGACCGACGCGACGCTCCGGGAGCTCGAGCGCCTGGAGGAGCTGTGCGGCCGGTTCGGGGCGTCGTTCACGGTGCGAGTGCTGGACGCGGCGGCCGACGTGCCGGTGCTGCTCGCGGTCATGCGCAGCGACCGCATCGGCGTCGCGGTCGGCTGCGCGGCCGACTTCCGGCTCGACCGGGCGATCCTCAACGCGGTCCGCGAGGCGCTGCACACGCACAACTGGTGCCTGCGGCTGCTGGCGGAGCCGACCATCGACGCGGCGGACGTGGTCGAGTTCGAGGACCACATCCGGCTGCACTGCCGCCCGTCCGCGCGCCCGCTCACGGCCGCGCTCGACGCCTCGGACGAGCGGGTCGTGGCCGTCGGGGGTCCGGACAGCTGGGCGGAGGTCGTCGCCGGGCTCGACCGCGAGGGCATCGAGGTGCTGCTCGCGGACATCACGGCACCCGAGGTGCGCGCGGCCGGCTTCCACGTGGTGCGCGCGCTGAGCCCCGACCTCGTGGCGCTCGACGTGGTGCATGCCGCGCGGTTCCTCGGGCATCCGAGGCTCTACCGGCGGTGGCGCGACGGGCCCGCGATCGACGGGCCGGCCGACCTCGTCCACGTCCCGCACCCGTTCCCGTGACGTGCGGCACCGCCCGTCCCCGCAGCCGTCCCAGCGCCCGTCGCACCAGGAGGATCCCATGAGCACCATCGAGACCGACGCCACCCCCGACCGGACGGAGGCCCCGACGGGTCCGTCCGCGGGGGCGGATCCCGCCACCCCCGCGTCCGCGCGCTCCCTCGGGAGCGTGGGGCCGATCTTCAGCGTCGGGGGCGCCGTCGACCGGCCGGCGGGCGACGCCGCGGAGGACTTCCACGAGGCGTCGAAGATCACGAGGATCACCCACCCCGGCTGGACCGACGTGCGGTACGCGCACCAGATGGCGAAGGAGGCGCAGGGCGTCGCGGATGCCGGTCCGGGTGGGGCCACCTCCGCGCCGCGGCTGCTCCCGGCGGTGCCCCTGCCGCGCGCCCTCCCGCTGCGGCACGAGCTGGGCGCGACGCTGGCGGCGCGCCGGTCGGCCGAGCCGCGCACGCTCGGGCGGCCGGTCCAGCTGGCCGAGCTGGCCACCGTGCTGCGCCTCGCCTACGGGCCGCGTGGCGATGGGACGCCCGGACGGTTCGTGCCCTCGGGTGGCGGGCTGTATCCGCTCGACCTGCACGTGGTCGCGCGGTCGGTCGTGGGGCTCGAGCGGGGGATCCACCAGCTCGACCCGCTGGAGGAGACGCTCGTCGACGTGTCCGGGCTCGACCGCGACGGGCGGCTCGCGCGGTTCCGCCGCGCGGCGCCGTCGCTCATGGCGCCGATCCCCGAGACGGCCGCGGTCACCGTCGTCATCACGGGCAGCTTCGAGCGCTCGCGCTGCAAGTACGGGCTGCGGGGCTACCGGCTCACCCTGCTGGAAGCGGGTCACGTCGGGCAGAACGCGCTCCTGGTCGCGACCGCGCTGGGCCTGCCGGTGCTGGGCTGGGTCGGCTTCGTCGACCACGAGCTCGACGCGGTGCTCGGGCTCGACGGGGTGACGCAGTCGTCCCTCTACGCGATCTCGTTCGGCGGGGCGGAGCCGGGTGCGCGCCGCTTCGCCGCGGAGGAGGCATCCCATGACTGACGCCATCGAGCTCGAGGGGATCACCCGCGCCTTCGGCCGGACGCGCGCGCTCGACGCCGCGTCCTTCTCCCTCGCGCCGGGGCTCGTGCACGCGCTGCTCGGGCCGAACGGATCCGGCAAGACCACAGCCATCGACGTGCTCACCGCCACCCGGCGCCCGGATGCAGGCCGCGCGCGCGTGCTCGGCCACGACGTGCGTCGCGGCGGCCCCACGGCGGCGCTCGTCGCGGTCATGCCCCAGGCGCTCGCCTTCCCCGAGTACCTCACCGTCCGCGAGGTGCTGGCGCTCGCCCTCGTGCCGCACGCCGCCGCGCTCACGCCGGCCGCGGCCATCGACCGCTTCGACCTCGACCGGCTCGCGTCGCGTCAGACGGGCGGCCTCAGCGGCGGCGAGCGGCGGCGGGTCGCGCTCGCGTGCGTGGTCGGTGCGGGCACGCCCGTCGTGGTGCTCGACGAGCCGTCGGCGGCCCTCGACATCCCGGGTCGAGCCGCCGTGCGCGACGCCATCGCCGCGGTCCGCGACTCCGGGCGCACGGTGCTCCTCGCCTCGCACGACATGGAGGAGGTCGCGGCGCTCGCCGACACCGTCGTCTGCCTCGACCACGGGAGGGTCGTCGGCCACTGGACCGCCGCCGACTTCCGCGGGCTGGCCGGTGTCCGTCGGGTCGGCTTCGACGCGACCGTCGCCGAGGCGCGGCGCCTGCGATCGTCCGGCGCGGTGCCCGAGGCGGGGGAGGAGCCGCACGGCCTCGAGCGGATCCGGTGGGTCATCGACACCGACCGCTCCGACGTCGTCGCCGGGCTCGTGCTCGCCGCCGTGCCGCAGCCCCGCCTCACGGTCGTCGAGCCCGGGCTCGGCGAGATCGTCGAGCGCGTGCTGGCGGGCGGTGCGGACGCGATCCCCTCCGATCGGTCGCGCGCCGAGGATCACGCGGGGTGCGCCCGATGACCGCCGCGCCGATGCCGGTCCGCCTCACCGCCGGCCGCCGCCTCGCCATCTACCGCGCCCACGTCGTGAGCGAGCTCGCGCAGAACGCGCGCATGCCCGCCTTCGTGCTGCCGCTCCTCGCCTACCCCGTGCTCATCTACGCGGTCGTCGGCCTGCCGCAGGGCGGGCCGCCGAGCGCCCGGCTCAGCGTGCTCCTCGGCTACGTGCTGTTCTCGGTGCTCGGCACTGTCACCTTCCAGTTCGGCGTGGGCGTGGCGTCAGCCCGGGAGTCGCCGTGGGAGCGGTGGCTGTTCACGGCGCCGGTGCCCGCGTGGATCCGGCTCGCCGCCAAGCTCACGGTCGCGTGCGTCTTCGGCGTCGTGTTCGTGATCCCGGTGGTCGCGGTCGGGATCCTCGCGGGTGGCGTCCGGGTGGACGCGGCGACCCTCGGGTCCGTCGCGCTCGCCGTGCTGGCGGGCGCCGTGCCGATGGCGCTCCTCGGCCTCGCGATGGGCTACTGGTTCCCCGCTCGCGGCGCGCTCGGCCTCGCGAACCTCGTGTACCTGCCCCTCTCGTTCGCGGGCGGCCTGTTCACGGGCGGCGACACGAGCGGCACGCCCTGGGCGTCGCTCACGGTGCTGCTGCCGACCGGCGCGTGGAGCACATTGACGAGCGCGGCGGCCCGCCAGGACACGGCGGCCATGGGGATCCCGCTGATCCTCCTCGCGGCGTGGGCGGTGCTCCTCGGCGGCATCACGCTCGCCGGGTACCAGCGCACGCAGTCGGCGAACTTTCGCTGACGGAGCCCCGTGAGCGGGCGCGGCCCGGTGTGTAGCGTGAATCCCGCGCGCCGTCACCGAGCCGCGCCACCGCACCGCACGCACCGCACCGTCACCGTCGACGAGAGGGAACCATGCCCCAGATCACCACCCCCGTAGCGCTCTTCACCGGCCAGTGGGCCGACCTGCCGCTGGAGGAGGTCGCCCGGCTGGCGAGCGGCTGGGGCTTCGACGCCCTCGAGATCGCCTGCTCCGCCGAGCACCTGGACGTGTGGCGCGCGGCCGAGGATCCGGCCTACCTCCGCGGGCGGCTCGAGATCCTCGAGCGCCACGGCCTCCAGGTGCACGCGCTCTCGCAGCACCTCACCGGCCAGGCCGTGTGCGACGACCCGATCGACTTCCGGCACCAGGCGATCCTCCGCTCCAAGGTCTGGGGCGACGGCCAGGCGGAGGGCGTGCGCCAGCGCGCCGCCGAGGAGCTGAAGCTCACCGCGAAGGCGGCGGCGGCGCTCGGGGTCACGCGCGTGACGGGCTTCACCGGGTCGCGCATCTGGCCGTACGTCGCGATGTTCCCGCCCGTGCCCGAGTCGGTCATCGACGCCGGCTACCAGGACTTCGCCGACCGCTGGAACCCGATCATCGACGTGTTCGACGACGAGGGCGTCCGGTACGCGCTCGAGGTGCACCCGAGCGAGATCGCCTACGACTACTGGACCACCCGCCGCACGCTCGAGGCGATAGGGCACCGCCCCGGCTTCGGCCTCAACTGGGATCCGAGCCACATGATGTGGCAGGGCATCGACCCGGTCGGCTTCCTCCTCGACTTCGCCGACCGGATCTACCACGTGCACGCCAAGGACACGCGCGTGACGACGGACGGTCGCGGCGGCCGCCTCGGCTCCCACCTCCCGTGGGGCAACCCGCGCCGCGGTTGGGACTTCGTCTCGGTCGGCCACGGCGACGTGCCCTTCGAGCGCGCCTTCCGGGCCCTCCGGAGCATCGGCTACGACGGTCCGGTTTCGGTCGAGTGGGAGGATGCGGGGATGGACCGCCTGCACGGAGCCCCCGACGCCCTCGCGCGGGTGCGCTCCCTCCTCTGGCCGACGCCCGACAGCCTCTTCGACTCGGCGTTCGCGAACAACCGGGACGACGCCCCCGCCGACGGCACCACCGGATCCACCGCGTGACGCTGCGCGACGGCCAGCTGGCCCGCCTCCTCGTCATGGACGTGGAGACGGGCGTCGAGCGCATGGTCGCCGAGTCGGCCGTGCTTCACATCGAGGCTCCCAACTGGACGCCCGACGGCCGCTGGCTCGTCGTCAACGCGGAGGGCGGGCTCTGGCGGCTGCCGGCGCCCGACCCGGAGGAGCCGGATCCCGACCTGCCCGAGCCCGCGGTCGACTTCCAGGCGGTGGACCTGGGCGGCGTCCCGCCCATCAACAACGACCACGTCATGGCACCCGACGGCGCGCACGTGTACGTCTCCGGCCGCGACGGCCACCTGTACGACGTGCTCTGGAACGACGGCGCGGGCGGGCAGGGCCGGCGGATCACGGCGGACCGGGATCCGGCGCTCGGCTTCAAGAACTACCTGCACGGCGTCTCGCCCGACGGCTCGATGCTCAGCGTGATCGGCGGCCAGCTCGACGCGCGCGGCGAGTGGACCACGAACATCCACCTCGTGCCCGTCGATGGCGGCCCCACGACGCAGCTCACCGACGACGGCTTCCCGGACGACGGCGCCGAGTTCTCGCCCGACGGCGGCTGGCTCTACTTCAACTCGGAGCGCGGATCCGACCTGCCGGGCCACGCGCAGCTGTTCACGATGCGCACCGACGGCTCCGACACGCACCAGTTCACCGCCGACGAGCGCGTCAACTGGTTCCCGCACCCGTCGCCCGACGGCGAGCACATCGTCTACCTCAGCTTCCCGCCCGGCACGCTCGGCCACCCGGCCGACCACGACGTGATCCTCCGCGTCATCGACCGGCAGAGCCACCGCACGCGCGACCTCGCCGCCTTCCCCGGCGGCCAGGGCACCATCAACGTCACGAGCTGGGCGCCCGACTCGCGCCGGTTCGCCTACGTCGCGTACCCGTTCGAGGCGCCGAGCCTGACCTGACGCGGCGGGCAGGAGGCCCGCGGCGCCCACGATCCACGGAGCGTAGGCGCAGGCAATTCCCCAGTGTGAGGAGATCCCGCATGGGATCATTGACGCGTCCGCGCGCCACCTAGCCGTTCCGATTCCCGTCGGCCTCATCACCGGAGACCCCCGTGAACATCACCACGACCACCTGGCTCATCACGATCGCGGTCACCATCGCGTTCTTCGTCTACGAGTTCTTCACCCACGTGCGCAAGCCGCACGAGCCCACCATCGGCGAGTCCGCTCGCTGGTCGGCCTTCTACATCGGCCTCGCGCTGATCTTCGGCGTCGGCATCGGCTTCACGAGCGGCTGGGGCTACGGCGGCGAGTACTTCGCCGGCTACCTCACCGAGAAGGCCCTGTCGATCGACAACCTGTTCGTGTTCCTGCTGATCATGACCGGGTTCGCCGTGCCCCGGAAGTACCAGCAGAAGGTGCTGATGATCGGCATCGTGATCGCCCTGATCATGCGCGCCGGCTTCATCGCGCTCGGCGCCGCGCTCATCGAGAACTTCTCCTGGGTCTTCTACATCTTCGGCGCGCTGCTGTTCGTGCTCGCTTACCAGCAGCTGAAGGGCGACCACGGCGGCAACGCGGCGGACAACATGTTCGTGCGCATCGCCCGCCGGATCCTCCCCGTCCACGACGAGTTCGTCGGCGACCGCTTCACCACCAAGATCGACGGCAAGCGCTTCGTCACCCCGCTGCTGCTCTGCGTCATCGCGATCGGCTTCGTCGACCTGGTGTTCGCGCTCGACTCGATCCCCGCCATCTACGGCCTCACGAACGAGGCGTACATCGTCTTCACCGCGAACGCCTTCGCGCTGATGGGCCTCCGCCAGCTCTATTTCCTCATCGGCGGCCTGCTCGAGCGCCTCGTCTACCTGTCGCAGGGCCTCGCGGTGATCCTCGCGTTCATCGGCGCGAAGCTCGTCCTGCACGCGATGCACGTCAACGAGCTGCCCTTCATCAACGGCGGCGAGCCGATGCTGTGGGCGCCCGAGATCCCGATCTGGTTCTCGCTCCTCTTCATCGGCGCGACCATCACGGTCGCCACCGTCGCGAGCCTCGCGAAGACCCGCGGCGACAAGCAGAAGGAGGACCGCGCGAGCGTCGACGGCGAGACCGTCACGCGCGCGACGGACGAGAAGCACTAGCTCCTCGCACCTCCGCACGACCCGGGCCCGGCGCACCACGCGCCGGGCCCGTCGTCGTCCGCGGGCTGCCCGTGCGCTGCCCGTGCACTGCTCGCTCGCGGGGTGCGCCGACCTGGCAGCATCACCCGGTGCCCGACGATCCCGACGCCCTCACCCGTGCCCGCCTCCTCTGGGCCGACGACCGCCGGACGGACGCGATCGCCCTCCTCAAGGAGCGGGTGCGCGCGGATCCCACGGACGGGGCCGCGCGGCTCGCGCTCGCGGAGCTGTATCGCGAGCTCATCGCGCCCGATCAGGCCGGTCGGTGGGGCATCGGCGTCCCCGGCTGGACGACGGAGGTCGAGCGCGACCGGCTGGCCCGGTTGATCGCGCACTCGGGGATCGGGGATCACGAGATCCCGGCCTTCCTGGCGCTGCCGCCGGATACCGCGCTGCCGGAGGAACTCGCGGCGCTCGCTCCGGCGATCGCCGATCACCGCGCGCACTTCGCCGACCCCGCCCGGATGACGCGCCGCGAGCGGAAGGCCGCGCGCTACCGGCTGCCGGGGCCCCGTCCGCACGTCGTCGAGGACATGGCGCGGGAGCTGGCGGTGGCGGTGGCGGAGGAGGGGCTGAAGGCCGTGGGGTGGATCCTCGGGGTCGTCTTCGGCCTGGGCCTCCTGGCGGTGTGGGTGGTCGCGCTGGTGGGCGGACCGGCGGCGGCGCTCGCGCGCTGGACGGGCATCGCCGTGGTCGGGACGCTCGTGGTCATCTGCATCGGGTGCGCCCACGGGGCGCGTGCCGCACGGCGGCTCGAGCGCCGCGTGGACCCGGAGCTCGGCGACGTGGACGTGAGCTCATGGATCATCGGCGCGATCCTGATCGCACTGGTCCTGTACGCCCTCATCGCGGAGGGCCTGCGCAGCGGGGCGCTGATCCTGTCCTGATCCGCTCCAGCGGAAGCCGGCCCATGGCCGTCTCATGGCTCGTTCATAGGAACATGCGGATGATGGATCCCGTGACCACCACCCCGCCCTCCGGCTTCCAGCCCGCCGCCGCCCCGCAGCCCCGCCTCACGCGCGCCGACGGGTCGCCCATCCGGGTGCTCGTCGTCGACGACGAGGCGTCCCTCACCGACCTGCTCCAGATGGCGCTGCGCTACGAGGGCTGGCAGATCCGCACGGCCGAGAACGGGCACCAGGCGCTCGCCGCCGCCCGCGAGTTCAAGCCCGACGCCGTGGTGCTCGACATCATGCTGCCGGACCTCGACGGCCTCCAGGTGCTCTCGCGGCTGCGGGCCGACGCCGAGGACATCCCGGTGCTCTTCCTCACGGCGAAGGACTCGCTCGACGACCGGCTCGCCGGCCTCACCGCGGGCGGCGACGACTACGTCACCAAGCCGTTCAGCCTCGAGGAGGTCGTGGCCCGGCTGCGCGGCCTCATCCGCCGCTCGACGCTCGTGGTGAGCGACAGCGTCGACCCGGTGATCCGCGTCGGCGACCTCACGCTCGACGAGGACAGCCACGAGGTCGCGCGCGCCGGCGACCCCATCGAGCTCACCGCCACCGAGTTCGAGCTGCTGCGCTACCTGATGCGCAACCCGCGCCGCGTGCTGAGCAAGCTGCAGATCCTCGACCGGGTGTGGAGCTACGACTTCGGCGGCAAGTCGAGCGTGGTCGAGATCTACATCTCCTACCTGCGCCGCAAGATCGACGCCGGGCGGAACCCGATGATCCACACGGTGCGCGGCAGCGGCTACATGCTCAAGGCCGCGGAGTGACCCAGCCGCAGGTCGCCCCGTCGCCGGATGCGCCGCCGCAGGTCACGCCGCCGCTGCGCGAACGACTGGCCGCGGCGGCGCGCGGCATGACCCTGCGCCGCCGCCTCGTCCTCAGCGTGGTGGGGCTGCTGGCGCTCGCGAGCATCCTCATCGGGGCGGTGAGCATCCTGGCGCTGCGGGCATCGCTGATGCAGCAGGTCGACCAGCAGCTGCAGGCCACGGCGGCGCGGTCGCAGAGCTTCGTCGACCAGGATCCGGGCGGCTACGGCAGCTTCCCCGGGGCGCCTCCCGGGGGCCTCGGCGCGTTCGGGCAGCAGGTCGGCACGATCAGCGCGACCATCATCGACGGCGTCGTCTCCGGCGGGTACATCGCCGACCGCTCCGCCGCGCAGGGCGAACCCGGCGGCGCGGGCGCCGTGGAGCTGACCGAGCGCCAGAGCCAGCAGCTGCAGAGCGTGCCGACCGACGGGATCCCGCGCACGGTCGACCTCGGCGGCGCGCTCGGCAGCTACCGGCTCGTCGGCGGCACCACGTCCTCGGGCGCGACCATCGTCACCGGCCTGCCGACGAAGCCCGCCGACGACGTGGTGGAGCAGCTCGTCCTCGTGATCACCGTGGTCGCCGCCTTCACGCTCGCGCTGGCCGCGTTCCTCGGCACCCTCATCGTGCGGCGCGCCCTGCGGCCGCTCGACCGGGTCGTCGACACGGCGACCCACGTGGCCGCGCTGGAGCTGGACCGCGGCGACGTCGCGCTCGAGGCACGCGTGCCCGCATCCGACACCGACGAGCGCACCGAGGTCGGCCGCGTGGGCGCCGCGCTCAACGGCCTGCTCGGGCACGTCGCCGCGGCGCTGTCGTCGCGGCAGGCGAGCGAGGCGAAGGTGCGGCGGTTCGTTTCGGACGCGAGCCACGAGCTGCGCACGCCGCTCGCCTCCATCCGCGGATACGCCGAGCTCACCCGTAGAGGTCCCCACCAGCTCCCCGAGGACGTGACGCACTCGCTGTCGCGCATCGAGTCGGAGTCTGTGCGGATGACCACCATCGTCGAGGACCTGCTGCTCCTCGCGCGCCTCGACGAGGGACGCGAGCTGGAGTCGGATCCGGTCGACCTCACGCGCATCCTCCTCGACACGGTCGGCGACGCGAGCGCGGCGGGCCCGGACCACGACTGGGACCTCGACCTGCCCGACGACTCGGTGACCGTCCCCGGCGACGACGCGCGACTCCGACAGGTGGTCGTCAACCTGCTCGCCAACGCCCGCACGCACACCCCGGCCGGCACGCGCGTGGTCGCGTCGCTCGCGGTGCAGGGCGCGGGTCCGGATGCGCACGCCGTCATCCGCGTGACCGACGACGGCCCCGGCATCCCGCCCGCCTTGCAGGAGAACCTGTTCGAGCGCTTCGTGCGCGGCGACGGATCCCGCGCCCGCTCCACCGGCGGCACGGGCCTCGGCCTCGCCATCGCGCAGGCCATCGTCTCGGCGCACCACGGCGCGGTGTGGGTGGAGTCGGAGCCGGGCCGCACGGTCTTCGGGGTGCGGCTGCCCGTCACGCGGCGGGCGGTGGATGCGCGGGCCGTGGCTGGTGCGCCGGCCGGCACCACGACCGACCGCTGGGCGCCGCCGTCGGGTGCGCCCGTCGCGGATCGGCCCGGCCCGCCCGCGGCCGGCTGACCCATGGATCCCGTCCGCCGCCTCATGTTCTGGCTGCGCGTGCCGTTCGTCGCGGACGCGGCGCTCGTCGTCATCGGGATCGCGCTGCTCGTCGGCGGCGACGGGGTCGGCTGGTGGGTGCTCGTGTTCGCCGGGCTGCGCGCGGTGGTCGGCGTGGTGGCGATCGTGTGGATCGCGCCGCGGATGATCGCGCGGCTCGGCACCGATCCCGAGCCGCCCGCCCCGGACGCGGGATCCGCCCGTCGCTAGGCTGGACCCCTGATCCGGGCGCCCGAGCCGCGGATCGAGAGGGTCGTCATCGTGAGCGCAGAGCCAGTCACCGCCGAGTCCGTGGAGCCCGCCGCCGGCATCCGCGTGCGACGCGCGCGCACCGGCGACGTGCCGCGGATCCAGCAGCTCGTCGAGCCGCTCGTGATGGAGGGGATCCTCCTCGGCAAGGACCTCGTGGTGCTCTACGAGAACGTGCAGGAGTTCCGGGTCGCGGTCGACGCGTCCGGCGAGGTCGTCGGCTGCGGCGCGCTGCACGTGATGTGGGAGGACCTCGGCGAGATCCGCACCCTCGCCGCCGCCCCGCACACGCGCGGCACCGGCGTCGGCCACGCGCTGCTCGAGCGCCTCGAGGACGACGCCCGCGAGCTCGGCCTCAGCCGCCTGTTCTGCCTGACCTTCGAGGTCGGCTTCTTCTCGCGCCACGGGTACCACGAGGTCGCGGAGTCGATCATCGCGCAGGAGATCTACTACGAGATGCTCCGCTCGCACGACGAGGGCATCGCCGAGTTCCTCGACCTCTCCCGCGTGAAGCCGAACACCCTCGGCAACACGCGCATGCTCAAGGCGCTCTGACCCCGGCATCTGGCCGCTGCGACCCCGGATCCCCCGAGGGACGCGAGCGGCGGGCGCGCCGACCCGGCCCGGCGGGCACCCGACCGTAGCCTGTGGTCATGTCCTCGACCTCGCCCGGAGGCCGCCCGTCCGCGGCCGTGTACCGCCGTCGCCGCCTGCTCGCCCTGCTCGTCGTGGTGGCCGTGATCGCCGTCGTCGTGATCATCGTCTCCAACCTCGGCCGCGGCACGGCGGAGACCGCAGCTCCCGGCGCGACGCCCAGCGCGGACGCCGCCGCCGGCGACTCGGGTGACGCGGCCGCGGAACCTGCCCCCGATCCCAGCCCGAGCCCGAGCGCGAGCGCCGGCACGGAGACGAACGCCGACGGATCCTGCGCCGCGGGCCAGCTGACCGTCACCCCCGTCACCGACGCCGCGTCGTACAAGGCCGGCGTGCTGCCCAAGCTCTCCTTCACCGTGACGAACACGGGCATGGAGCCGTGCACCGCGAACCTCGGGACGACCACGCAGGTGTTCACGATCTCGAGCGGATCCGACGTCTACTGGAAGTCGACCGACTGCCAGACGGGCGCGGCGGACGCCGAGGTGGAGCTCGCGGCCCGCACGCCGCAGACGTCGTCGCCGTTCGAGTGGTCGCGCCAGCGGTCGTCCACCACCACGTGCCAGGAGAAGCAGCGTCCGGCCGTGCCCGCGGGCGGCGCGACCTACACGCTCTCGGTCGAGGTGGCCGGCGTGAAGAGCGCCGAGCCGAAGTCGTTCCTGCTGTACTGACCGGCGCCGCCCGCGTGCGCACATGATCATGGTTCCTGATTGGATGCATTCATTGCAATCCATGCATGCGTCTGTCATCCTGGTGCTCCACCGACGTTAGGACGCATCATGACCGACACCACCGAGACCCACGCCGAGCACACCGTCGCCGAGCACGAGCACGGCACCGACTGCGGTCACGAGACCGTCACGCACGAGGACCACGTCGACTACGTCCACGACGGCCACAAGCACGCCGAGCACGGCGACCACTACGACGAGCACTGATCCATCGCGCGACGACGCGCGACGATCGGGACGGGGACCAGGCCATGAGGCCGGGTCCCCGTCGCCGTATCCGCGCCGGGTCGCGTCTCCGCCTCGCCCTAGGATCGTCCAGGTGACCTACCCACCCCCCGGCTTCGAGCAGGCCGCCGACCTCTTCAAGGCGCTGTCATCGGCGTCGCGCCTGGGCCTCATCGGGCTGTTGGCCTCGCGGCAGATGAGCGTGACGGAGCTGGTCGCCGAGTCGGGCCTCTCGCAGCCGCTCGTGTCGCAGCACCTGCGCGTGCTGCGGTCGGCGGGTCTGGTGACCGTGGAGCGCGACGGGCGCATCGCCCGCTACGAGGTGGCGGATTCGCACGTGACCCACGTGGTGGAGGACGCCGTGGCGCACGTGCGCGAGAACGTCGGCGGATCCGTCGACGCGGGCTGAGCCCGGAGCCCGCGGTGGCGGGCGGCCCGGGTCGCGGCCCGCGGATCAGAACGCCTCGTCGAGCTCCTTCTCCCGCTCGCTCTTCGCGAGGGAGAACGCGCGGCCGAGCGCGGAGAACAGCGGCCCCCATTCGGCGTCGACGATCTGCGTGAAGCCGAGCCGCCGGGCCTCCGCCGCGCGCTGCGGCGCCGACGTGACGCCGCGGATCTCGCCCGCCAGGCTGATCTCGCCGAACGCCGCGAGGTCGTGCGGCATGGCCTTGCCGTTCACGGCGGAGACGAGCGCGACGGCGATGGCGAGATCGGCCGCCGGCTCGGTGAGCCGCACGCCGCCGACCGTGGAGACGTACACGTCGCGATCCGAGAGCCGCACGTTGGCACGCTTCTCGAGCACCGCGAGGAGCATGGCGACGCGGGACGCATCCACCCCGTTGACCACGCGGCGCGGCTGCGGCGCCTTCGTGTCGACGACGAGCGCCTGCACCTCCACGGGGAGCGCGCGGCGGCCCTCCATCGCGACGGTGACGCAGGTGCCGGAGACGGAGTGGACGCCGCGCGAGAGGAACATGCCGCTGGGATCCGGCACCTCGACGATGCCGTCGCCTGCCATCTCGAAGCAGCCGACCTCGTCGGTGGGGCCGAAGCGGTTCTTGAGCGCGCGGATGAAGCGCAGCGACGTCTGCCGGTCGCCCTCGAACTGGCAGACCACGTCGACCAGGTGCTCGAGGAGCCGCGGGCCGGCGATGGATCCGTCCTTCGTGACGTGGCCGACCAGCAGCAGCGGGAGGTCGCGCTCCTTGCAGACGCGGATGAGCGTGACGGCGACCTCGCGCACCTGGCCGGGGTGGCCGGGCAGGCCGTCGGAGGTGCTGCTGGAGACGGTCTGCACGGAGTCGACGATGAGGAGGTCGGGCGCCACCTGCTCGATGTGGCCGAGGATCGTGCCGAGGTCGGTCTCGGCCGCGATCATGAGCGACTCCTGCAGCCCGCCCGTGCGCTCGGCGCGCATGCGCACCTGCGCGACCGACTCCTCGGCCGTGACGTAGAGGACCTTCGCGCCCTTCGCGGCGGCGCGCGCCGCGACCTCGAGCAGCAGGGTGGACTTGCCGACGCCGGGCTCGCCGCTCATGAGGATGGCGGCGCCCGGCACGATGCCGCCGCCGAGCACGCGGTCGAGCTCGCCGACGCCGCTCGGCATGTGGCTGGCCGACGCGGTGCCGACGTGCATGATCGACCGCGCCTGGCTGGATCCGGCGGGCGTGAGCGTGGTGACGCGGCCGGCCGCGGCCGGCGTCTGCGACACCTCGGCGACGGTGTTCCAGCTCTGGCACTCGGCGCACCGGCCGACCCACTTCGGGGTCGTCCACCCGCACTCCGAGCAGCGGTACGTGGAGTGGATGCGGGCCATGCGGGGGACTCTACCGGCGGGCACCGACATGGGCGGGCGGGTCGGCGTCAGGCGTCGCGGCGCTGGAACAGGACGGCCGCGGCGGTCGCCGGGATGAGGATCCACGCCGCGACGGTCGCGACCTCGAGGAGCGTCACCGGCGGCGGGGTGATGCTCCCGGTCGTGCCCGTGAGGGTCCGGCCGGCGGTGGTGAGCAGGATGTCGTAGGCGGCGACGCTGCCGATGTCGGGGAGCAGTCCGACGAGCTGGGGCAGCACGAGCTGGATGGCGACGAGGGCGGTGATCGCCGCCACGCCGCTGCGCATCAGGGTCGCGAGCGCCAGGCCGAGGAGGGCGATCATCGCGAGGTACGCGCCGGATCCGAGCAGCGGCCCGAGCACGCCCCACGACGCGAGGCTGCCGTCGTAGCCGAGGTCGGTGCGCGTGCCGAGCGTGAGCAGGTAGGCGGCGAGGCCGGGGATCACGCCGAGTCCGAATGCGACCAGCGCGACCGCGAGCGCCTTCGCGGCGAGCGCTTCGAGCCGGTTCGGCACCGCGGCGAGGGTGGAGGCGATCGTGCCGCTGGAGTGCTCGGAGCCCATTGCGAGGACGCCGAGCACGCCGACCACGATCTGGCTGAGCAGCAGGGGAGTCGTGAGGATCGCGGCCGTGCCCGCATCCGCCATCGACGACGAGGCGCCGGCGGGCAGCGGGTTCGCCACGAGCGACGCCGCCACGCTGATGCCGACGCCGGCGAGCACGACCAGCGCGACGGTCCAGCGGATGGAACGGAGCGTCGCGAGCTTGAGGAGCTCCGCGTGCGTCGCGCGGCGGAAGGTGACTCGGGTGCGCCGGGGGACGCGGGCGGCGTGCGATCGACGGGAGGTTCCAGTGGTCGGGATCATGCGGCCGACGCTACGGACGGGGTGCGCCCCGCCGCGTCTTGCGGCGGTGCCGAGCGGGTGGGCCGGGGGTGCCGGGCGCCGGTCGCGTTCCGGCACCCGGGGACATCAGGCGCGACCGCGCCGGATCAGTCGCCGGGATCCGGGTCCGACGCCGGATTGGCCAGGAGTCGGATCATCGCCCGGATGTAGAGGAGCACGGAGGCCGCGAGGGCGGCCACGCCGACCCACGGCGGATCGAAGGTGCCCGTCACGAGCAGGGCGCCGATGATCAGCGTGACCACGAACCAGAGCGTGCCGGTCGGCGGGGGCGCGAGGGCCCGGTCGCGGCCGCGGACGCGCACGTACATGAAGACGGACAGGGCGAAGGCGGCCGCGGAGATCCAGGGCGAGACGAGCGACGAGGTGACGAGCAGAGCCCCCGAGACGAGCCCGAGCACCATCCAGAGGGTGCCGGTGGGGCGGGCTTCGGGGGTTTCGTCGGCCATGGATCCACCCTAGGGACGGGGTCGGGTCAGGCGCGAGGCGCGGGCCGGGCGACGACCGCACCCGCGATCAAGTCGTACGGCGTCCGCCCGGAGCCGATGAGGAGGGTCACGAGCCAGATCGTCGGGAGGACGTACGCGATCGCCGTCACGGCCTCCACGCCCGGCGGGAGGGAGCCGGCCGGACCGGTCGCACCGCCGCTCGCGCCGACGATCGCGTACACGGCCGCGTGCCCGAGAATCCATGGCAGCGCGATCTTCACGGCGTTGCGGAGGAGCGCACGGCGGAAGGGGAGCGCGTCGCCGGTGCGGGCATCCCGCACCACCAGTCGCCGCGCGCGCTTGCCGGGCGTCGACTGGCGCGGGCCGGACTCCATCACGGCCAGCGCGATCGTGATCGGCACCACGGTCACCAGCGCGGCTACCGCGTTCTCCGCGACGGTCGGGAGCGATGCGGTGGCACCGACGAGGAGGAGGGGCACCGTGACGGCCGCGACCAGCCCGATCCACACGCACATGAACAGCCAGTCGATGAGGACGGCCAGGAGGCGGTCGCCGGGGTGGCGGGTCATGCTCGCGACCCTATCCACCGCGCCGCGCCCGCCCGGGACGCGGGCCGGTGCCACGCGAGCGCGTCAGCGCCCCGACACCTCCAGCGCCCGCACCGTCGCCGGGAGGAAGGGCAGGAAGGCGCTCGCCCAGACGCGGTAGCCGCGGTCGTTCGGGTGGAAGAGGTCGCCCGCGGCCTGGGTGATCGCGAGCACGGCCGTCTGGCGGCGGGTGATGCGATGCAGCGGGGCGATGCGGAGGCCGCGGTCGGTGGCGAGGCGGCGGACGATCTCGTTCGCGACCCGCACCTTGCGCTCGCTCGTCGGGAAGTGGAAGCACGGCAGGTCGGCGACGACGGTGGTCGGCGGGACGGCGTCGAGGATTCGGCCGAGGTCGTGCTCGAACGCGACCGGCTCGAACGCGAGGATGTCGTTCGCGCCGATCGCCAGGGTCACCACGTCGGGCTGCAGCTTCGCGAGTCGCGGGAGCTGGTGCTCGACGAGGTCGGCGGCGCGGGCGCCCGACACGCTGAGATTGACGGTGCGGACCGTGCGGCCGCTGAGGGCGCGGATCCGGTCGGCGAGGATCCCGACGTAGCCGTTGCTAGGGCGGCTCGCCCCGATGCCCTGCGCGGTCGAGTCGCCGAGCGCCACGTAGAGGAGATCGCCCTCGAGCTTCGCGTGCTCGCGCCACCAGGCGGAGTTCACGGGGAGCGTCTCGTTGACGCTCACGGCCCGGCGGCGGCGACCGGCCTCGAACCGGCGCGGCAGCACGAGGGCCGCGGCGGCGAGGCCGCCGAGCGCGGCGGTGACGGAGGCGATGAGGGCGGCGGGGCGGGTGGTTCTCGGGGGCACCTCGGGAGCATACGCGCGTGGATCCGGGTGCCGGCTGGCCGTGCGCGACGTCTCCGAATGCCGTTGCACTCGGTGTGGCCGCGCGATGTCCCCCTCTCCGGCTCTGGTCCAGAGCAGCACACCGCGCCATTGCGGAGCAACTCAGTGCTTGCGCATCTCAATTGCATTGTCCGCCGAACGGTCGCGGAGTCGAGTCGTCACATGAGCCGACTCCTGCAACGCCGTACCTGCCGAGATGATTGAGGTACTGGTTGACGACAAGAGGAATGAGCCACCGGATGCCCAGACTGCTGACCCGCGCGGGATTGTCCGCATCTTCGCTCGTCCTGCTGCTTGCTCTCCACGACCTTCCGGCACCTGCGTCGGACGAGGGGATGGTGCTCGGTGCATTGCGTGAAGCCGATACAAATCTACCTGTCGCGAACAGAGTGCTGACAGAGGTCGCCGTGCAGGATGACAATGGCGGGGTGAGGACGGGTGCGGCGACTGTGGCCGTGCAGCCGAACGGGGAGCGAGTCGTCGTGGACCCCGATGACGGGCCTCGTATCGCCATCAACCTGCCGGTCGGGCCAGCGGCATCGACGACGACGTTGATGCCGGGAGTGACCTCGGCGAAGGCTTCTGAGGACCTGTCCTACGTCCCTGTCGTCAAGTCGAGCGGGTCCGTGCAGATCGCGTCCGTCATCTCATCGCCTTCGGCGCCGACCGACATCGTCTACGAACTGGACGTGCCCTCGGGAACTTCGCTCGTGCAAGACGACCGGGGTGCTGTTGTCCTCGTCGATGATCAGGGTGCACCTTTCGGGTCCTTCGAGGCACCGTGGGCTGTGGACGCGGGTGGTGAGAGGGTGAGCACGAGGTTCGAAGTGCGAGGGACTGCGCTGGTGCAGGTCGTCGAGCACCGCACTGCCGACGTCCAGTATCCGGTCGTCGCAGATCCCGAGTACTCCTGGAGCATCTTCAATTGGGCTTGGCTCAATTACAACAGCGCATACTCCTCGAATCAGCTGTCCGTGAGCATCTCGGCGATGGGGAGATTCGATCTGGCAACGAATGCGGGTCAGTTCCTGGTGAGTGGATGGAACATACTCAACAGGGATTTCAACTACTACACATCTGGTCGTTGGCACAGCACGCTCTACCAGCAGTGGGAATGTCACGTGCTGGGTGGAATGGCTGAGTGGGGTACCTATGACCTCGAACTCAATCGACCTTCCAATCCCAATTGGCGTAGCCGGATCGGGATGTCGCCGTTGAGCGCGACATGCAACTGGTGACGTGCGTCACACTGGACGCATGAGCGTGAGTCTGAGAAGGACGATGGCTGTCCTGCAGCTTTCCGTGGTCGTCGCCGTCCTAGCCGGGACGTTCGTGCTCGCGCCCCTCTCAGTGCCCCCGAGCCTGTCAGGCACCTACGCTCGGCTGATATCGGACGGGGGAAGCGCGGCAGCGATCGCGGTGGTCACGATCGTGTGGCTCGCGATCGCGGTGGTCGCGTACGCAGTCGCGTCGCGCATGGGTGGCCGCGTGGCCGGGGCGACAGCGAGCTGGTGGCTGGTGGTGATCGTGATCGGATCGACGGCCAGTGCGGCTGTCGGGCCCGAGGCGATGATGAGTTCTGCTCTGGAGCGAGTGCACCCACTGGAGGGGGTCGTCTGGATGGACATGATCACGGCGCCCGTCCGCAACGCGGGCCTCGTCGCGATCGTCGTCGGCCTCATAGGCTTCCTCGTCAGCGCACGCCGCGCTCGTGCCGTGAGCACGCGTACGGCGGCCATCCGCTCCCACCGCTGAGACGCGGGTGCGCCCCTACGCCTCCTCCGGCGCCCGCCCCGCGCCCGCCGGCACGAACCGGTACCCCATCCCGGGATCCGTGAGCAGGTGCCGCGGGTGCGACGGATCCGGCTCGAGCTTCTTGCGGAGCTGCGCCACGTAGAGGCGCAGGTAGCCGCTGTCGTTCACGTGCGTCGGGCCCCAGATCTCGGTGAGGAGGGTCTGGCGGGAGACGAGCCGGTCGGGGTTGCGCACGAGCAGCTCGAGCACCTGCCACTCCGTGGGGGTGAGGCGCACGCGCTGGTCGGCGCGGGTGACGACGCGGGCGGCGAGGTCGACCGTCACGTCGGCGAACGACACGGTGGCCGAGCGGTCCTCGTCGGCGGCGGCGCGACGGCCGAGGGCGCGGATCCGGGCGAGCAGCTCGTCGATGGAGAACGGCTTCGTGACGTAGTCGTCGGCGCCCGCGTCGAGGGCCTCGACCTTGTCGGCGGCGCCGGAGCGGCCGGAGACCACGAGGATCGGCGCGGTCGACCAGAGCCGGAGCGCCTGGATCACCTCGACGCCGTCGAGCCGCGGCATGCCGAGGTCGATCATGTAGAGGTCGGGCTTCTCGGCGACGGCCGCGCGGATGGCGGCGGCGCCGTCCTCCGCGGTGACGATGTCGTAGCCGAGGCTCGTGAGGGTGATCCGCAGGGCCCGCAGGATCTGCTGGTCGTCGTCGGCGATGAGGATCTTCACGCGGAGACCTCCGAGGACGCGGCGGCGGGGGAGGCTGCCAAGGACGCGGCGGACGGCGCGGTCGCGGCGGGAGCTTCGACGCCCGCATCCGCATCCGCATCCGGCTCCGCGCTCCCGCGGCACACCGGCAGCGCGACCACCATCGTGAGCCCGCCGCCGGGGGTGTCCTCGGCGGTGAGCGTGCCGCCCATCCCCTCGGTGAAGCCCTTCGAGAGCGCGAGGCCGAGGCCGAGGCCGGATGCGTTGTCGGTGTCGCCGAGGCGCTGGAACGGCACGAACATGTCGTCGCGGCGCTCGGGCGCGACGCCCGGTCCGTGGTCCACCACGCGGATCTCCACCGACTCCGCGAACGCGCTCGTGCTGAGCCGCACGGGCACGCCGTCGGGCGCGTGCCGCACGGCGTTGCTCAGCAGGTTGACGACCACCCGCTGGAGGAGGCCCGGATCCGCGACCGCGCCGGGCAGGTCGGGCGCGAGGTCGAGCACGGCGTCGGCGGGGCCGAGGTCGAGCTCGTCGAGGGCGGCCAACACGACGTCGTCGAGGTCGACGTCCATGAGCCGCACGCCGAGCACGCCGGCCTGCACGCGGCTCACGTCGAGGAGGTCGGTGACGAGGTCGGCGAGCGTGCCGAGGCTCTCCTCCGCGGTGGCGAGCAGCTCATCGCGGTCGCCGTCGGCCCAGGTCATGCCGGGGGAGCGGAGGGCGGTGACGGCGGCGGTCGCGGCGCTGAGCGGGCGGCGCAGGTCGTGGCTGACGGCCGAGAGCAGGGCGGTGCGCACGCGGTCGGTCTGGGCGAGCGGGCCGACCTCGCGCGCGGTGTCGGAGAGGTCGCGGTGCTCGAGCGCGGCGTCGAGCTGGGCGGCGATGACCCGGAGGAGGCGGCGGCCGGACGCCTCGAGGTCGTCGCCGTAGAGGGTGAGCACGCCGCGGGATCCCACGGGCACGTCGGTCGATGCGCCGCCGGTGACAACGCCGTCCCACGCGATCGTCTCGTCGCGGTCGACGAGCTTCACGCCCTGCAGGCCGAACGCCTCGCGGGTTCGGCTGACGAGCGCGTGCACGGCGCCCTCGCCGCGGAGCACGGATCCGGAGACCGTCGCCAGCAGCTCGGCCTCGGCGACCGCGCGGCGGGCGAGGCGGGTGCGGCGGGCGGCCTGGTCGACGATCCAGCTGACGAGCAGCGCGATGACCACGTAGAGCACGAGCGCGAGCAGGTGCAGCGGCTCGTCGACGGTGATCGTGTACAGCGGGTCGATGAAGAAGTAGTCGAGCGTGAATCCGGAGAGCACGGCCGCGAACAGGGCCGGCCAGATCCCGCCGACGAGCGCGACGAGCACCACGAGCAGCTGGTACGAGAGCACGTCGCTCGTGATGGAGTCGTCCGAGCGCGTGGCCGAGAGCAGCCAGGTGAGCAGCGGGCCGCCGACGAGCGCGAGGAGCCCGCCGAGGATCCGGCGCCGCATGCTGAGCGCGCCGCCCCGGATCCGCGGCAGCCGGAAGCGCCCGCCGGCGGCCGCGTGCGTGACGATGTGCACGTCGATGTCGCCGGACTCGCGGATCACCGTGGCGCCGATGCCCGGCCCGGTCGCCGCGGCGGCGAGCCGGCTGCGGCGGCTGACGCCGAGCACGAGCTGCGTGGCGTTGGACGCGCGCGCGAACTCGACGAGCGCGCGCGGGATGTCGTCGCCGACGACCTGGTGGTAGCTGCCTCCCAGCGAGTCGACGAGCGCGCGCTGGCTGGCGAGCGCCTCGGGGCTGCCGGAGCGCAGGCCGTCCTGGCTGGAGACGTGCACGGCCATGAGCTCGCCGCCGGCCGAGCGGGCCGCGATCCGGGCGCCGCGGCGGAGGAGCGTCTCGCCCTCGGGGCCGCCGGTGAGCGCCACGACCACGCGCTCGCGGGCCTCCCATCGGGCGTCGATCCCCTTCTCGTCGCGGTAGGCGGCGAGCGCGGTGTCGACCTCGTCCGCGAGCCAGAGGAGCGCGAGCTCGCGGAGGGCGGTGAGGTTGCCGAGGCGGAAGTAGTGGGAGAGGGCCGCGTCGATCCGCTCGGCCGGGTACACGCGCCCGCCGGCGAGCCGGTCGCGCAGGGCCTCGGGCGCCAGGTCGATGACCTCGATCTGGTGCGCCTCGCGGAGCACGCGGTCGGGGATCGTCTCGCGCTGCGGCACGCCGGTGATCTTCTCGACCACGTCGTTGAGCGACGCGATGTGCTGGATGTTGACGGTGGAGATCACGTCGATGCCGGCGTCGCGGATGAGGTCCACGTCCTGCCAGCGCTTCTCGGATCGGCCGCCGGGGGCGTTCGTGTGGGCGAGCTCGTCGACCAGCGCGATGGTCGGGCGGCGGGCGATGACCGCGTCCACGTCGAGGTCGGTGATCTCCACCCCGCGGTGCGACACCTCGCGCCGGGGCAGGATCTCCAGCCCCTCGAGCATCGCCGCCGTGGCGGCGCGGCCGTGGGTCTCCACGACCGCGACCACCACGTCGGCGCCCTCGTCGCGCAGCCGCCTGCCCTCCTCGAGCATGGCGTAGGTCTTGCCCACGCCCGGCGCCGCTCCCAGCAGCACCCGCAGTCGACCGCGCTTCATGTCATCTCTTCCTTGCCCGCGTGGTGCGGGCGTCAGCCGCCGAGGCCGGCGAGCGCGATGTTCAGCTCGAGCACGTTCACGGTCGGCTCCCCGAGGTAGCCGAGGTCGCGGCCCTGCACGTGCTCGTCGACGAGGCGCTCGACCTGCTGCTCGGGGATGCCCCGGGCCGAGGCTATGCGCGACACCTGCTCCCGAGCGTATTCCGGGCTGATGTGAGGATCGAGCCCCGACGCGGACGCGGTGAGCGCGTCGGCCGGGATGGTGCTCGGATCCACGCCGTCGGACTCCGCGATGGCGGCCTTCCGGTCCGCGATGGACGACACGAGGTCGTCGTTCTCGGGGCCGAGGTTGCTGCCGCTGGACGAGGTGCCGTCGTAGCCGTCGCCCGCGGCCGAGGGCCGGGACTGGAACCACTCCGGGAGGGCGTCGCCGTCGGAGTCCTGGAAGGACTGGCCGATCAGCGAGGATCCGACGACCTGGCCGCCGGAGGAGACGAGCGAGCCGTCCGCCTGCGCGGGGAGCGCGAGCTGGCCGATGCCCGTGACGACGGCCGTGTAGCCGACGCCGAGGACGACGGTGAGGACGGCCATCGCGCGGACGGCGACGCCGGCGGTGCGGAGGGACTGGCGGGGGGAGGACATGCGCTTCCTTCTCTGTGCTTTTCGTGCTCTGGGTGTTTCGGGGAGGAGGGGATCAGAAGCCGGGGATCAGGCTGACGACGAGGTCGACGAGCTTGATGCCGATGAACGGCGCGATCACGCCGCCGACCCCGTAGACGAGCAGGTTCCGGCTGAGCACCTTGGAGGCGCTGAGCGGCCGGTAGGCCACGCCCTTCAGGGCCAGCGGGATGAGCGCCACGATGATCAGCGCGTTGAAGATGATCGCCGAGAGGATCGCGGACGCCGGCGAGTGCAGCTGCATCACGTTGAGCACCGCGAGCTGCGGGAAGACGCCCGTGAACATCGCGGGGATGATCGCGAAGTACTTCGCCACGTCGTTCGCGATGGAGAACGTGGTGAGCGCGCCGCGGGTGATGAGCAGCTGCTTGCCGATCCGCACGATGTCGATGAGCTTGGTCGGGTCCGAGTCGAGGTCGACCATGTTGCCGGCCTCCTTCGCGGCCGACGTGCCCGTGTTCATCGCGACGCCGACGTCGGCCTGCGCGAGCGCGGGCGCGTCGTTGGTGCCGTCGCCGGTCATGGCGACCAGGCGGCCGCCCTCCTGCTCCTTGCGGATGAGCGCGAGCTTGTCCTCGGGCGTCGCCTCGGCGAGGTGGTCGTCCACCCCGGCCTCGGCGGCGATGGCGCGGGCGGTCAGCGGGTTGTCGCCCGTGATCATCACGGTGCGGATGCCCATGGCGCGCAGCTCCGCGAAGCGCTCCTTGAGGCCGTCCTTGACGACGTCCTTGAGGTGCACGACGCCGAGCACGCGGCCGGATCCGTCGGCGTCCTTCGTCGCGACGACGAGCGGGGTGCCGCCGCCGTTGGAGACGGCCTCCACGGTGCGCGTGAGCTCGTCGCGGACGAGCTTCGGCAGCGCGCGGCCGCCCTCCTCGATCCAGGCGAACACGGCGGACGACGCGCCCTTGCGGACGATGCGGCCGTCGGGCAGGTCGACGCCCGACATCCGGGTCTGGGCGGTGAAGGGCACGTCGACGCCGCGGGGCAGCGTCGCGGTGTCCACGCCCTGCGCGACCGCGAGGTCGACGACGCTGGATCCCTCCGGCGTCGGGTCCGCGAGCGACGACATGGCCGCGGCGCGGGCGAGCTCGTCGCCCGTCACGCCGCCCACAGGGATCAGCTCGCTGGCGCGGCGGTTGCCGTAGGTGATGGTGCCGGTCTTGTCGAGCAGCAGCGTGGTGACGTCGCCCGCCGCCTCGACCGCGCGGCCCGACATCGCGAGCACGTTGCGCTGCACGAGCCGGTCCATGCCGGCGATGCCGATGGCCGAGAGGAGCGCGCCGATGGTGGTGGGGATCAGGCAGACGAGCAGCGCGATGAGCACCGGCACGCTCACGGTCGCCGCCGAGTACGAGGCGATCGGGTTGAGCGTGAGCGCCACGATCACGAACACGATGGTGAGGCTCGCGAGCAGGATGTTGAGCGCGATCTCGTTCGGCGTGCGCTGGCGCGACGCGCCCTCGACCAGGCCGATCATGCGATCGACGAAGGTCTCGCCGGGCTTCGAGGTGATGCGCACGACGATCCGGTCGCTGAGCACTCGCGTACCGCCCGTGACCGCGCTGCGGTCGCCGCCGGACTCGCGGACCACCGGGGCCGACTCGCCCGTGATGGCCGACTCGTCGATGGAGGCGATGCCCCACACGACGTCGCCGTCGCCCGGGATCGACTCCCCGGCGACCACGACGACCGTGTCGCCGAGGGTGAGGTCGGCGCTCGAGACCTCGCGGAGCTCGGCGCGCTGGGCGCCGGGATCGCCGGAGGCGTCATACGACGCGACGACGCGCGCCATGGTGCTGGTGCGGGTCTTGCGGAGGCTGTCGGCCTGCGCCTTCCCGCGGCCCTCGGCCACCGACTCCGCGAGGTTCGCGAAGACGACGGTGAGCCAGAGCCACAGGGCGATGCCGGCCGTGAAGGTCGCGGGCACGGCGCTGCCGCCGGAGGATCCGGCGCCGCCCGTGAACGGCTCGGCGATGGCCAGGATCGTGGTGAAGGCGGCGCCGACCTCGACGATCATCATCACGGGGTTCTTCCACATGAGACGCGGGTCGAGCTTCCGGAACGCCCCGGGGAGCGCCTCGGCGAGCTGCCGGGCGTCGATGGCCCGGGCGCGGGAGGCGGGAGCCGGTGCGGCCGGGGCCTCGGGGGTGGTCAGGACGGTCATGATGCGAGCCCTTCCGCCAGGGGACCCAGCGCGAGAACGGGGAAGTAGGTGAGAGCGGTCACGATGACCGTCACCCCGATGAGGAGGCCGACGAACTGCGGCCGATGGGTGGGCAGGGTCCCCGATGTGGTGGGGATGCGGTCCTGCGCCGCGAGGGATCCGGCGAGCGCCAGCACGAACACGATCGGGAGGAACCGCCCGAGCAGCATCGCGACGCCGAGCGCCGTGTTGAACCACGGGGTGTTCGCGGTGAGGCCGGCGAACGCGGATCCGTTGTTGTTGGCCGCCGAGGTGAACGCGTAGACGACCTCGGAGAGGCCGTGCAGGCCGCTGTTGAGGATCGAGGTGCCCTCGACGTCCTCGCGGACGGCCGGGATCGCGAAGCTCAGCGCGGTGCCGAGGAGCACGAGCGTCGGCGTGACGAGGATGTAGAGGCTCGCGAGCTTGATCTCGCGCGGCCCGATCTTCTTGCCGAGGTACTCGGGCGTGCGGCCGACGAGGAGGCCCGCGACGAACACGGAGATCACGGCGAGGATGAGCATGCCGTAGAGGCCCGAGCCGGTACCGCCGGGGGCGACCTCGCCGAGCATCATGTTGAGCATCGGCATCATGCCGCCGAGCGCCGTGTACGAGTCGTGCATGGAGTTGACCGCGCCCGTGGAGGTGAGCGTGGAGGCGGTGCCGTAGAGCGTCGAGCCGATGATGCCGAAGCGCTGCTCCTTGCCCTCCATCGCGCCGCCTGCGGCCATCGGGGCCGTGCCCTGGCCGTTCAGCTCGAAGATCGTGAGCGCGGTGAGGGAGACGACGAAGATCGTGGCCATCACGGCGACGATCGCGATGCCCTGGCGGGTGTCGCCGACCATCTTGCCGAAGGTACGGGGGAGCGAGAACGGGATCGCGAGCATCAGGATCACCTGGAACGCGCTCGTCCAGGCCGTCGGGTTCTCGAACGGGTGCGCGGAGTTCGCGTTGAAGAACCCGCCGCCGTTCGTGCCGAGGATCTTGATGGCCTCCTGCGAGGCCACTGGCCCGCCCGGGATCGTCTGCGTGCCGCCCGTGATGGTGGCCACGTCCTGGAAGCCGGCGAAGTTCTGGATGACGCCGCCGGCGATGAGGACCACCGCGATGACGAGCGACAGGGGGAGCAGCAGGCGGAGCGATCCGCGGAGCAGGTCGACCCACATGTTGCCGATGGTGCCGCTGCGGGTGCGGGCGAAGCCGCGGACGAGCGCGATGGCCACCGCCATGCCGACCGCCGCCGAGACGAAGTTCTGCACCGCGAGGCCGGCCAGCTGGACCGTGTAGCCCATCACCGCCTCGGGCGAGTACGACTGCCAGTTCGTGTTGGTGACGAACGACACGGCCGTGTTGAAGGACAGGCCCTCGGGCACGGCGGGGAGGCCGAGCGCGTAGGGGAGGAACGCCTGGAGGCGCTGCAGCCCGTAGACGACGAGGACGCCGACGAGCGAGAACGCGAGCACCGCGCGGAGGTAGGCGGGCCAGGTCTGCTCGGAGCGGGGATCCACGCCGATGACGCGGTAGATGCCGCGCTCGACGCGGGAGTCATGGCGCGACTCGTACATGCGCGCCATGAGGTCGCCCAGGGGGCGGTGGATGAGGACGAGGACCAGGACGACGGACGCGACCTGGAGGATTCCGGCGAGCGTGTCCATCAGAACTTCTCGGGGCGGACGAGGGCGTACACGAGGTACACCACGGAGGCGATGCCGAGCACGGCGGCGGCGAGGCCGGCGGCGTCGGCGAACGAGGTGATCACAGCTTCTCCACTCCTCGGCCGACGACGGCGACGAGGGCGAACAGGACGATGGCGCCTGCGATGTACACGAGGTCGAGCACTGGGGGATCCTCCGTTGAGGGATGCCGCGGCCGGTCGGACGCGGGTGCCCGTCGGGGGCACGAGGGACCACTAGACACCTCGCGCGCGGGCGTCCTCACGCATCCATACGGTTCCCTCACGGGGCGGCGGGGAACCTCACGACACTCCTACGCGGCGGATCGGCGGGACGGTGCGGAGGCCGCTCGCCCGGCGCGGAGGCGGGAAGGCCGCCGCGGGATCGGAGGTCGGTCGAGGGTCAGGAGAGGTCGTCAAAGACGCCCCAGCAGATGGCGGTGCGGGCGCGCTGGTCGGCGAGGACGGCGGCGCGGAGGTGGGCCGGGATCCGCTCGCGCTGCCAGGCGCGCTCGGTGGCGAGGGCGGCGTCCCGCTCGGCGGGCGGAGCGGCGGCGCTCGCCGCGCGGATCGCGTAGGCCGCAGCTCCGAGGTCGTGCGCCGCGACGTGCGCGACCGCCACCGCCTGACCCGCAGCGAGCGCCGCGAACCGCGCCGGATCCGGCAGCCCCTTCCCGGCCGCGTTCGCCCGGAACGACTGCTGGTGCGCCTCCTTCATCGGCACCTCGCCGCGGACCCAGCCGCGCGCGATGTCCAGCGTCACGCGGAGGATCGGGTCGTCTGGCCGCTCCGCCTCGAACAGCGGCCGCACGTGCTCCGCGCAGGCGATCGCCCACAGCGCGAGCAGCCGGTGGTCGTCGTCGGTCAGCGTGCCGCCGCGGCGCACGGTGATGAGGGCGGGGTCGCGTTCCTTCGGGAGGATGGGCATGCGGGGGATCCCTTGCGAGAGCCTGGCCGGCGACTCGTCAGTGCCCGATCGTGAAGCGCGGGTCGACCGTGACGACGACGTCGAACCCCGCGAGGTCGGCGGCCGGGATGCCGGCGCGGATGCGGTCCTCGAGCTCGTCGACATCCAGGCGCAGGTCGGAGGCGTCGTCGGAGGAGGATGCGCCGATGTCCACCGTGAACGCGCGGTCGCGCACCATGGCGCTGATGGCGAAGGTGCGATCGGGGGCGACTGCCAGGGTGCGCTCGCTCAGGGCGCGGACCACCTGGTTGAGCTCGACGCTCGAGATCCCCAGGCCCTCCTGCACGTCGTAGGGACGCTCCAGCGCGCGCAGCCGCTCGACGACCTCGGCGGGTGCGGCGCCGGAGGACGCCACGGTCGGCACATCCCCTTCGAGCCACGCCTCGGTGACGTCGTCCGGGAAGTCCTCCATGATGCCCGCGAGGACGCTGTTCACCGGGCCCCGCCAGCCCGCCGACAGATCGACGGAGCTCGCTGCCGGTGCGGGCGTCGGCGGCTCGGAGGGCGACGGCGTGGGATCCGCCGTCCCAGGAGGGGCCGCGGCGGCCTGCGGCGACAGGGCGTCCGGACGCGGGGTGGTGGCGAGCGCCAGCCCACCCACGGCCGTCGCGCCCAGGGCGACCACCAGCAGCGCCGATCCGATGCGGTGCATGCGGGATCCTCCCTCGTCGGCCGGGTGCGCTCGCCGACGGTGCGCCTCCTCCGGCGACGCTACGGGCGCGTCGTCCGCACGACCAGACCCGCGATCGGGGCGCATCGATGCGGGTCGACGGCAGCGGCGCGGGTCACGCGCCCCACTCCGCCACCACGTCCGACCCCACCTTCACGATGAGCACCGCGACCACCACGATGAACGCGATGCGGATGAAGCGGCTGCCGCGGGCGACCGCCATGCGGGATCCCGCGTAGCCGCCGACCATGTTCGCCACGCCCATGCCGAGCGCGAGCGCCCAGAGCACGTGGCCCTGCGGGATGAAGAACGCGAGGGCGCCGAGGTTGGTCGCGACGTTGACGATCTTCGCCTTGGCGCTCGCGAGCACGAAGTCGTAGCCGAGGGCGGTGATGAGCGCGATGATCAGGAACGTGCCGGTGCCCGGTCCGATGAGGCCGTCGTAGAAGCCGATCACCACGCCGAGCAGCGCCGCGATCCCGTGGTGCTTCCGGCCCGTGTGGCGGAGCGCGGCGACGTCGCCGAGCCGCGGGCGGGCGATCGTGACGACGGCCACGATGATCAGCGCCACCACCACCAGCGGCTTGAACACCGACGACGGCAGCAGCGCCGCGAGGCTCGCGCCGCCGTAGCTCCCGGCCAGCGCGACGGCCGCCATGGGCAGGGCGGTGCGGAGATCCGGGTGCGTGCGCCGGTACCAGGTGACCGCGCTCGTCGACGTGCCGAACAGCGACGCGAGCTTGTTGGTCGCGAGCGCCTCCACGGGCGTGATCCCCGGCACGAGCAGCAGCGCCGGCAGCTGCAGCAGGCCGCCACCGCCGACTACCGCGTCGATCCAGCCGGCTGCAAGCGCCGCCAGGATCATCAGCAGCGCGACCGTGAGCGTGATCTCGCCGAGGGAGCCGCCGATGTCCATGCGCGCCCGCTACTCGGCGGTGGGGGAGGCGGAGCGCGCGTCCGCCGACTCGAGCGCGACCAGGCGGCGGATCTCGTCGGCGTCCACGTTCACGCCGAAGAGCGAGCGGCCGGGCTCGAGCACGCGGCCGGCAGCCAGCGGGCCGATGTCGACGGGGTCGAAGCCGAACGCGTCGACGAGGGCGGCCACCGTCGCGCGCGCCCGGTCGTCGTCGCCCGCGACCGCAATGCCCTTGCGGCCGGGCTCGCCGGACGGACGGGGTCCCTCGTCGAGGTCGTGGTACCCCATGTGGTTGAAGGCCTTGACGACCGTCGAGTCGGGAAGGAAGTCCTGCACGAGCTCGCTCGTGGAGGAGGCGGGATTCGCGAGGTCGTCGCGGTGGCCGTCGACCTCCCACCAGTAGTTCATGGCGTCGACCACGAGCTTCCCGGCGAGCTCGGCGACGGGCACCGAGGGCAGCTTGCCGAGGGGGAGCGCGAGGATCACGACGTCGGCGCGCGCCGCCGCGTCCGCCGAGGTGGTGGCGACGGCGCCCGGCGCGAGCACGTCGACGATGAGGGCGATGCGCGACGGATCCCCCGAGCCCGAGATGAGCACCTCGTGCCCGGCGGCGATCGCGCGGCGGGCGAGGACGGTGCCGACCTTGCCGGCGCCGAGGATCCCCACGGTCGCCCGGTCCGCGGATCCGCCGGATCCCGGTGCCCCGTCGTCGTCGCGGCGGTCGGGGGCCTCGGGGGACTGCGTCATGCCCCCATCATCCCCTCCGCCGCGCTCTCCTAGCCGCCGAGGAGCCGCGGGGGCAGAGTGGGACGGGGGACGGCCGCACCCGCGCCGCGACGTCCACCCGCTCGATCGACCCAGAGGAGCACGACGATGCCGGAGACCCGGGAAGAGCTGCTCGTCCACACCTTCGTGAGCCTCGCGGACTCGCTCGTGAGCGACTTCGACGTGCTCGAGCTCCTCCAGACGCTGGTCGACCAGGCCACGCTGCTGTTCGACGCGAGCGCGTCCGGCATCATCATCGGGCCGGACGCCCAGCACCTCGAGGTCGTCGCGTCGACGAGCGAGAAGAGCCGTCTCGTCGGGCTGATGCAGCTCGAGGTCGGCGAGGGCCCGTGCGTCGAGGCCGTGACCACCGGCCGGGTCGTGTCCGTCGCCGACGTGCGCGAGATCGCCCACCGCTGGCCGGCCTTCGCGGAGCAGGCCGCGGGCGCCGGGTACGTGTCGGTGCACGCCATCCCGCTGCGGCTGCGCGGGCAGGTCATCGGATCGCTCAACCTCTTCCGCGACCACGAGGGCGCGCTTAACGGGGCCGACGCGACGGCCGCGCAGGCGCTCGCCGACGTCGCGACGATCAGCGTGCTGCAGGAGCGGACGATCCGCGACAGCACCGTCGTGCACGACCAGCTCCGCCACGCGCTCGACAGCCGCGTGGTGATCGAGCAGGCCAAGGGGGTCATCGCGCACACGCACGGCGTCGACATGGACCAGGCGTTCCAGCTCATCCGCCGCGAAGCGCGCGGCACCAGCACGGCGATGCACGTCGTCGCGGCGGGCATCGTGGCGGGTCGGCTGACGATCCCGGCGTCCGCGCGGCCCTAGGGTCCGGGCCCGGTCCGGGCTCGGCGGGGCGGCCGGGCTCGGCGCGTCGCCGCGTCAGGCGAGCGTGCCGGCGAGGATCCAGTCGAGCGTCCCGAGGTCCTCCCACACGTGGGCGTGGATGTCGGCGGCGCGGGCCGCGTCGACGTTCGCGGACTTGTCGTCGACGAAGACGATCCGGTCGGCCGGGCTGTCGAGGCGCTCGACGGCGAGCGGCCAGACGTCGGCGTCGGGCTTGGCCATGCCGATCCGGGCGCTCACCAGCACCACGTCGAAGCGCGCGCCCCAGCCCGCGGGGTCCTCGAGCACGTCGGCGAGCTCGTGCGGCGCGTTGGAGAGGATCGCGAGCCGGTACCCGGCGGCGATGGCGCGATCCAGGGCGGCGAGCGTCGCATCGTCGGGGGATCCCCACCGGCGCTGCTCGATCGCGACGAGCTCCGCGAGCCCGTCGTCCGTGGGGACGGGAGCGTCGGCGTCCCGGGCGACCGCATCCCAGAAGTCCCGGGCGCTGCCACCGCGGTCGTACGCCTCGCGGTGCGCGTCGAAGGCCGCGCGGACGCGCTCCTCCGCGTCCTCGCCCGTGACTCCCGCGGGGTCCAGCGCGCGGGTCAGCGCGCCGATGTCGTCCGGCCGGGTGATGAGCACGCCGCCGATGTCGAAGAGGAGCCAGGGCAGGGAGGGGGCGCGGTTCTCGGGCACGGGTCTCCTTCGGGACGAGCGGATGGGATCCCTCGAGCATGCCCGCTGCGCGCCCGGGGCGCCCGCGGCGTCCACGCCCGTGCGGATCCCGTGAGGGTCGCGGCCCCCGCCGCACGGCTTCCGTGAGGGCCGGCTCCCGCCGCCGTCCGCGGGGGTAGACCTGCTGCCATGACCCTCACCGCGATCCTCCCGTCGCTCCGCCGCAGCATCCCGGATCCGCTCGCCGCCGCCCTCTGGCCCGCCGGCACCGTCGCCACCACGACCGACCTGCGCGTCGGCGACGTGTCGCTCGTCGCGCTCGCCGCGGAGCGCGGCACGCCCTGCACGTCCACGGCGGCCGCCGTCGAGCGGGGCAGCAGCGGGCGGGCGTCGCGGACGGCGTCGGCCTCGGCGGTCGTGCTGCGGATCCTCGCCGTCGCCCCCGCGACCGACGGGTCCCCGCGCGCCCTCCTCGTGGACGCGGACGTCGCCGGCCTCGCCTGCGCGTGGGCGGAGGCGCGGCTCATCGGCCGGGCGTCCACCGCCGCGGCGCGCCCCGCGGAGGTCGGCGGCCAGGCCGTCCGGCTGCCCGCGGACCTCGCGGCAGGCGACCTCATCGCGGTGCCCGTGCCGGCCGCGGTGGAGGTGCGGGGGATCCGCGTGGTCGATGCGTCGACGCCCGTGACGCTCCCGTGCGCGGCCCGCATCGCGCCCGTCCCGGTGCGCGTCGAGGCGCCCGTCGTCGTGCGCGCGCTGGCGCACGTGCGCTGATCCGCGGCCGCCCGCCCGTGCGGCCGCGGCGTCGCCCTGTACTACACTCGATCCCGGTGGCGTGTCCGAGCGGCCTAAGGAGCACGCCTCGAAAGCGTGTGTGGGGGAGACTCCACCGTGGGTTCAAATCCCACCGCCACCGCCAGATGGATCCGGCACCGCGCCTCGCGCGCAGCCGGAGATCCGCGAGAAGGGCCCCGGGAGACCGGGGCCCTTCGTCGTCGGTGGGGGTCGTCGCGAGGTGGGCGCCCGCCTCAGCGCAGCACGCCCATCTCCCGCGCCGCCGCCACCGCGCCCGTGCGCGAGCTCACGCCGAGCTTCGAGAAGACGTGCACGAGGTGCGACTTCACGGTGGCGTCGGTGATGTGCAGGCGCGCGGCGACGTCGGTGTTGGAGGCGCCGTCGGCGACCAGCCGCAGCACCTCGATCTCGCGCGACGACAGGCTCACGCGCGGGGCGCGCATCCGGGCGAGGAGGCGGCTCGCCACCGCGGGCGCCAGCGCGCTCTCGCCGGCGGCGGCCGCGCGCACCGCCGCGAGCAGCTCCGCGGGCGGCGCGTCCTTGAGGAGGTAGCCGCTGGCGCCCGCCTCGACGGCGCTGAGGATGTCGCCGTCGCTGTCGTAGTTGGTGAGGATCAGCACGTAGGGCGCGGCCTCCGCCGCCCGGATCTGTCGCGTCGCGTCGGCGCCGGTGCGCTCCTGGCCGAACTGGAGGTCCATCAGCACGAGGTCGGGATCCTGGGACGCCGCGAGCGCGACGGCCTCGGCGGGCGTGGCCGCCTCCCCGATCACGTCGATGTCGGCCGCGGCGTCGAGGACGGCGTGGAGGCCCGCGCGGACCACGGGGTGGTCGTCGGCGATGACGATGCGGATCACGACGGCTCGACCCCCAGGATCGCGGTGATGGTGGTGCCCTGGCCGGGCGCGCTGTCGACGTCGAGGCTGCCGCCGAGCTGGTCGACGCGCTGCGCCATGGCGCGGAGGCCGAACGAGTCGGAGGCGCCGGCATCCGCGCCCACCCGGGCCGGGTCGAAGCCCACGCCGTCGTCGCGCACCGTGAGCGTCGCGTGCGTGGCCGTGACCGCGAGGCCGATCTCCACGACGCTCGCGTCGGCGTGCTGCGCGACGTTCGCCACCGCGCCCTGCGCGATGCGCAGCAGGGCCGTCTGCACGTCCATCGGCAGCCGCGACTCGAGCGGTGGCACGGCGACGTCGATGCGGAGTCCCTCCCGGTGCCACTGCGCGCTCAGCCGGCCGAGCGCCGCGGCGAGCCCCGCGTCGAGCGAGGGCGGCGCGAGCTCCCGGATGAAGCGGCGCGTGTCGGCGAGCCCGTCGGCCGCGGTCGCCCGCGCCAGGCGGATGTGGTCGAGGCCCGGCCGGTCGCCGTCGGCCGCCTCCGCCGCGTGCAGCAGCATCTGGATGCTGCTGAGGCCCTGCGCGACGGTGTCGTGGATCTCCCGGGCGAGCCGGGCGCGCTCCGTCAGCACCCCCTGCTCCCGCTCGGTCGCGGCGAGGAGGTCGCGCGTGGCGATGAGCTCCGCGAGGAGCGCCTCCCGCTCCGCCGACTCGCGCGCGAGCGCCCGGTAGCCGAGGCCGATGAGCAGGGCCACGCCCGCGCCGACGAGCGGGCCGATCACGCCGCCGATCGTGAATCCGCCGTGCAGCCCGAGCGCCACCACCGCGACGAGGGTCGCGACGACCACAGCGATCGGTCCCGCGGCGCGCGGCAGGGCGTGCAGGTAGAGGAAGAAGAGCGGGAAGACGAGGTAGGCCGCATCCGGCACGAGCACGAGGAGGGCGATCCACGCGGCGGTGAGCGCGGTGATCCACACGGCCCCGACCGCGGCCCGGCGCGACTCGCGCACCATGCGCACGCGGGCGCCGAGCAGGTAGAGCACCGCGAACGCGGCGGCCAGCGCGAGCGCGGCCGCCGTGCGCGGCGAGTCCGCGACGAGCACGCGCACGACCACGAGCGCGAGCAGCGCGGCGACGAGCACGTGCAGTCCGGTGCGGAGCCCCACGAACACGGGGGAGAGGGTGCTGTGGGCCATGTCCCCTGGAGCGTACGGCGGCGACGGCCCGCGCGGATCAATCGAAAGTGGGAAGCAGGGAGCGAACCTCTCCCCGATGGATGCGGGGAGCCCGACGGCGAGGCTGATCACGGCGGCGGGGAAGGACCTCGGCGCCGGAAGGATCCATCGTGTTCGTCGCCTGGCGTGATCTCCGATTCGCCCGGGGCAGGTTCGTGCTCATCGGCGCGGTCGTCGCCCTCATCACCCTGCTCGTGGGGTTCCTCGCGGGCCTGACCGGCGGGCTCGCCGCGCAGGACGTGTCGGCCGTGCTCGGCCTCCCCGGGGACCGCCTCGTGCTCGCCCAGACGGACTCCGGGCAGCCGTCGTTCTCCCAGTCCTCGCTCGACGACGCCACCGTCGCCGCCTGGCGCGGCACCGCGGGGGTCACCGCGGTCACGCCGATCGGGATCGCGCAGGGTCGGGCGACCGGCGCGGGAGCGGCCGGCGGCGCGGGCGCGGATGCCGTCGCGGTCGCCCTGTTCGGCGTCCCGCACGGCGCGCCGTCCTCCACGGTCACCGCCCTGGCGCCCACCGCGGACGACGAGGTCGGGCTGTCGTCCGAGGCGGCGCGCGCCCTGCACGCGGCTGTCGGCGACCGGATCACGATCGCGGGCGCCGCCTACGACGTCGCCTCGATAGGCGGCGACGCCTCCTACAGCCACACCCCCGTCGTCGCGCTCACGCCGAACGCCTGGGCGGACGCCGACCAGCGGCTCGGCGGCGACGGCGACGCGACCGTGCTCGCCGTCTCCGGATCCCCGGACTGGGCCGCCGCCGCGAGCGCCAGCCGCACCTCCGCGTCGCCCGCCCTCGCGAGCCTCGGCGCCCTCGAGACCTTCAAGTCGGAGATCGGATCCCTCGCCCTCATGATCGCGATGCTGTTCGGCGTCTCCGCCCTCGTCGTCGGCGCCTTCTTCACCGTGTGGACCATGCAGCGGGCCGGCGACATCGCCGTGCTGAAGGCGCTCGGAGCGTCCGACGCGTCCCTGATCCGCGACGCGCTCGGCCAGGCGCTCGTCGTCCTGGTGCTCGGGATCGGCGTCGGCATGGCCGTCGTCGTCGGCCTCGGCGCGCTCGCCGGCGGCACCATCCCCTTCCTGCTGAGCCCGCTCACCACCCTCCTGCCGGCGGCCGCCATGGCCGTCCTCGGGCTCGCCGGCGCCGCCGTCGCGCTCCGCACCGTCACCCACGCCGACCCCCTCACCGCACTCGGGAGCAACCGATGATCCACCTCGACGACGTCACCCTCACCTTCCCCGACGGGGACTCCCGCGTCACCGCGGTCGACCACGTCACGCTCACGGCGCCCGCGGGCGTCGTCACCGGGATCACCGGGCCGTCGGGCTCCGGCAAGTCGTCGATCCTCGCGGTCGCCGCCACCCTCATCCGGCCCGACTCCGGCCGCGTGCTCATCGGCGACGTCGACGCCGCGACCCTCAGCAAGAAGGAGGCGACCGCGCTGCGGCGGGACGGCATCGGGATCGTGTTCCAGCAGTCGAACCTCGTGCCGTCGCTCACCGCGCGGGAGCAGCTGCTCGTGATGGCGGAGCTCGGCGGCGGGCGTCGGGATCGGACCGCCGTCCGTCGCCGGGCCGACGCCCTGCTGGACGCGGTGGGCCTCGCCGCCCACGCCGGCAAGCGGCCCGCCCAGCTCTCCGGCGGGCAGCGGCAGCGCGTCGCCATCGCCCGCGCGCTCGTGAACGACCCGTCCGTGCTCCTCGTCGACGAGCCCACGAGCGCGCTCGACCAGGAGCGCGGCGCCGAGATCATGGACCTCATCGCGCAGCTCAGCCACCAGCGCGGCACGGCGACCCTGCTCGTCACCCACGACCTGGTGCACCGCGCCGCGCTCGACCGGCTCGTGACGGTGGTGGACGGGCGGATCGCGGGTGTCGAGGAGGCCGGTCTCGATCACGACGGGGCGTCCCTCTCAGCCGAACCGCCGGTGGGTGCGCCTCGATGAGCCGTCGGCATCCATCGACCAGCGGTTGCTGCTACCTTCTGTCGCATGACGTCGACCGGAGCCCGCGGTCTCGCCGCGAGCTTCGGCCCTCTCGAGTACGAGATCCTCGAGGCTCTCTGGAGGATCGGCGACTCCTCCGTGGGGGGCTGCGTCGAGGAGCTCCCGGGTCGACAGGCCTACTCCACGGTGAAGACCGTGATGGAGCGCATGGTGGACAAGGGCCATCTCGCGCGGGTCAAGGACGGACGGGCGTTCCGCTACTCGACGACAGCCACTCGCGAGGAGATGACGCGCCTGGCCGCGACGAGGTCGAGCAGGGACCTGCTCGCCGGCTTCGGGAGCGTGGCGGTGAGCAGCTTCGTCGATCAGATCGATCCCGCATCACCCGAGTTCGACGAGCTCGTGGCGCGGTTGCAGGCGGTCGTCGACCGCTCCGGTGGATCGGATCGCTCGTGATCACGAGCGGGGACTGATCGCAGCGTGGACGCCGTGATGATCGGCTATCCGGAGGTGGTCCTCGCCCTGTGGGGGCCGCTCGTCGTGCGGTCGGCCTGGGCCGTCTGGCGCAGGACGGGGGCGATGCGGGCCGCGCCGAGGAGTCGTGCGCATGTCGCGACCGCGGTCGCGGTGGCGCCCCTGCTGGCCTTCCTCGTCCCCTTCGACCCGAGCACGCCCCTCCGCGACCTGGTCCCGTGGCGCATGCCCCTGGCCTACGGGATCTCCGACGCTCCGCCGTCCGACGCGCTGCATTCGCTCGCCGGGTTCCTCCTGATGCTGCTCACCGTGGTGCCCCTCGCATCCATCGTCGCGTCCTTCGCCATCGGGGCGGTGGAGGTGCTGGTCTCCGAGCGGCGACTCGCTCGTGCGGTGGTGGCGCGTCGCGGTGACGTACGCGTCCTGTCCGAGCGGCATGCGACCGGGCCGTGCGTCTCCGGCCTCCTGTTCCCGCGCATCCATGCGAGCCGATCCGTCCTCGACGGGCCCGACGCGGACGTCGTGCTCGCCCACGAGTCATCTCATCGGCGTCATCGTCATCCCCTCCTGAGGTTCGTGACCGTCTGCGCCGTCCGTGCCTGGTGGTGGATCCCCGGCGGGCGCTCGATCCGGGAGGACGTCGTCGCCGCCACCGAGGAATGGGCGGACGCCGACGCGCGACGCCGCGTCGGCGATCATCGCGTGGCCTGCGCGCTACTGGCGGCGGTTCGTGCGGGCAGCTCGCCGGCAGGTCGTGGTCCGGTCGGCGTGGCCGGGATGGTGGGGGCCGCCGGGGTGCTCGAGCGGCGCATCACGGCGCTCGCGACTCCTGTCCGCCACGAGCCGGTGATCGATCGGCTCGTGGCGGCCGGCGGCATCGTCATCGCCCTGCTGGTGTTCGTCGTCGTGTTCTGAGTCGATCAACTGCTACGTTCTGTAGCAGTTGCGGGCGACCTCAGATCAGCCCGGGAAGGCGGGAGCATGTCCGATGGAATCAGTGCGGGTCGAGGAGCGTCGCTCACGGGGCCACCGTCGGCCCTCGTCATCGAGACCCGCGGGCTCTCGCGGCGGTTCGGCCGGGCGACGGTGGTGCAGGGCGTGGACCTGGCGGTCCGACCGGGGACCGTCTACGGGCTCCTCGGCCCGAACGGCGCGGGCAAGAGCACGACGATCAAGATGATCCTCGGGCTGCTGAAGCCCACCGCCGGCGGCATCGACCTCTTCGGCGAACCCTGGAGCCGACGGTCGCTGGGACGGCTCGGGGCGAGCGTGGACGGTCCGAGCCTCTTCGACCACCTCTCGGCCGCGCAGAATCTCCAGGTCCATGCCCACCTGTTGGGACTCGACGGGGGCGGAGTGGACACGGCGCTCGATCTGGTCGGGCTGGCCTCGACGGGACGGAAGGCGGTGCGGAACTTCTCCTTGGGGATGAAGAGCAGGCTCGCTCTCGGGATCTCGCTGTTGGGCGAGCCGGAGCTCGTCATCGCCGACGAGCCGCAGAACGGTCTCGACCCGGAGGGCATCGCTGACACGCGGCGGCTCCTCAGGTGCATCGCGGACTCCGGTCGGACGGTGGTCCTGTCCAGCCACGTCCTCGCCGAGGTCGCCGCTGTCGCAGACGACGTGGGTGTCATGGTCGGGGGTCGGCTCGTGCATCAGGGGCCGCTCCACGAGGTGGCCCCGGATGGCGACCTCGAGCGCCAGTACTTCCGGCTCACCGCCGCCGCGGGACGATGAGCGCCGTGGTCCCGATGGCGCGCGTCCTGCGCGCCGAGAAGGCCCGCTGGCGTCGCGACGTGTCGGCTCGCATCCCGTGGGCCGGGCTCGTCGTGGGCGGAGGTCTGGGCCTCCTGTCGTCCGGAGCATCGGTGTCCCCCGGTTGGACAGCCGTCCTCGCGTGGCTGAATCCGTGGGCGGTGTTCGTCGGACCGATGCTGGCCGTGCTCGTCGTGGCCGTCTCCCTGTCGGGCGACCGCGCCTCCCGGGGTGGGGGCACGTGGTGGCGTCCGGTGGCTCGATGGCAGATGGATGCGGCGAAGTCCGCCATCTCCGCGCTCTTCATCCTCATGACGACGTTCGGCGCCGTCGCGGGCGTCCTGGCCGTCGGGACGACGCACGAGGCGATCGCCACGCTCCCCTGGGCACGTGTCGCCGAGGTGGTGGCGACGCTGTGGGCGGGCTCGGTGAGCATCGCGGCGGTCATCGTGCGCGTGGGGCGCCGTCTCGGCCTGCTGGCGTCGCTGGGCATCGGCGCGGTGTGGTGCGTCGTCGGTGCGCTGGCAGCGGAGTCCCCATTCGCGTTCGCCGTGCCGCCCGCCTGGGCGGTCCGGGCGACGATCCCGCTCTTCGGGACCCATTCCAACGGGATCACGCTGCCACCCGGCTCTCCCCTGGCGCAGATCGACCCCCTCCCCTGGTCCCTGGCCTGCATCGGATTCGCTGTGCTCGTCGTGACCGTCCGTCGCCGTGAGGGCGGCCTCCCTGGGGTGGATCACCTCACCGCCGTTCCGGCTCCTGTCACGCACGGGGAGGACCGAGCACCACGCATCGTGCTCTCACGCCCCTCCGAGGCCTGGCAGCCGCGTCGGGCCGGGCGCGAGGCCTCCTCGCGAAGCGTCGCGCGGGCGACCCTCGTCGCCCTGCGACGGACTCCCCTGTGGATCGTGCCGCTCGTCACCACCGCGTCCGTCCTCCTGATCACCCGGTGGCAGCCTCCGACGCGCGTGCTCCAGGTGGTGCCGCTCGCCGTCGTCCCCGTGGTGGCATCCGTCACCCCGCTGATCGTGTGGGGTCGGCTGCGACCCGCGTGGCGAGCGGTGGCGACGAGGCCCGTCGCCCTCGTCCGGCCGGCGCTGGCCGCGGCGACCCTCACGGCGCTCGTCACCTCGTGCTCGGTCGTCGTGCCGCTCCTGGTCCTCGGGGCCGTCGGGGTCGATTCGACACGTGTGCGGGTGCTCGTCGCCATGTGCGCGCTGACCGGCGTCATGTGGACCTGCGTGCAGCTCGTGCTGACGATCGCCGCGGGCCGTGTCGTGGCGACGGCCGCGGGCATCATCGGCACGTTCATCTCCCTGCTGATCGGCGGCAGCGTCCTGGCGGACCGCTTCTGGCGCTGGGACCCGTGGTCGTGGGGACGGCTCACCGAGCCAACACGGGTCGCCTTCGCCGTCCCGGTGATGATCGCGACCACCGCCCTGAGCTGCCTCGCTCTCGGTCGCGTGGTCCGGAGGGTGGCGGCGAGGTGATCGATCCGTCGATGGACATCGAGATGTCGGCTGCGCAGGCGCGGTCGGTTCCCCGCGCCCCGCGCCCGCGCTCAGTCGGTCCCGCGCACCCCGTACAGCACCACGTCGTCGAGGTAGCGCCAGAGCGTGCCCGTCTCCGGGAAGCCCGCGCTGCGGAGCGTCTCGAGGTGGAAGCCGAGCGTGACCTTCGGGGGCGCGATGTGGAGCTCCTCGCCCCAGACCTCGTCGCGGCGGGCGAGCGCGTCGGCGTAGCGCGGGGTGTCGGCGACGGCCTGCCACCAGGCGTCCCAGGTGTCGACGCCGCCGGCTGCGAACGCCGCGTCCTGCACCTCCTGGTCGTCGGCGAGGGAGATGCGTCGGAGCGTGCCCTCCTGGTGGGCGTCGTAGGAGAGGTGGTCGCCGTTCAGCACGATGCCGCCGGGGCGCACGAGCGCGGGCAGCGCGCGGTACACGTCGACGAGCGCGGCCGGCTGCAGCCAGTGCAGGGCGGTGGATGAGACGACGGCGTCGAAGCCGCCCGCGGCGATGAGCGGGTGATCCGCCCAGCCGGCGTCCGCGAGGTCCACCTCGGCGACGTGCAGGCGCGGCTCGCCGAGCGCGAGGTCGGCGGCGATGGCGAGCAGCGCCGGGTCCTTGTCGGCGACGACCGCGGTGGCGCCCGGGATCGCGGCCAGGATCTCCAGGGCGAGCGAGCCGGTGCCGCCGGCCAGGTCGAGGATGCGCGGCGCGGCGGAGCCCGCGGCCACGTGCCGCACGACGCGCGCGATGGTCGCGAAGCGCTCGGCGCGGTGGCGGATGTAGCCGGTCTGCTGCGCGTCCCAGCGGGCGGCGAGGGAGCGGGCGTCCGCGATCACGGCGGCGTCGGCCGCCGTCGGGGCGGTGGTGGTGTCGGTCATGGTCGGGTCCTCTCGAGGGGGATGGACGCGTCGAGCTGGTCGCCCGGCGCGGGGAGGGTGAAGCGGAGGTGGGGGTGGCCGTCGGCGTCCGGGATCACGGTGGTGCGCACGCCGTAGACCGCGTCGAGCAGCTCGGGCCGGAGCACGTCGCGCGGGGATCCGGCGCCGGCCACGCGCCCGCGGTCGATCACGACGACGTGGTCGCAGGCCGCCGCGGCCGCCTCGAGGTCGTGCAGCACGACCACCACGGTCGGGGCGATGCGCCGCATCAGCCCCACGACCTCGAGCCGGTGCCGGATGTCGAGGTGGTTGGTGGGCTCGTCGAGCAGCACGTGGCCGGCGCCCTGGGCGAGCGCGCGGGCGAGGGCGACCCGTTGGAGCTCGCCGCCCGAGATGGTCGCGAGCCGGTCGGCGGCGAGGTGCGCGAGGCCGACGGCGTCGAGGGCGGCGGCGATCCGGGCGTCGCGCGAGGATCCGCCCGCCCGCAGCACGCCGTGCTCCGCGAGCCCGCCGAGCGCGACCTCGTCCGCCACGGTGAGCGACTCGTCGGGATCCTGGCGCTGGCCGACCTCGGCGATCCGGCGGGCGATCCAGCGGCGCGAGCGCGTGCGGACGTCCTCGCCGTCGACCGTCACGCGGCCGCCCGCGAGCGGGACGGCGCGCACGAGCGCCCGCAGCAGGGTGGTCTTCCCGCCGCCGTTCGGGCCGACGATGCCGCTCACGGATCCGGTCGGTGCCTCGAACGACACGTCGTCGAGCAGGACGCGCCCGCCCGCGACCACGCGCACGCCCTCGGCGCGGATCACGGCAGGGTGGCGAGCAGCCCGGTGAGCTCGGCCGGGCCCTTCGTCGTGAGCATGCTGGGCGGATCCGTGAACGGGAACCGCAGCGCCACGACCCGCTTGTCGCGCACCGCCGAGAGCCCCGAGACGCCGGGCGCGCCGAGGAACGCGGCGACCGCGTCGTCCGGCGAGCCGCTGGAGTAGAGGATCACGATGGTGCGCGGATCCCGGGACACGATGTCCTCCACGTTCGCGTCGAACACGCGCTGGTCGGAGTCGGCGTAGACGTTCGTGAGACCGGCCGCGGCGAAGACGGGCGTCACCATGCTCGGGCCGCCGTAGGGCGAGAGCACGCTGCCGCCGGACGAGACGTAGAGGGCGGCGGCGGTGCCGGCGTCCGCGGCGGGCGCGCCGATCCTCGCCTGCGCGTCGGAGATGGCCTGCTCCGCGCGGTCGCTCGCGCCGAGCACCGCGCCGAGCGAGCGCACCTCGTCCCAGACGCGGTCGAAGGTGGCCGTCGTGCGGAGCTCGGGCGCCGGATCCGTGCAGTACGCGCTCGGCGTGTAGAGCGGGATGCCGCTGGCCGCCAGCGCTGCCCGGTCGACGGCCTTCTCGGGCGCGATGACGAGGTCGGGCCGCATGCCGATGAGGCTCTCCTGCGACACCACGGATCCGCCCGTCGCGTTGGTCTCGGTCGAGAGGATGTCGGCCTTCGCGAGCGTGTCGTAGGTCGCCGGGTCGTAGAGGTCGGGCTGCAGGGACCCGGTCATCGCGACGACGCGGTCCACCGCGCCGAGCGCCTCGAGGTTCGGGATCTCGTCGGCGTTCACGAGCACGATGCGCTGCGGCGGCGCCGCGAGGGTCACGGGCGAGCCGCAGTTCGTGATCGTGAGCGGGAAGGAGGTGCCGGCGGTCGGATCCGCGGTGCCCGGCGCGCTGCTGGGCGCGGGCGCGCAGGCGGCGAGCCCGGTGAGGAGGGTCGCGGCGGCGACGAGGGCGAGCGGGCGGCGCAGGGCCAGCGGGCGGCGGGGTGCGGGGGATCGGGTCATGGGGCTTCCTGGGTCGGTCGGTCGGGCGGTGTGCGGCGATGGGGCGTCGGGGACGGCGGCTCAGGCCGCGCGGGTCCCGCCGCGGCGGAGCAGGACGAGGAGGAAGGGCGCGCCGAGGATCCCGGTGACGACGCCGACCGGGATCTCCTGCGGCGCGAGGGCGGTGCGCGCGACCGTGTCGGCGCCGACGAGCAGCATCGCGCCGAGGACCGCGGCGGCCGGGATCACGAGGCGGTGGCGTCCGCCGACGAGGCGCCGGGCGAGGTGCGGCACCACGAGGCCGACGAAGCCCACGCCGCCGACGCCCGCGACGATCACGCCGACCATCGCCGAGACGCCCACCATCAGGCCGATGCGGGCGCGCTCCGGGTCGAGGCCGGCGGATCGCGCGGAGTCGTCACCGGACGCGAGCGCGTCGACGAGCGGCGCCACCACGACGAGCGCCGTGAGGCCGACCGCCGCGGCGACGGCGGCTCCCGCGAGGGCGAGCGGCTGCACGCTGGCGAGGGATCCGAGCAGCCAGAACAGCACGGACCGCGCGGCCTCGGGGGAGTCGCTCGAGAACACGAGGAAGCTCGTCGCGGCGTTGAGCGCGTAGCCGACCGCGAGGCCCGCGAGCACCAGCCGCAGCGGCCCGCGGCGGTCGGCGGCGCCGGCCAGCAGGGTCACGAGGAGCACCGCGCCGATCGCGCCCGCGAGCGCGGCCCCGGAGAAGAGGAGCGCGCTGCCGCTCCCCGCGACGAGCACGACGAAGGCCACGCCCGTGGACGCGCCCGAGTTGAGGCCGAGCAGGTACGGATCCGCGAGCGCGTTCCGCACGAGCGCCTGGAGGAGGGCTCCCGCGGCCGCGAGCACGGCGCCGGCGACGACGGCCATCGCGACGCGCGGTGCCCGCGTCCCGATCACGATCTGCGCGGCCGAGTCCGACCAGTCGCCGTGCGGCAGGCCGAGCAGGCGCTCGCCGAGGATCCCCGCGACGGTCGCGGGCGGCAGCGGCACGGGCCCGATCGCGAGGGCCGCGAGCGCGACCGCGGCGAGCAGCAGGGCGAGCGCGCCGATCGTCGTGCGACCCCGGCGGCGCGCGCGGCGGAGGACGGCGGTGACGGAGGGGGCGGATGCGGCTGGGGCCGGAGCCGGAGCGGCGGCGGGAGCAGCGACGGGCGCGGGGGCATCGGGATGCTCGACGAGCGGATCCATCGGGCGTCCTCCTGTTGTCGAGAAGCATTCTCACATAGCCGCGCAGCGTCGCCCGACGCCTAGGGACGACGGAGCACGGATCCCGCACAGCGGCGCGGAGGATCCTCGTGCACACGCATCCGGCGCCGTCGCCCGCGCTCCCGTCGGGCCCCGCCATGATGGGCGCGCAGGCTCTCCTCCGACCGAGGGACCCTCCTCCTTGCGCATCGAGATCGGAGCACCGCCATGTCCCACGACGTCGAGCCCTCGCCGGGCCAGCCCGCGCCCGCCGCCTCCGCCCCGCACGCCGCCCGCGCCGCCCAGCGCGGCGTCACCCCGGGCGTCCTGCTCGCGGCCGAGTGGTCGTGGCGCCTGCTCGTCATCGGCATCGCGGTGGCGGCGGCCGTGTGGATCCTCGTCGCGGTCAAGGAGGTGGTCATCCCCTTCCTCATCGGCCTCCTGGTCTGCGCGCTGCTGGAGCCGCTCGTGGGCGCGCTGCGGAAGCGGCGATGGCCGGCCTGGGTCGCCATCACCTCGACGCTGCTCGGCACCGCGGTCGTCATCTCGGGGCTCGTGCTCCTGCTCATCACGCAGATCCGCACGGGCATCCCCACCCTGCAGCGCGAGGCGATGGAGCGGTTCGAGTCCGTGCGCGACCTGCTCGCGCAGCCGCCGTTCAACGTGGTGCCGTCCGACTACGACGCGCTCCTCGCGTCCGCCGGGAAGGCCCTCGAGAACAGCCGCGAGGCGCTCCTCACCGGCGCGCTCGACGCGGGGCTCGGCGTCGGGCACCTCGTCACGGGCGCGCTGCTCGCCTTCTTCACCATCGTCATCGTGCTCATCGACGGCCGCGGCATCTGGCGCTTCGTCGTGTCCGTCTTCCCCCGCCGCGCGCGCCCCGCCATCGACGGCGCAGGCCGCGCGGGCTGGGGCACGCTCTCCGCCTTCACGCGCGTGCAGATCTTCGTGGCCGCGGGCAACGCAGTCGGCATCGGCATCGCGGCGTGGCTGCTCGGCCTGCCGCTCGCCGTCCCCATCGCGGTCCTCGTGTTCCTCGCGTCCTTCATCCCGGTGGTCGGCGCCATCGTCTCGGGGGCGTTCGCGGTGGTCATCGCGCTGGTGTTCGTGGGGCCGCTGCAGGCCGTCATCATGCTGGCCGCCGTCATCGGCGTGCACCTGCTCGAGTCGCACGTGCTGCAGCCGCTCGTGATGGGCGGGGCCGTGCACGTGCACCCGCTCGCCGTCGTGCTGTCCGTGGCCGCTGGCTCCTACGTCGGCGGGGTCGCCGGCGCCCTGTTCGCGGTGCCCGCCGTCGCGACGCTGAACGTGATGGTGCGGTACATCGCGGGCGGCAGCTGGAAGGCCCGCACCCCCGCCGTAGAATCGTAGGGACGAACCTGCGGAGTCGACGGAGCCGCCCGCGCACGTCTCTACGGGAGGACCCCACATGACCGAGGAGAACTACTCGAATCCGGATCGCAACCTCGGGATGGAGCTCGTCCGAGCCACCGAGGCCGCCGCCATCCGCTCCGCCCCCTTCATCGGCAAGGGCGACAAGAACGCCGCGGACGGCGCCGCGGTCGACGCGATGCGCAAGTTCCTCGGCACCGTCGCCTTCGACGGCCTCGTCGTCATCGGCGAGGGCGAGAAGGACGAGGCGCCGATGCTCTTCAACGGCGAGCACGTCGGCAACGGATTCGGCCCCGCGTGCGACATCGCGGTGGATCCCATCGACGGCACGAGCCTCACCGCCGCCGGCCGCATGAACGCCCTCTCCGTCATCGCGGTGAGCGACCGCGGCAGCATGTTCGACCCGTCGGCCGTCTTCTACATGGACAAGCTCGTCACCGGACCCGAGGGCCGCGGCGTCGTCGACCTCGACCGCCCCATCGGCGACAACATCCGCGCGCTGGCCGACGCGAAGGGCCTCGCGGTCGAGGACATGCAGGTCGCCGTGCTCGACCGGCCGCGCCACGCCGACCTCATCGCGCAGATCCGCGCGGCCGGCGCATCCACCCGCCTCCTGCTCGACGGCGACGTCGCCGGCGGCATCAACGCGGCACGCCCCGATTCGCGCATCGACATGTGCGTGGGCATCGGCGGCACCCCCGAGGGCATCATCACGGCGTGCGCGATCAAGGCGCTCGGCGGCGTGCTCCTCTCCCGCCTCGCGCCCAAGGACGAGGCCGAGCGGCAGCGCGCGATCGACGCGGGCCACGACCTCGACCGGATCCTCGACCAGGACGACCTCGTCACGGGCGACAACGCCTACTTCGTCGCCACCGGCGTCACCGACGGCGCCCTCGTCGCGGGCGTCACCCGGCACCGCGGCATGATCCGCACCTCGAGCATCGTCCTCCGCTCGCACTCGGGCACCATCCGCCGCGTGGAGGCCGACCACCTGGTCTCCAAGTGGTACAGCCCCGCCAGCTGATCCGATGCTGACATGACCGGAACGCGCACCCGCCGCAGCCTGCTGGCCCGCATCGCCCGGCCCGTGATCGCCCTCGTGGGCGGGCAGGCGGAGTTCGCGTCGCCCGCGCGCACGATGGGCGGCGCGCACCGGCGCGTGGTCCGACCGGGCGCGTTCGCGCCGCCGCCGCTGCTCCGCGGGGTGCGCGTGACGGCCCGGATCCGGGGCGGCTGGCACGTGTACGAGGTGGCCCCGACCGGTCCCGCGTCCCGGCGTCGCGCGCTGTACGCGCACGGCGGCGGCTGGACCCACGAGATCAGCCCGTTCCACTGGTGGCTCGTCGCGGGGCTCGCCCGGCGCACGGGCACGACGTTCACCGTGCCCATCTACCCGCTCGTCCCGTCGGCCACGGCGGCCGAGGTCGTCGAGCGCACGGCGGATCTCGCGGAGGCGCTCGTCGCCGAGGTCGGCCCCGGCGCCGTCACGCTCATGGGGGACTCGGCCGGCGGGCAGATCGCGCTGTCGACCGCGATGGTGCTCCGCGACCGCGGCGTGCCCGCGCCGCGCGATGTGGTGCTGCTCTCGCCCGCGCTCGACCTGTCGTTCACGGATCCGCTCATCGCCCGCATCCAGCCGACCGACCCGTGGCTGGCGGTCGACGGCATGCGCGCGGCCGTGGAGTCGTGGCGCGGCGACCTGCCCGTCGAGGACCCGCGGGTGAGCCCGATGCACGGATCGCTCGCGGGCCTCGGCCGCGTGACCGTGTTCTCGGGCACGCACGACATCCTCTTCGCCGACGCGCGCGCCTTCGAGCGGAAGGCCGCCGCGGTCGGGCACCCGGTGCGGATCCACGTGGAGCCGAACCTCCTGCACGTGTACGCGCTCATGCCCATCCCCGAGGGCGCCCGTGCGCGCGATGCGATGGTGGACCTGCTCCTCGCCTGACGCCGTCGCGCGCGTCCGGCGCAGCCGCCCGGATCGCCGCGGGAGATGCGGCGTACGTTCGAGGAGCGGGCGACGAGGCCCGCCGTGCTCTCGGAGGTACCCCATGACCAGGACACACAGGACGCTCGCGGTCGTCGCGGCGGCCGCCACGGCGACGCTGCTCGCGGGATGCGGATCCGGAGGCACGGGCGCGGCCGACGCCTCCTTCACCACGGAGGCCACCGGCACCCTGAAGGCCTGGGCCTTCGACGGCGCGGACGACGTGGGCGAGGCCCGCCTCGCGCACGCGGCCGACGCGCTCTCGGGCGTCGAGATCGACCTCGACTCGACCGCGTTCGACGCGCAGAAGTTCACGACCCGCGTCGCGAGCGGCCAGACGCCCGACGTCGTCCAGATGGACCGCCAGTTCGTGGCGACCTACGCGGCGCAGGACCTCATCCTCCCGCTCGACCAGTGCTACTCCGCACACGACGTGGATCCCGCGGAGCGCTTCTACGAGTCCGTCACGAACGACATCCGGTACGACGACGCGATCTGGGCCGTGCCGCAGTTCTTCCAGCCGCCGGCGATCCTCCTCAACGAGCGCGTGCTCTCCGCGGCCGGCGTCTCGGGCGACCAGTTCGACACCTCGGAGCCCGACCAGCTGCTGGACGCGGTCGGCAAGGTCTACCGGGAGTCGGGCGGAGACCCGGCCGTGCTCGGCCTCGACGCCGTGCCCACCGCGCAGGCCGCGCTCTGGATGCTCGGCTTCGGCGGCCAGCTCGTCGACGCCGACGGGAAGCCCACGCTCGACGACGACGCCAACCTGCCCGGCCTCGAGTTCCTGAAGCAGCTGTCCGACGCGCAGGGCGGCTACGCCAAGGGCAAGAGCTTCAGCGACGCGTTCGACACCTTCGGCGACGGGAACCAGTTCGTGAAGGACCAGGTCGGCGCGCAGATCGACGCCCAGTGGTACCTCAACGTGGTCGCGCCTTACCGTGACGACATCGACATCTCGGCCGTGCCCTTCCGCGACAGCGACGGCGAGCCGTTCGCGGTGGCCGGTGGATCCGCGTTCGTGATCCCCGCGGGCGCCGCGAACAAGGACGCCGCGTGCGCGTGGATGCTCGACCTCACCAGCCAGGAGTCGTGGGAGGCCGCGGGCGACGTTCGCGCCGCGACCGTGACGGAGAACGGCGGCATCAACACGGGCCTGTTCACGGGATCCCCGGCCGCCGACCAGGCCATCCGCGACGCCCACGTCGTGCCGAGCGGCGACGACGGCATCGATCAGGCCATCGCGACGTTCTACGACGTGGTGGCGGAGGGCCGGTCGATCGGCGGATCCCCGGCGGGGCAGCAGATCCAGAGCGAGCTGCAGAACGCGGTCGCCTCGACGCTCCTCGGCGACAAGACGCCCGAGCAGGCGCTCGCCGACGCGCAGACCGCGGCCATGCGGGCATACGAGCAGGCGGCGCGCTGAGCCGCCGCTGACGTGCACACGGCGTGACCAGGGCGCCCGGCTACCGTGGTGGTCGGGCGCCCATCCGCGCTCCCGGACGAGGGATCAGTACCCGGAACGCGACAAGACTGGCCAGGAGAAGCAGCCATGTCGTGGATCGTCCTCATCGTGTCCGGGGTGCTCGAGGCCGTCTGGGCCACCGCCCTCGGGAAGTCCGCCGGGTTCACGAAGGCCGGGCCGTCGATCGTCTTCGGGGTCGCCGTCGTGCTGAGCATGGTCGGCCTCGCCTACGCGATGCGCGAGATCAGCACGGGCACCGCGTACGCCGTGTGGGTCGGAATCGGCGCGGCGCTCACCGTCACCTACGCGATCGTCACCGGATCCGAGCCCGCGAGCGTCGTGAAGGTCCTGCTGCTGCTCGGCCTCGTCGGCTGCGTCGTGGGCCTCAAGGTCGTCGACACCGGGCACTGATCCCGCGCGGCGCGGGCCCGACGGATCAGCCCTTCCGCCCCTGCGTCGCGATGCCCTCCACGAAGTAGCGCTGACCGAACGCGAAGAGCACGAGCATCGGCAGGGTGACGAGCAGCGCCGCCACCATCACGAGCTGGTAGTCGCCCTGCCCGCCGTTCATCGGGCTGAACGCGGTCATCGCGTAGGAGAGCCCGAGCGGCACGGTGAAGCCCTCGACGCTGCCGGCGTTCAGGTAGATGAGCGACGCCTGCAGGTTGTTCCAGCTGGCCTGGAACTCGAAGATGAAGATGATGACGAACGACGGGATCGACAGCGGCAGCGCGATCCGCCGGAACATCCCGAAGTAGCTGGCGCCGTCGAGCCTCGCCGCCTCGAACAGCTCCCGCGGCAGCCCGAGGAAGAACTGGCGCTGCAGGAAGATGTAGAAGGCCGAGCCGAACAGGTTCATGCCGAACAGCGGGATCCACGTGCCGATCAGGCCGAGGTTCTTCCAGATGAGGAACTGCGGCACCATCGTCACGGCGCCCGGCAGCATCATCGTCGCGAGCACCAGGCCGAACAGGATCCGCCGCCCCGGGAACCGGAAGTACGCGAAGCCGAACGCCACGAGCGCGCTCGAGATCGACACGAGCGCCGCGGACAGCAGCGCGATCGCGAGGCTGTTGCCCATCCAGCCGAGGAGCGGGAGCTGCTCCCACACCTCGACGTAGTTCTGCGGCGTGAACGTGCGCGGCCAGAGGGAGTTGTCGAAGACCTCGCCGCGCGGCTTGAGGCTCGCGGCGAGCAGCCACGCGAACGGGTAGAGGAAGAGGAGCGCGAAGCCCACGAGCAGCACCGTGATGAGGGCGCGGCCCACGCGGGAGCGGATCCGGCGGCTGCGGTCCGGGTCCGTGCGGCGGGGGAGCGGATCCCGCGACGGCAGCGGCGTGAGGGCGGCGGCGAGGCGCGGATCCCCGGTGGTGGCGGCGGGCGCGGGCGTCGATGCGGCGTCGGGCGTGCGGTCGGTGACGGCCATCAGCGGTCCCCCTCGTAGTAGACGAACCGGTTGCTCAGCTTGACCTGCACGAGCGTGATCAGCAGCACGATCACGAACAGCAGCCACGCCATCGCGGCCGCGAACCCGAAGTCGAACGACCGGAACGCCTGCTGGAACAGGTACACGCCGTAGAAGAGCGACGAGTCGGGCGACGCGTTCGTCTGGTCCCGCCAGAACAGCAGGTAGGCCTGGTCGAAGACCTGCAGCGCGGCGATCGTCAGCACGACGACGTTGAAGAAGATGGCGCCGGAGATCATGGGCACGGTGATCGCGAAGAACTGCCGCACGGGCCCGGCGCCGTCGAGCGACGAGACCTCGTAGAGCTCGCGCGGCACGTCCTTGAGGGCGGCCAGGAAGATCACCATGGTGCCGCTCACGCCCCACAGCGTCATGAGCACGATCGACGGCTTCACCCACGCCGGGTCGATGAGCCACTGCGGGCCGTCGATGCCGATCGCCTCGAGCCCCTTGTTCACCGCGCCCGTGTTGCCGTTGAGGAGCAGCAGGAAGACGCTCGCGGTGGCGACCGTCGGGGTCATCTTGGGCAGGTAGTAGAGGGTGCGGAAGATGCCGGCGCCGCGGCCGAGGCGGGCGAGGAGGATCGCGAGCAGGAGCGCGAGGCACACCTCGAACGGCACCGCGAGGATGGCGTAGAAGAGGGTGTTGCCGAGGCTCAGGGCCACGCGCGGATCCGAGAACAGACGCTCGTAGTTCTCCGTGCCGACCGGGGTGGCCACGTCGGTCGCGAGGTTGTAGTCGCTGAACGACACCACGAGGCTGTAGACCATCGCGCCGAGCGTGAAGACGAGGAACCCGACGATCCACGGGCCGATGAAGAGGTAGCCGGCGATCGCCTCGCGGCGGGCCATGCGGGAGCGTCGGGGACGGGCCGGCCGGTCGGCGGTGCTGCTGCGCGGAGGTCGGCTCGTCGTCGTCATGGTGGTCCTCGTCGACTGGGGGATCGGAGCGTCGTCGCTCCTGCTGCCGACCCTAGCCCGGCTCCTCCTCGGCGACAGGGCCGTGCGCATGACGGACGCCCGCCCCCGCGCGAGGCGGGGACGGGCGTCGGGTGGTGCGGCGCTGCGGCGGCTAGTGCCGGCGGCGGCGGATGCGCACCGCGATCACCGCGACGACGCCGGCCGCGAGCGCTGCCGCTCCCAGTCCCAGCTCGAGGGCGAGGCGCGCTCCGTCGCCGCCCGTGCGGGGCAGGTGGCCGGATGGCGGCGGCACGTCGCCGGGAGGGGTGGAGGGCGTCGGCCTGTCGGAGGTGGGCGTGGGGGACGGCGTGGGCGTGGATCCGCCGGTGGTGCCGCCCGTCGTGCCGCCGGTGGATCCGCCGGTCGGCGTGGGCGCCGGGGTGGACGAGGGCGCCGGCGTGGGCGTGACGACGGGCGTCGTGCCGGAGCCGATGGGCGACGTGCTGGTGCCGCAGGTGGAGGCGACGAACGCGTCGTCGTCGAGGGTGACGGCGCCGTTGCGCGCGAGCGCGCGGCCGTCGACCGTGGCGCCGGTGCCGACGGAGATGGAGGTGAGCGCGAGGATCGTGCCGGCGAAGCCCGAGTTCGTGCCCAGGGTGGCGGAGCTCGACACCTGCCAGAAGACGTTGCAGGCCTGGGCGCCGTTGACGAGCGACACCCGGCTGCTCGAGCCCGTGGTGAGCGTCGACGGCGCCTGGATGACGAAGACGGCCGACGGGTCGCCCTGCGCGTCGAGCGTGACGGTGCCGGTGTTGGCGAGCGGGCCGCCCGCCGTGTACACGCCGGGCGTGAGGGTGGATCCGACGAGGTCGGCGGGCACCGCGGCGGTGGTGGGGCGGCCGGCCGCGTCGTCGTACGCGGTGGTGAGGTCGGATTGGGCCTGGCCGGCCGCGGCGTCGGCCGCGTGCGTGGCGCCGCCGACGACGCCGGGCGGGAAGCCCGAGATGGCCGCGTTCGGGCTGGTGCCGAGATCCGCCGCCAGCGTGCTGGGGCCGGTGTTGGTGACGCCCTGGCCGGCGAGCACCGAGTAGGTCGCGGCGGTGCCGAGGCCCACCGTGGCGGTGGCGGCGAACGCGCTCGCGGGGGCGAGGAGGGCGGCGCCGAGGCCGGAGGCGGCGATGGCCGCGACGGCCAGGGAGGCGACGGCGAGGGATCCGGATCGGCTCCGACGGGATGAGGACGTGCAGGCGTGGCGCGACTGGTGCATGGCAGCTCTCGTCGGAAGGGTTGGCGGGCGGAACCGCGACCGTATCGAGGGGCGGTCATCGCGCGTGCGTCGAGTCCACAGGCGGTTACGGTGTGGGGGTGACCCGCCTCGCCGACGAGATCCCCGCCCGCGGCGAGCTGCTCGACCTCTACGGATCCGTCGGCTGGAGCGTCTACACGCGGGACCCGGAGCGGCTCGAGCGGGCGCTCGCCGGATCCGACCTGGTCGCCACCGCGAGCGACGCGGACGGCCGGCTCGTCGGCCTGGCGCGCACCGTGGGCGACGGCACGACCATCTGCTACGTGCAGGACCTCCTCGTGCGGCCCGACGTGCAGCGCGGCGGCGTCGGGCGCGCGCTCGTCGAGCACGTGCGCGCGGGACAGCCGGCCGGCGTCCTCCTCGTGCTCACCACCGACGCGGGCGGCACCGAGGACGGCGACCGCTCGCACCCCTTCTACCGCTCGCTCGGCTTCGCGCCGCACGCGGAGGAGGGGCTGGCGGCGTTCTCGCTGCGGGTGTGACGCGGGTCGCCCCGGTCAGCGGAGCTGCGTGCGGGCGCGCTGCGGGTCCTCGATGAGGCGGATCGTGTCGGGGATGTCGAGGCGCCCCGGGAAGTTGAGGTGCGTGAAGCGGCCGTCGGGGTCGTAGGAGGCGGTGGGCGGCGCGATCCGGGACCCGCGCACCGCGGCGAGGAGCGCCGCCGTCCGTTCGGGCGAGAGCGCGTCGGTCGCGCCGATGGCGAGCACGACACGGAACCGGGCGCCGTCGGCGAGGTCGAGTCGGATCACGAGGGGAACCCGCTGCGGGCGCTTCCGGGGTGTGTCGTACCGCGACTCCCGCGGGACGGGCGCCACCTCGACGAGCGCGCCGACGAGATCGGTGAACGGACGCTCCCGCCGGCGGAGGCGCAGGACACCGCGACCGGCGTCGATGTCGAGCGCCGGCGTGAGGCGCGTGATGACGAGGAGGAGGATCGCCCCGCCAGAGGCGACGCCGAGCACGACGGTCGCTGCGATGGTGAGCCAGCCGCCGCCGAGGGAGTCCTCGACGCGGCGGCCGAGGAGGCCGAGTGGGTTCATGCTGAGCCACGCGACGAGGACGAACCACAGGCTGCCGAAGAGCAGGCGCTGCCGGAAGCTCGGCGCCGGGATCCGCACCCAGCCGTCGTCGGCCACGCGTCAGCTCCCGTCGGAGGGGCGGGAGGGCTCGTCTGCGTCCGCGCCCTCCTGAGCGGCGGCCGCGCGCTGTGCGTCAGCCCGTCGCGCGTCGCGCCGGATGATGAGGACGTACGCGATCCCGGCCGGCAGCATGAGCAGGGCGATCCCGAGCACGGGGATGCCGCGACGCCCGGAGACGGCACCGGGGTGCTGGATCGCGATGACGGCCGCGCCGATGCCGATGAGGAGCACGAACACGGCGACGCCGTACTGGGCGCGACGTGACGGGCCCCTCGCCGACAGCGCGCGAGCCGTGCCGTCGGCAGGGTGCACGTTGCGCGCGCCCGACCCCTGGCCGCGCTGTCCTCGAGCGGCCATCGGCTCGGCGGTCCCGCTGCCGTCGACGAGCGCCGCCGCGTCCTCGAGGGTCAGGTGGCCCGGGAACTCGATGTGCGCGAACTTGCCGTGCGGGTCGTCCTTCGAGCGCGGCGGCGCGATGCGGGATCCGCGGATGGCGGCGAGGAGCGCGTCACGCTGCTCGTCGGCCAGCCGCACGCCCTCGCGCGTGGAGACGACGACGCTGCAGCTCTCGTCCCCGGTCGTCGAGAAGCGCAGGATCAGGGTGTCGTCGCCCTCGGCACCCGCCAGCTCGATGCGCGCGCCCGTGATCTCGCGGAAGCCCCACTCCTTCCGGCCGATGCGGAGGACGCCGCGCGCGACGTCGACCGCGGGCGGCTGCGTGCGCTCCGCGACGATCAGGTACGCGATGCCGAGCACCGCGAGCGCCAGCACGATCGGCAGGCCCACCCGGATGAGCGGCGACGGGCCGACGGCCTCGTCGACGATCCGCGTGAGCCCGCCGACGGGCGTCCAGAGGAAGAGGGAGAGGATCGCGAGCGAGCCGAACGTGAGGAGCCAGCGCTGCCGGGTGCTCGGGGACGGGATCCGCACCCACGTCCCCTCGGCCATGCTCCGACCCTACGGGCGCGGGCAGGCCGAGATCGCCCCGCAGGCGCCCGCCCGCGCCCCCAGAACGAGGCGCGCGCCGCGGGATCAGCGTGCCGCCGGCTCGTCCCACCCCTCCTGCGGGGTGTCGCACGTCCCGCGGTACACGTACTGCGACGGGCGCTTCCGTTCGCGGCTGGACCAGTCGATCGCGGGGCGGCGCGCCTCGGGCGGCAGGTAGCCGAGCCGGTACACGGCCTTGAGCTCGAGCTCCGGCGGCACGCGCAGCAGCTCCTCGACCCGGGCCCACTGCGCGCGGATCTCCATCGGGAACGAGATGAACTGGATCCCCATCCCGATCGCTCCCGTGGTCAGCCACACGTTCTCCATCGCGGCGCCCATCGAGAACGTCGAGTAGAACGACGCGAGCGACTCGGGGCGCTCCTCCGCCCGGTCGAGCATGACGCCGATGAGGAGCGGGCTGCCCGCGACGAGCGCGCGGTTGTCCCGGCCGAGGGTCTGCGGCACGCGCAGCGCGTTCATGAGCCACTGGCCGCGCCGCGTGAACGCCTGCTGGGTGAACGGCCGCAGCGGCGCGGGCAGCCGGTCGAAGAGCATGCCGTCGCGCCGCAGGTCCATCTCCTCCTGCGAGAAGCGGAAGTGGTGCTTGTAGCGCTCGAAGAAGGTGCCGTTCGACATCGTCTCGGTCATGCTCGCGCCGCTGATGTCGGCGATCCGCTCGATCGTGTCGCGCTCCTCGATCAGCACGAAGCGCCACGGCTGGCTGTTGAGCTGCGAGGGCGCGCGGCCGGCGACCTCCATGAGGAGGCGCTGGTGCTCCTGGCTCACCGGGTCGGGCAGGAAGGCGCCGTTGGTGGTCTTCCGGGCGCGCAGGACGTCGAGGAACTCCACGGTCATCTCCAGGTGGCGAGGATCCCCCGGGCGAACCAGGGGGCGGCGGTCAGGGCGACGGCGGGATGCCGCCTCGTGCGGGTGCCCACGCGGGGGAGCGCGGCGAGCGGGATCAGGGCCGGGGCGAGCGCGCGGGCGGCGCGGCGGGCGGTGGGGCGCGCGGCGGATCCGGCCCAGAGCGGCGACGCGAGCGCGACCGCGGTGAGCGCGCTCGTGAGCACGTACGCGCGGTGGTGCAGGCGGAGCTCGGGCCGGGGCGGCAGGATCCGTGTCGCCGCCGCGATCCCGATCGCGCAGTTGAGGAGGTACGCGGCGCTCGCCGCGGCGAACGCGGCGCGGACGGCGGGCGGCGCGGCGCGGGTCGGGCTCCTGGACATCCCCTTCGACGCTAGTCCGGTGCCGGGTGCGTCGTCCGGGCGGCGGCGCGCGTGCGAGCGCGGGTGGGATCCGGGTTGGATGGACCCATGCAGACACCTCCGCCCGGGCCCGCGCGCCTGCTCCTCACGCGGCACGCGCCGACACCCTGGAACCGGGAGTACCGCTACGACTCGCGCACCGACATCGACGTCGACGACGACGCGGCCGAGCAGCTCGCGCCCCTCGCGGCGCGGCTGCGCGGGGAGGGCGTCCAGCGGATCCTCGTGAGCACGCTGTCGCGCGCCCGCAGCACCGCGCGGATCCTGCAGGAGCAGGGCGTCGCGCCGGGGGTCGCGCCCGAGCCGCGGCCCGAGCTGGTGGAGCTGGACTTCGGCGGGTTCGAGGGGATCACGCGCGACGAGCTGCGCGGACCCGTGCACGGTGCGGCGTTCGCGGCATGGCTCACGGGCGATGACGGCGAGCCCGCGGCGCCCGACGGCGGCGAGACGTGGGCGGCCGCGGCCGTGCGGGCGCGCGCGATCCTCGACGACGTCGCGGCGGATCCGCGCACCACCCTCGTGGTCGCCCACGGCTACCTGCTGCGCGTGCTCTACCTCACGGCGCTCGGCCGTTCGCCCGCGCTCACGCGCTCGCTGGTCTGGGCCAACGGGCAGCTCATCGAGCTGGAGCGCGACGGATCCGGGTGGCGCGAGCGGAGCGCTCCCGCCGGCTAGGCGTCCGGCCCGGCGGGATCCGCGTACTCGGCCGGGTAGCGGAGCTCGAACACGACCTCGTCGATGGCGCCCGTCCAGACCATGTCCTCGCCGCGGCGGGCGAGCGGGCCGTCGGTGAGGTCGATGGCGTCGGCCAGGCCGAGCCCCGCGATCCACGACTCGATCACCTCACGCCGCGCCTCGGGCGCGTACGCGTCGGCGTCGCCCGAGAAGTGCACGCCCTCCCAGGGGCCCCCGAGCTGCCACGCGAGCGGCGGCAGACCGCGGATCGCGCCCTCCGCGTTCCAGGCCATCGCGACGGAGGTCTCGATCGCCAGCCGAGTGATGCGGCGCTCGGTCGGCACGTGATCGGGTGCGGTCGACACGGTCTCTCCTCGTGCGGCCTGTGCGGCCGTGCTCGTGCGTGCGGGTCAGCGGCACCGTAATCGGGCGTCGTGGGCCTCGCCACTCGGATGCGCCGCGCGGACATGCGACGGGACGCCCGACCCATCGTATTTCCTCGGACGATGGATGAGAGGATGGGGGCGGTGGAGTCAGGGGATCCGCGCGGGGGACCGCGGGGGACCGGCGCCGCCCGCCGGCCGCATCGGGGGATGCCGACGTCGGTGCACGGGACACCCGAGGGGGACGCATGGCGCTCACGAC